>NZ_JBWKFL010000019.1:80289-178281 GCF_056434305.1 Streptomyces sp. NPDC044061 | reverse complement strand
GGGAACGGGGGTGGGGTCCGCGGTTCGTGTTTGGGGGGGGGTCAAAACCGGGAGACGGGGAGAAGGGAGAGGGGGGGGGGGGGGGGGGGGGGCCCCCCCACCCCCCCCCCCCCCCCCCCTTCCGGCTGTCTGTCTACGTGCTCAGGAGCCCGACATGGCGCGCCCGAACATGGGGTCGTCCCCCGACTTCCCGATGTCCACGGAGGACGCGCCGAAGCTCACCGCGCCGGTGGCCGTGACTCCTCCGGTGGAGCCGCGCAGGACCCACACGGCGCCGTCGTCGCTGTTCTCGCCGGCCGCGCCCACCGACAGATCGGCGCGGCCGTCCTTGTTGTGGTCGGCGAGGTGGATGACGTCGCCGAACATGTCCGCCGACTCGTTGGCGCCCGGGACGCCCGAGGTGCCCTGGTTGAAGGACTGGGCGCCGCTCCCCGTCAGGCCGGAGGCACTGCCACGCAGCACCCAGACGTTGCCGGCGCCGGTCGCGGAGCCGATGGTCTCGAAGCTCGCGCCGACGGCGAGATCCGGGTAGCGGTCGCCGTTGACGTCGCCCGCGGCGAGTGCGCCACCGAACGAGTCGTCGGACTCGTCCGCTCCCGGCACACCCGCGGTGTCCTGGCTGAAGACGGCGCTGCGAGTGGTGTCGACGCCCGCCGTACCGCCGTAGAACACGGTGACGTAGCCGCCCTTCGCCGTCCGGTCCGTGACGGAGACGAAGTCGGAGCCCACGACCAGGTCGTCGTGCCCGTCGCGGTCGAAGTCGGCCACGGTGAGCGCGCCCGCGTACCCCGGGCCCGCCTCGGTCTGCAGCGTGGGCCCGGTCGAGGCGCCCCGGTAGACGAAGTTGCCCGCGGAGGACCCCACCACCAGGTCGTCCACCCCGTCGTTGTCGAAGTCCCCGGCGGCCAGCTGGACGGCGCCCCTGGGGAACGCGCCGGACTCGATCTGCGCGTCGAAGCGCAGCTTCCCGGCCGCGCCACCGGACTTGGTGAAGCCGCCCTTGAAGATCCACACGTCCTTGCCGGTGGAGCCGACCGCCAGATCGGCCCTCCCGTCACCGGTGAAGTCGCCGACCGCGAGGGACTGGCCGAACCGGTCGTGGCCCGACGCGTTCGGGTCGCTGATCGCCGTGCCACCCGACAGGCCGGACGAGCTGCCCCACAGGATCGTGACCGAACCACCGTCGACATCGCCGCTGACGTCCTCCAGCGGTGTGCCCACGACGAGATCGCCGTAGCCGTCGTTGTTGAGGTCGCCGTGCGCGAGTTCGGTGCCGAAGCGGTCGGAGGTCTCCGAGGTGCCCGGCACGCCGGAGGAACTCTGCGACGTCGTCTTGTGGCGTGCGGCGCTGATACCGCTCGACGAGCCGTAGTTGACGACCACGGCGCCCGCCTTCGCCTTCCCGCCCGCGACCGCACCCGGGGCGCCGATCGCCAGATCGCGGTACCCGTCACCGTTGAAGTCGTCGGCGAGGCCCGACGCGGCGGCACTGGCGCCGCCGGGCAGGGTGATGAGCAGGCCACCGGCCAGGGCGGCCGCGACGGCGGTGGCGCCCAGGACGACGGGACGCCGGGAGCGTTTGTGGTGGGGCCGGGACATGGGTTCCTCTCCAGGACATGGGCGCGGGCCCAGAGATGACCTCTGGTGAGCCTGAAGGGTTGTACGGGAAAGGAGAGGAGAGGGGAGGCAGCAGTACAGCAGCGAGGTACGGCAACCGCGTGAACCGCAGCTGCGGTACGGGAGTTGTCGATGTACGACGAGCACATGCGCGCTCTCCCGCGGAAACCGGCGATCTCGTCTGCCGAACCGATTGCGCCGAGTGTCGTTGATCAAGCCATGAAGAAGATGATGATCCCGGCTGCGGTCGTCGCCGTGGCAGCCTGCATGATGTTGTCCCCCTCCCACGCTCAGGCACAGACACTCGCCAACGGTGCAGGGGCCCGAGGCACGGACGATGAGCCGAACCCCCTGGGCAATCTGCTGCAGACGGGGCCGATCACGTTTCCGGAGTCCCTCTACCAACTGCTGCCGACCGATTGACCGTAGCCGCGGTGGTCTCCTCTACCCGCTGACGGGGAAGGCGAGTGGCAACCGGCGTCCACTCCGTGCGTCACGGGCTCCGGGAAGGACGTGCCACGAACTCCCGGGGCCCGATCGCGGGAACGCACTGTTTCAACGACGCCAATTCCTTGACGTCACGCGGCGGATGGCGCGCGGAACGGCGGTGATCGCTTCATCGTTCGAGGTGTCACACGTTTCACTGAAATGCCGACGACACAGCAGACACCACTCGCGCACGGCTTCTCCTTGATCAAGCCTGTGTCTTCTGCGAAGGAGACGCCACTGTGCGAATTTCTGACATTCAGCGCTGCGAGGTCCGGCCCGGACGGCTCGTCGAGTGGACGTTCAGCCCGGCGACCGTCGCGGCCGCAGCAGTGCTGCCGCCGGATCCGCGGCCGCCGGCATACATCCAAGAGTCGCACATCAGGACGGCGCGGTCGGTGCGCGAGGACGGACTGTTCGTGCCGACCTGGCTCGGTACAGCGTTCGACCTGCCGGGCCGGGCCGACCTCGACGCACTGGAACAGGCGCTGCGCGACTGGACGTTGCGCCACGAGACGCTGCGCAGCGGGTTCCGATGGGCCAGAGACGAGATGCAGCGGTTCACCCTCGTCGAGGACGACGTGACGCTCCACCGCGAGGTGGTCGGCGACTTCACCGACGAAGATGTGCTCATCCGATATCTGCAGGACCGTTTCGACGCCGCGGCGGACGCGCTCGGTTGGCCCAATCTCATTTACGCGGCGGTCGTCCGCGACGATTCCACCAGTGTGTACCTGGCCTTCGACCACACCAACGTCGACGCCTACTCCCTCCAGCGCATCCCCGACGAGATCCACGACCTCTACACGGCACGCTTCACGGGACGGCCGGTCGTCAGTGCACCCGTCGGCAGCTACGTCGACTTCTGCGAGCAGGAGCGGGCGAACGCGGACGCCGTCGACGACACACACACGATCGTCGCGCGCTGGCGGGAGTTCATCGGCCGGTGCGACGGAAGGCTTCCGGAGTTCCCCGTCGATCTCGGCCTGCGGCCCGGTGGCGATCTGCCCACTCAGAAGCTGGTGCGTGAGCCGCTCGTCGACGCCGACGCGGCCGCCGCGTTCGAGGCGTATTGCCGGCCCTACGGCGGCAGCCTGGTGGGCGTCCTGGCCGCGACCAGTCTGATCGTCCATGAGCTCGGCGGCCAACCGGTCTACCGCACGGTCGTGCCGTTCCACACCCGGCTGAAGTCCGCGTGGTCGGACTCCGTGGGCTGGTATGTCGGCGGCGCGCCGATCGAAGTACGGGCGACACGGGACTTCGACGGGGCGCTCGCCTCGGTCCGTGCCGAGTTGCAGGCCAATCGTTCACTGGCACGGATTCCACTGGCCCGGGTCCTGCGGCTGCTGGGTGCGGACTTCCGCCCCACGTCACCCGACATGTACTCGATCATCTCGTATGTGGACGCTCGCCTCATCCCCGGCGCGGCCCGCTGGGCCGAACAGAAGGCGTACGGACTGCTCCGTGTCTCGTACGGCGACCAGGTGTGCGCCTGGGTCAACCGGCTGCCCGAGGGACTGTGGATCGCCTGCCGCTACCCGGACACCGACGTCGCCCACAAGAACGTGCGCCTTTACGTCGAGGGGCTCAGGGACTTGATCCTCTCCGCGCCCGTCCGCAGCCGCCTCCATGTCGCGCAGGCGTCGTCGTCCTGATGCAACTCTCCTTGAGTACACCCAGGTTGACGCGAGCCGCACCGGATCTGACATACCGTCAGCTCGCGTCGCAGCGCGTCCCGCAGGGCAAACCGGCGTGCTGTGAAACCAGTTGGCGCCCACGAGTGGCTTTCCGGGCCCATGTTCCCCCGCGGACACGTACGAACGCTGTGGAACCCCCCGGTCCGCTACTGCTAGTGTCCGTCTGGTCACGGTAGGCAATCAGCCTTCATGTACAAGCGATGGAGAACCGAGGACCCATGCGTAAGTTTCAGCAGGTCGTGATCGCAGCAGCAGTGGCGGCCGGCGGCCTGTCCGCCATCGGCGCCGGCACCGCTGCCGCCGACACCTACGACAACGGACCGCAGGTGTCCGACCTCTACCGCCCCTACCAGGAGTGCAGCCCGCAGACGGTGGCCGAGGGCAACATCCCGGTCGGAGTGCTCGGCCTCGCCCAGACCCTGGACACCACCTGCGGTCAGTACAACAGCGCCCAGCACTACAGCGCCTTCACTCACTGAGGTCGACGGCGTCATCGTGGCGCCACTCGGCGCGGATCCGGGCGGGTCGGCCTCCAAGGGGCCGGCTACCCGGCCGGCCGCCCGAGTGTCACAGACCGCGCCCGGCGCGGCCGTCCGCAACGGACGATGCCCGGGCCTCCGCGAAAAGGACACATCACATGTTCAGCAGGAGAAAGATCGCGGCCGTCTCGGGGCTCGTCGCAGGCCTCGCCGTGGCGTCCGCCGGCGTCACACACGCGTACGCCGCAGGTGGCCCGGGAACCTGCACTCGGGACCTCCTGGGCAACGTCAGCTGTGTCCAGCACATCGAAGGCGTGATCCCCGAGGACGGCTTCATCCCCCACCAGGAGACCTGCATGCGGGTGCAGCCCGTGACGCTGCCGGCCGCCACGGGCAACGGCACGACGCGGTTCGGGCCCGAGGTGACCTGCTCGGCCGGGACATCCGAATCGCCGACAGAGGCCGACGGCGACCGGGAGCCGCTTGACCTGCTCCACTGAGCCTCGTACGGCCGAACCCTCCCGACGGCCCTCCTCACTCCGTGGCACGGCTCGCCGTGCGCCGACGCGACATGTGTGGTGTAGATCCCAAATCGCTACATACGGTGTGTATATGATCACCCTATGTAGTCGATCCAGGCGGCATGCCTGGGCAAGAAAGGGTTGCATCATGCGTAAGTTTCAGCGCGCTGCGGTCGTAGCGGCGGCGGTCGTGGGGCTGTCCGCCCTCGGCGCCGGCATCAGCTTCGCCGGTGAGGGCGACGTGCCCGTCATCGCCACCTCCAACTCGTCGGCCAACTCCCTGGCCGTCGGGCGTGATTACGTCCAGCCGCAGGAGGAGCAGGAGGGGCCCCAGTACTCCGAGCCCGCGAAGGGTCCCGAGCAGGGTCCCGACGAGCACCAGGGCGAGGAGCAGGGTTCCGGCGAGCACCAGGGCGACAACGACCAGGGCTACGGCCAGCAGCAGGGCGACGACGACCAGTAAAGACATACCGCGGTCTCATCCCCTCGGCGCCACCACGGGAGTTTCCTTCAGGAGCGCAGGAACCCGGCCTCCGGATTCCGCATCAGCTCCTCCGTGCACGATCTGTTGAGCGACAACCCGTGGTGAAAGTAGCCCGGACGCACCATGCGCGTCCGGGCTACGGCCGTCCCACCGTCGAACGCCAGGATCACCTTCTTTCCGCACCTCTCGGCCCGGGCGACACCGGTCAACGGCACAGACACACGCCCGAGCCCCTTCACCAAAGGAATGCAGCACATGTTCTCTTCGCAGAAGACTGCCGCCGTCGCGGCACTGGTCGGAGGTCTGGCCGCGATCTGCCTCGGCGCCGGACACGCGTACGCCGGGGGAAAGCCGGACCACTGCCACACCACCAAGCAGGGCGACTTCGTCTGCGTTCAAAAGAACGAGACGTTCATCGACAAGGACGGCACGCATGTCCTGAAGCAGGAGCAGAACTGCTCGATGGCCGACCGGCCGCGCGTGGACCTTCAGAACGACTCACTGCTGGAAGACGAATCCGCCAAGGACGGCACGACCATGGATTGCTCCAACACCGCCAAACTGCCTGCGGGGTTCAAGAAGCCGCACATCGGCCTCTGAGCGCCAACGGCAAAATGCTGGTCCGGGATCGTTCCCGGACCAGCATTTCGTTTCTGGCAGGCAGGCCTTCTGGGGAAATGGAATTCCCCGGTGCAGCGGGCGGAGCAGCTGCACCGGGGAAGGCTGTGTCCTACTTGCCGCCGAACGTGTTGTTGCAGCCCTGGTCGGAACCTTGGTCGGTCTGCTGGGCTCCCGAATTGCCCTCGCCGCCCAGCAGGTTGCCCCCGAGACCGTTGGCGAGGCCGAGCTCGCCGAGGATGTCGAGGTTGGTGTCGTGCGACCTGCACTTGGCGGTCTGCATGATGTTGAAGGTGTCGCCCTTGTCGCCCTTGCCGCCCTTGTGGCCCCAGCCCGTGTCGGCGTGGGCAGCGCCGGTGCCCAGGAGTCCGAGGCTTCCGAATGCGGCCACCAGGACGGCAGCCGTGCGGAGCTTACGCATGTCATCTCCGAAGTGAGGTGGATGCGATCTGTGAGAGATCGACTTTGTGCAGTGGTGAAGTCTGTAGCGGCTCCTGGTACCGGGGACCTGAGACGTCCGGCCACGAGCCTCGCCGCCGCGGAGTACCGCCGGCGTACATGAATGGTCCCGGCGCCCTGCCTGAGGCCCGGGTGCCGGGACCATTCGCTGTCCGGCGCCTGTGCGCCGGAGAGACGTCAGAGGGCGCTGTTGTTGCAGCCCTGGGTCGAGCCCTGGTCGGTGGCCTGGGCGCCCGGGTTGCCTTCGCCGTTGAGGGCGCTGCCCAGGACACCGTCGAGCAGGCCGACTTCGCCGAGCAGGTCCAGGTTCATGTCGTGCGACCTGCAGCTGCTGCTCTGCTTGATGTTGAACTTGTCGCCGTGGTCGCCGCCCTTGCCGCCGTAGCCGCCGTCCGCGTGGGCGGTGCCGCCCACGAGTCCGATGCTGCCGATTGCAGCGATCAGGACGGCAGCGTTGCGAAGCTTGCGCATGTCATCTCCGTGAGGTGAGTGGGTGCGATCTGTAGCAGATCGGCTTTTTACAGTTACGAGAGGTTAGTAGGAAATACCCCAAAACGGACATCGACGCGCCGACTTGTGATCACATAGACGAAGCATCCGAAAGCTGTGCCGCGGCGAGCGGCCCACCGGGCGCGAACCCCCAAGGTCCGCGCCGAGCGCCGACGCTGGGCCGTCCGGTAGCGCTACTGCACGAGCACCACCGCACGAGCGCCACTGTCACGAGCGCTGCTGCGCGCTGGCGAACGAGTTCGACTGGCTGCTGGCCTGGGTGCAGTCGACGCCGCGGGTCTGGGAGGCGGCAAGCAGGGCGACCGGGACATTCGCGTCGAGCAGGCTCTGCGGGCTGCACTCCTGGTACGGACGGAACAGGTTGGCCTGGTTCGGCGAAGCGCTCTGTGCCCCCTGCGCCCCCTGCGCCGCCTGACCCGTCTGCGGTGTCTGCGGCGTCTGAGAAGAGATCTGCGGGCTGATCTGCGGGTTCAGCTGCGGGTTGATCTGCGGGGCAACCTGGGTGGCCCGCTGCGGTGCCGCCTGCTGCGGTACCGCCTGCTGCGGTGCCGCCTGCTGGGGAGCCGGCGAGCCATAGGTCTGCGTGGCCGCCTGAGCGGAGGTTGCCGAGACAGCCTGAGCGTCCTGCTGTGCAACGGGGGGCGGCACGGCGCCGTTGTTGGCGTAGGGGACGGCGGCGCTGGGGCCGGCACCGACGCCGGACAGGCCGCCGGCTGCTGCGACGATGAGCGCGACCTTGTGGAGCTTGCGCATGAAAACCTCGGTCCTTCAATTGACCTGTGCACGGAACCTGTTGAGATGCCGATGAAGCAGCGCAGCCATTGCCGTTCCTGCTGCCCTGTGCGGCTGCGATGGCCCATCGTTCTCGCCCCGTGGGGAACGAGACGAGAACGGACTTGATACGGGTGCCGGTGGTCTGGTCACCCATTTGACGCAAGGGCGCGGGGCCCCAACACCCGTGTCGAAGGCGGCAAATGGGTGAAGGGTCGTGAGTGCCGTGACCACGTCGCCGGAATCCTCGTTCCTCTACGGAGAGGGCAGCGACTGTGGGGCCGTTACGAGGTGGACGATTCCGCTCTCGGCTCCGAAGCGAAGGCCGTGTGCTCCTCGAGATGACCGTTGCCGACGGTGCGGTGCGTATATCGCATTGACGGAAAGCGTGACCGCACTTGATGCAACGGGTTCCCAGTTCAGGTATTGAAGGGCCGAGGGTTTCATGCGCAAGCTTCACAAGGCCGCGCTCATCGTCGCAGCGGCCGGCGGTCTGACCGGCATCGGCGCCGGCAGCAGCTACGCCGACTCTGCCGTCCCACCAAGCACTGCCCCACCGGCATCAGTTCCGGATCAGCAGGCCGCACCGGCGCCCGCTCCGGCACCTGCGTACCAGCAGGCCGCACCAGCTCCAGCCCCGGCGCCCGCGTACCAGCAGGCCGCACCGGCGCCCGCTCCGGCACCTGCGTACCAGCAGGCCGCACCGGCGCCCGCTCCGGCGCCCGCGTACCAGCAGGGCGGATACGCCTCCGCCACGGCGTCGTCGCAGGGAATGGCCCAGTCCTTCACCTCGCCGAGCCCGCAACAGGCCGCCCCTCCGCAGCTGATGCAGGCCGCCCCCGCCCAGCCGGCACAGGGCGCGCCGCAGGTCATGCCGCAGGTGATGCCGCAGGTCGCCCCGCAGCTGGCAGTACCCCAGGCGTTCGCCCCAGAGCCCCCGGCGCAGGTCACCCCGCAGGTGAACCCGCAGGTGAACCCTCAGGTGAACCCGCTCATCAACCCGACGCTCGCGCCCACGGCCGTACCGGCGCTGTCTCCGGTCGGCCTCGGTCAGCTTGCGGCGCCCCCCGTCGGACAACTGGGGCTTCCCCGACTCGGCTGACGGCCTGCCCGGAAGAAATCCGCAGCTCCGACACGACGTGTTGCGGATCCCACCCATTGCAACAACGGAGAATCCATGCGCAAGTTCCACAAGGTTGTCATCGTGAGCGCCCTCCTGGGCGGTGTCGGCTCCTTGGGCGCCAGCACCGCCTTCGCACACGGTGAGCGGGGCCATGACCTGGACATCACGCAGGGTACCGAGTGCCGCTCCCACGACATGAACATCAACGTGCTCGGCAGCGTCGGTGCCATCAACGGTCTGGCGGGCAACCTGCTGAACGGCGAAGGCAGCCCGGGCGCACAGCCGAACCACCTCGGTTCCGACATGGGCTGCAACAACCAGGCACTCTGATCGACCCCGAAGTCGATCGACCCCGAACCGGCCATTTCGTCGAGGCGGTCTCACCGTATTCACGCGCGGAGACCGCCTCGACGCGCGTGGTCTTCGAATCGGGCGGCCTGACACGCCCTTCCGCGTCCGAGACCGCATTGCCTTCCTGTCTCACTCAGGAAGAGCCGCACACAGCGGGTGGACATCGCCGGTATTTGGCACAGGCTCTGCGCCGAAACCTTTCAGCAGAGTGCTTTGTACCTGCGCGGCTGCTACGCCACGCATTTGGCCGGGGCCACTCAACAGAAGCCGTCACGGGTCCCAGGAGGACATGCCATGACCTCCTGGGACCCGGACCGAAGGGAACGCGCTCTTTCAACGACACTGCGTCCGAAAAGTCATGCGCCGGTCGGCTGAGCTTCTCCCGGCACCACGGCGAACGTGAACGGCCCCACGGGACGAGCCTGGTGGGGCCGTTCGGCGTTCGGTTCAGTGGGTGCGGCCCGGACGGAAGCGGCGGTACAGGGTCGCGCCCGTGAGCAGGAACGCGCCGGCGACGGCGGCGGCAGGGGCCGTGAGGTCCGTTCCCGTGTGGGCCAGCGTGGACGTCGCCGCACGAGGGGTGTGCGGACGGGGCTGAGGCCGAGCCGGGGACTTCGGGGCAGCCCGGTGCTTCGGGGTAGTGGTGTGAGGGTGGTTGACCGACTGATTGCCGATCGCCGGGTTGCCCACGCCGACCACGTTGACGCTGTTCCCGGAAACGTTCGCCGGCAGGTCGACGGGGAGCTCGACACCGTTGCCCGAGAGCAGCCCGGGCGAGTCCGCGACTCGTCCGTGGGCCGAGGCCCCGCCTGACGTGTCCGATCCGCTGCGGCTCTTCCCACCGCCGGCCTTCGCCGAGCCGCCGTTCGCGCACACGTTGCCCGCGGCCGGATTGAGCAGCCCCACGACGTCCACCGTGTTGCCGCAGACGTTCACCGGCACGGACACCGGAACCTGGATGCTGTTGCCGGAGAGAACCCCGGGCGAGCCGGTTGCCGTACTGTCGGCGTCGGCCCCGTCGGCCGCGAAGGCGGCGGTCGCGGGGATCGCTACGACCATCGCGCCAGAGGCGACGGCGATCACACGGTTTCGGGTAGCCCGTTTCATAGGTCACTGCCTTCCTGACATCCTGGCGGGTGCTCACCCGCATCTCTTAAAACGCTCGTAAAGCAGCAGAGTTATGGCATTCCGGCTTCCAGTTGCCGCGTGGCCGAGCGAATCCCTGTGACCAGGGCCTGAAAGCGAGGCCCTAGGACTCCGGGGCGGTCTCGGAGCGGGTGCGCTCGTACTCGGCGGGGTCCAGGATTTCCCAGACCGCCTGGCCGATGGCGAGGACGCCGCGGGCCGGCAGGGTCGCGGCACCGATACGCACGCAGTCCGGCAGATGGGCGGGGCGGCCGAGGTCGGCGCCTTCGAGCACGGCTCGCGAGCTTTCGACGAAGTAGATCCGCTGCGGCATGAGCATTCCGGTGTGGCCGCTCGGCATGACCCCGGAGAAGCGCATGTCGCCCATTCCGAGCGCCCGGGCCAGTCGCTGCCGTGCCCGAAGCCAGAGAGGGCTGCGCCAGGTGGAGAGCGGCAGCGCCGCGCTGACACTGTTCAGAAGGTCCAGAAGGCGGGTCGAGGTGGCGGTCAGGGTCCAGTCCAGTGAGGGGCTGTCCATCGTCACCCGCAGGGAGGCCGGTCCCGTCCAGGTGACCTGTATGCGCGCGTGTCCCGTGCGGTCGCACGCGCTGCCGTAGTACCTGGGGCACGCGGTGTCCAGCCGTGTCCCGTCGACGTCGATCGACCAGTCGCCGTCCGGACCGCGATGCCACAGCGTGCGGTACGGACCGAAGTCGTTCTCCGGGAAGACGCGCAGCGCGAGCACGTGACCGGAGTCGAAGGGCAACCCGAACACGCCCCAGCCCCTGACGTACTCGTGTCCGGGCCAGGGGGCTCGGCCGCGTACCGCCGGGAGGTCCGACAACCTGGCGGACAAATCGAGCATCTCGATCACCCCGGTGCGTCGTCCGTGTGCTTCGACGCTCCCGATACCAGCGTAGGGGTCACCCGAGCTGTCAGGCCGCTGACAGCCTCGTCAGGTGGTGCCAGCGGCCTGACGGCGTCCTGCCAGCGGGACGCGGCACCGTCTTCCTCATCGAGAGCGTGACGAACGAAGAGATGGGGAGGGCACAGATGTCGTACGCCATCCGGGCCGAGGGTCTGGTCAAACGCTACGGGGACATGGTCGCGCTGGACGGCGTCGACCTGGAGGTGCCGGCCGGCAAGGTGATCGGCGTGCTCGGGCCGAACGGGGCGGGCAAGACCACCACCGTACGGATCCTGTCGACGCTGCTGCGGCCGGACGGCGGACGGGCCACGGTCGGCGGCCACGACGTGGTGCGCGACCCGCTGCGGGTGCGCCGGCTCATCGGTCTCACCGGGCAGTACGCGTCGGTCGACGAGGACCTGTCCGGCACGGAGAACCTGGTCCTGCTGGGCCGGCTGCTGGATCTGCCGAAGCGGGCGGCGAAGGCGCGGGCCGCGGAGCTCCTGGAGCAGTTCTCGCTCACCGAGGCGGCGAACCGGCCGATCAGCACCTTCTCCGGCGGGATGCGCCGCCGCCTCGACCTGGCGGCGAGCCTGGTCGGCCGGCCGCAGGTGCTCTACCTGGACGAACCGACCACCGGCCTCGACCCGCACGCCCGCGGCGAGGTGTGGGACGTGGTGCGGCGGCTGGTCGACGACGGCTCCACGGTGCTGCTCACCACGCAGTACCTGGAGGAGGCGGACCAGCTCGCCGACAGCATCACGGTGTTCGACCGCGGCCGGGTCGTCGCCGAGGGCCGTCCCGGTGACCTGAAGCGCCGGGTCGGCGGTCAGATCCTCCAGGTCCGTCCGTCGCTGTCGCACGACGTGCCCCGGGTGGCCGCGATGCTGACCGAGCTCACCGGCACCGAGCCCGCCCAGGACGGCACGAACGGGCTGCTGACCGTGCCCGCCGACGACCCGCTGCTGGTGTCCGCGCTGGCCCGTCGCCTGGCCGCGGACGGCATCGGCGCCGACGAGATGGGGCTGCGCCTGCCCAGCCTCGACGAGGTGTTCCTGGCCCTGACCGGACGCCCGACCACCGACGACAAGCAGAACGACGACAAGCAGAACGACGACACCTACGCCGAGAGGACCGCGGCATGAGCGCCCAGACCTTCACCCCCGGCCACGACGCCCATCACGCCGCCGCCCCCTCGCGCGTCGGTGCGGCCCGGACCCTGCGGCACAGCTTCGCCCTCGCCGGGCGGGGCGCCACCAAGTTCATGAAGTCCCCGTTGCAGCTCACCGACGTGGTGCTGACACCGGTCATTTCCCTGCTGATGTTCGTCTACCTCTTCGGCGGCGCCATTTCCGGCGGCCATGACCACGCGTACCTGCAGATGGTCACGCCAGGGGTCATGGTGATGACGGTCTTCCAGGCGAGCATCGGCATCGGCGTCTCGCTCAACGCCGATGCGAGCACCGGAATGTTCGACCGGTTCCGGTCCATGCCGATCGCCCGCTCCGGACCGCTCGTCGGCGCCGTCCTCGCCGACTTCGTGCGCTACGCGGTCTGCCTCGGCACCCTGCTGATCCTCGCCCTGATCATGGGCTACCGGATCGGGACCGACCCGCTGTCCACGCTCGCCGCGCTGGTCCTGCTCATCGGTTTCGCGCTGAGCTTCTCCTGGCTGTCGGTGTACATCGGCATGCTGGCCAAGACTCCCGGGTCCGTGCATGGTCTGATGACGGTCGTGGTGCTGCCGCTGACCTTCGCCAGCAACGTGTTCGTGCCGGACCGGACCATGCCGGGCTGGCTGAAGGCCTGGTCGGACGTCAACCCGGTCAGCCTGATGGCGGACACCGTGCGCGGCCTGCTCAACGGCGGCGCGATCGCGCACCCGCTGCTCGGCAGCCTCGGCTGGATGGCCGGCATGGTCGCCGTCTTCTTCCCGCTGGCGATGCGCGCCTACCGCAAGAATGCCGGGTGATCCACAACTGCCCTACGAATTCCGGCACTTGGATGCTACGAGCGCACCGGCCGGCCGACTTGTCCGGCCAGCCGGTGCAGCGCGTCCGTCCGTGCCGGCGCGGCGCCCTCGTCGAACGCCGCGCGGTACTCGTGCTCGCCGAGCCGCCCCGTCAGCCGCTCGACGAGTTCGCGCAGCTCGGGCTCCCCCGCGTCGAACGCGCCCCGCATCACCTGGCTCATCCCGAGCGAACGCGCCGCACCGGCCGGGTCGCCCTCCAGCGCGAGCAGTCCGCCGAGCAGCTCCGCGACCCAGGCGAGGCCCGCTCCCGCGCCCTGGGCCAGCAGCCCGCCGGCCGCCTCGGGCAGCAGGGCCCGCGCCCCGGCGGCGTCGCCCGCTGCCAGCCGGTTCTCCATCCGCGTGCTGACGATCAGGTCCCGGGCCAGTTGCTCGGGGATGGACCGGCTGTGGACGAACGACTCCAGTTCGTCGAGGACCCGGTCGGCGCCCGCCAGATCGCCTTCCCTGCGGTGCAGATTGGCCATGCCCGCCACGATGTTGGCCTCCAGCCGGCGGTGGCCCCGCTCCCTGGCCTGGCTCTGGGCCCACTCCAGGTCGCGCCGCGCGCCGGCCAGGTCGCCGCTGCGCCGCCGCTCGCGGGCCAGGCGGACCCGTCCGAGGTCCAGGTAGTCGTCGGTACCGAGCTCCGAGCTGAGCGCGACCACCCGTTCGTAGGTGGCGATGGCCTGGGCGTACTCGCCGCGCAGCGAGTGGTCGCGGCCGACGGGCAGCAGGCTCATCACCAGGCCCCAGCGGTCGCCCACCTCCTCGAAGCCGCGCAGCGCCGCAAGCCGGGATGCCTCGCCGGTGCGCAGATCACCCTGCTCGGTGAGGGCGAAGTCGTACGCGAGGTGGGCGCTGGCCCGCACCCAGGGGTCGGGCGACCGGAGCGAGCGCGCGAGGCGGTCCTCGGGTGACTCCGACTCGTCGTCCGATACGGCCAGTTGGGAGATGCGAAGGAAGAGTCCGGCCGTGTGGAACTCGCGGGCGCCCGCCGAGTCCACGTCCGCGATCGGCCGGCGAGCCCGGTGCGGCGCGTCGTCCAGGGTGCGCAACTCGGCCAGTGCCGACTCCAGCTGGGAACTCATGCCGCGCACCCCCCAGTACCAGGACAGCGCTCCGACGAACCGGGCGGCCAGGTCCGCGTTCCCGGCGTCCGCAACATCCATGGCTGTTCTCAGCGCGTGCATCAGGTTGGGGTGCTCGGCGTCGAACACCGCGATCGCTTCGAGTTGCCGGCCGGTGCGCAGCCCGGGCTCGTGTTCCTGGGCCAGGGCGAGGAAGTACCGCGCGAACGGGCCGGTGAGGTCGTCACCGGAGGCGTCGAGGCGGGTAGCGGCGTAGGCGCGTACGGTCTCCAGCATCCGGTAGCGCGGCTCGCCGTCACCCGTGTCGGAGGAGTCGACCAGTGACTTCTCGATGAGCGCGTCGAGGACGTAGAGGACGTCGTCGGCGGGGAGTGCAGCGTCCGTGCAGACCGCTTCGAGGGCGGCGAGCGTCGCTCCACCGGGGAACGCGGACAGGCGGCGGGCGAGGATCCGTTCGGGCTCGTCGAGCAGGTCCCAGCTCCACTCGACGACCGCGAGCAGGGTGCGCTGCCGCGGCAGGGCGGTGCGGCTGCCCGAGGTCAGCAGCCGGAACCGGTCGTCGAGGCGGCGGGCGATCTGGGCGACGCCCATCGAGCGCAGCTTGGCGGCGGCCAGCTCCAGGGCGAGCGGCAGCCCGTCGAGCCGCCGGCAGATCTCGACCACGGCGCCGACCGTGGCGTGATCGAGCGTGAAGCCCGGCCGGACGCTCTCGGCCCGGTCGACGAACAGCCGCACCGCCGCCGACCGTGCCGCCTCGGCGGGCTCCGGATCGCCGGTGGGCACGTCGAGCGGGCCGAGATGGCACAGCGCCTCGCCGTCGATGGCGAGAGGTTCTCTGCTGCTGGCGAGGATTCGCAACTGTGGGAGCCGCTGGAGCAGTTGTCCGGCGAGTTCGGCGGCGGCATCGACGATGTGCTCGCAGTTGTCGAGGACGAGGACGGCGTCGCCGATGTCGAGGAGCTCCGCCATCCGGTCGACCGGTGCGGTGCCCTGGGTGCGCCCGGCCTCGTAGAGGCCACCGTCCGTGGAGCCGACCGCGCCGAGCACGGCGTCGGCCAACTGGCCGGGGGCCCCGACCCCGGCGAGCGGCACGAACCAGACGCGGCCGCGCTCCTGGGCCCGGTCCCGGCCGACGGCTTCCAGGGACAGCCGGGTCTTGCCCGCGCCGCCCGGGCCGACGATGGTGACCAGGCGGGACGCGGCCATCAGCGCGGCCAGCCGGGTAAGTTCGCGCTCGCGGCCGACGAAGCTGGTCAGGCGGGCCGGCAGCCGGTTCGCCACAGTCTGCGGCCGTGCCGCCACCGGGCGCGCCAACTCGCCGCGCAACAGGGCGAGATGGACCTCCCTGAGACCGGCGGACGGATCGACGCCCAGCTCGTCGGCGAGCCGCTCGCGGATCTCCTCGTACGCCGCGAGCGCGTCCGACTGGCGGCCGGCCGCCCACAGGGCACGCATCCGCAGCTCGGCCAGGCGCTCGCTCAGCGGGTTGGCTGCTGCCGCCGTGCCCAGGTCGGCGAGGACCTCCGCGTGCCGGCCGAGCCGCAGCTCGGCCTCGAAGAGGTCCTGGGCCGCCGCGGTCCGCAGATCGTCGAGGCGGGCGACGACGGCGGCGGCGAAGGGCGCCTCCCGTACGTCGGCGAGGGCCTCGCCCTGCCACAGCCCCAACGCCTCGCGCAGCACGACCGTCGCCTCGTCGTAGCGGCCCTCCGCGCACCGCTTGCGGCCGTCGGCGGCAAGCTCCTCGAACCGGGCGGCATCCACCTCCATCGCCCCGTCGGCGATGAGCCGGTAACCCCCGGCGGCGGACTCCACGCGGGCTGCGCCGCCCAGCGCCCTGCGCAGCCGGGACACCAGGGACTGCAGCGCGTTGCCCGCGTCGGCCGGCGGGTCCTCGCCCCACAGGCCCTCGACCAGCGTGTCGACGGACACCGGGCGTCCGGCCTCCAGGGCGAGCCGGGCACACAGCATCCGCAGCCGGGTCCCCGATACGGCGGCCTGCGGCGCACCGTCCGTACCGTCCGCGTGTCCCCGCACCTGGACGGGGCCCAGCAGAACTATGCGCACGGCGCTTCCCCCATGATCAGCCGACGACCCGACACAGCATCCAGCACAGGCCGTGCCCGGTAAAGGCCGGAGGGAAGACGGCGCCCTCGGGAGCGGTGACCCCGGTGGGCGGGGACTCCGCGCCCTCACCCCTCGGCGAGGCCGAGTTGGCGCAGCATGCCGAGTTCGTCGCTGCTGCCCCAGCGCTCGACGAGCTTGCCGTCACCGTCGAAGCGGCTGATCTGCATGCCCCGGTAGCTCACCTGCCTGCCGGTCGCCGGGTGGCCCATCAGAGGCCCCAGGTGCGTGCCGGTGATGGTGTAGGCGAAGGCCAACTCGTCGTCGGCGGCCACCAGATGCTCCACCGCGAGCCGCAGGTCCGGAAAGGCCGTTCGCATCTCGCCGAACATGGCCTTGTACCCCTCGGGCCCCGGCGCCTGTCCGGGCGCGGGGTCGTGGTCGATCGAGCCGGCCGCGACGATCTCTTCGAGGGCGTCGAGGTTCCCGGCGACGACGGCCTCTCCGAAAGCGGTCTGTGCGGCGATGATTGCTTGCTGAGACATGGGCACCCCTCGGTGGCGTGTCGACCACCGGCCCGTCCGCCGGCTGCGGAACCCACGCACCTACGACCTCTTCCGACCGTACATCCGCCCCACGCACCCGGCATGTCTGTGCCCGCCGTCGCGGCCGTCTCGGCGCCTCGTCCAGGAGCCGAGCTTCTCGGGGTTCAGTACGGCCCAGATGTGGCTGATCCGGTCGTGCGTGACGTCGAACGCCATCACGGAGACGGTGACGCCGTCCCGTTGGGCCACCAGGCCCGGCCGGCCGTTGACGGTGCGTTCCACGAGCGTCGGGGAGGGTGCCGTGACGGGTCGGCTTGCGAAGAAGAGGGCGACCTGCTCGGCGCCCCGGACCGGGTGGAGCGCGGCCGTGACGAGTCCGCCGCCGTCTCCGGTCGCCGTGGCGCCGGGGGCCGGCAGGCCGACGAGGGCGTCGATGTCCTGGGCCTCCCAGGCCTGTTTGAAGGCTCTTACGATGCGGGCCTGCCGCACCGGCGGTGCTTCTGCCACGGAAGGCTGTGACGCGCGAACGCGGCGCCGGGCCGAGGTGGCGAGTTGGCGGCAGGCCGCCGGGGTGCGGCCGACGATCCGGGCGATGTCGGTGAAGGGGTGGCGGAAGACGTCGTGCAGCACGAACGCGACGCGTTCGGCCGGGGTCATCGACTCGAGCACGACGAGGAAGGCCATGTGGACCGACTCGTCGAGGGTGACCCGGTCGGCCGGATCGGCGATCGTGCCGCCCGTGCGGCCGCTGATCCACTCCGTGCGGTCGGGCAGCGGCTCCGGGATCCACTGGCCCACGTAGCGCTCGCGCCGGGCCCGTGCCGAGCCGAGCAGATCGAGGCAGACGCGGCCGGCGACCGTGGTCAGCCAGGTTCCGGGAGAGACGATCGCGTCCTGCTCCTCGGGCGGCATGGCGTACCAGCGGGCGTAGGTCTCCTGTACGACGTCCTCGGCATCGGCCAGGGAGCCCAGCAGCCGGTACGCCAGGTTGGTCAGCCGGCACCGCTCGCTCGTGATCGCGCTCAGGTGCGGATCGGACGGGTTGGTCATGGTGTCACCGGCCCCCTCGGACGTTTCGCCTCACTCCCTACGACGAGACGTCCCACCGATGTGTGAGGGCGGCACGGCGCCTCACATCCCGCAGGGCTGTCACGTCGTACCGATCAGAACCGCTCAGGAAGGGGAACATCGTGGAATCCGTGCACGTCGGAGGCGGTCGGCGCCAGGCCGGAGTGGGCCGGTCACCTGGCGGACACCGCCGATGTCGCCGAGGCCGGACACGGCGACCTGGAGTGGGCCGACGCGGTGCTGTTCGGCACGCCCACCCGCTTCGGCAACCCCGCGAGCCAGCTCAGGGCGTTCCTCGACACCACCGGGCCGCTCTGGTTCCAGGGCAGGCTCGCGGACAAGGTGTACTCGGCCTTCACCGCCTCCAACACCGCCCACGGCGGGCAGGAGTCCACGCTCCTGGCGCTGGCGAACACCTTCTGCCACTGGGGCGGGATCATCGTGCCGCCCGGGTACACCGATCCCGTTCAGTTCCGGTCCGGCAATCCCTACGGCACCTCCCACGTGGCCGGCGACGGACCGGTGGGCGAGGTGGCCCTCCAGGCGGGCCCGGTACCAGGCCCGCCGCGTAGTCGACATCACGGCCCGTCTCAAGGCCGGCCGCGCCGACCGGGCCGTTTCCTGAACACCGGGTCAGGGGCCCGATCCGCGTCGCGGGTCGGGCCCCCGAGTGCTCAGCGTTCTCCCCTTCGCCTGCTGCGTACCAGCCAGGTGGCTCCGCCGATGGCCAGGGCGATCGGCCACTCCAGGGCTCCCGCCACGGCGAGGGCTCCCAGGCCGCCGTAGAAGACCATGTCCCGGCCCGGCACCTTGTTCAGGCCGGCGGGCAGGTTCTCCACGGTGGGGTACGGGATCGGGACCGAGGGGTGGAACGTGCGGGTGCGCAGGTGGACGCCGCCGTCAGGGTGGCCCTTGCCGGACTGTTCCTGCCGGGCCCGCGCACTCCCCGTGGGCATTCGCGCGCTGCGGGACCTGTACTGCCCCCGCTGGGCCCGCACCCGCTCCGTGGGCTCCAGCGTGGTCAGAGCGGCTTCGGAGTATCTCTTCTGGGCCCGTACCCGCTCGGTGGGCTCGAGCACGGTCTGAGCTGCCGTAGTCATCCCGTCTCCTCCTCTCCTCTGAGTCGGTATGGGTTCCCTCCTCCATCGTCGCGCGCCTCGGTGCGGCCCTCACAGCGGGAGACCATCGGAAGTCGGATCAGCGGCACTTGTGCGGATGGCACGCGTGTCCGGTGGTCGGGGTGCCGGGAGTGGGGGCCGTCTTCCTGCCGGTGCCGCCGCCCCGCTTGGCGGGCGGTGCGGAGTGGGTGGGAGAGGGGGAGGGGGAGGAAGACGGTGCTCCGGGCTCGTCGGTGCCGTGGCCGAGGGGAGCGGGTGCCGGGAAGGGGGCGTCGGGGAGGCCGGCCAGGGCGCCGCGCATGTACTGCGTCCAGATCTCGGTGGGGATGTCGCCGCCGAACACCTTCCGCAGGCCGCCGACGCCGGCCAGGGACTCCAGCTGCGGGTGTTTCGGGTCTTCCCGGAACAGGACCACGGAGGTGGCGAGCTGAGGCGTGTAGCCGACGAACCAGGCCGAGCGGTAGTCGTCGGTGGTTCCGGTCTTGCCCGCCGCCGTCCTGGCGAGGGCCTGGGCCTTGGTACCGGTGCCCCGGGCTACGACGCCCCGGAGTACGTCGGTCACGTTGTCGGCCACCGCGGCCGGCACCGCCCGCACCGGGGCGGGGGCGCGGAAGCCGGGCAGTGCCGAGCCGTCGTGGGTCACCTTGGTCACCGAGTAGGGGGTCGCCCGCATACCGGAAGCGGCGAAGGTGCCGTAGGCGCCGGCCATGCGGATGGCGCTGGGTGTGGAGGTGCCGATGTAGAAGCCGGCGCTGGGGGCGGCGAGGCTGGTCGGGCGCAGGCCGAGGGACTGGGCCGTGTTCGCCACGTTCTCGTAGCCGACGTCCTCTCCCAGCTGCACGTACGGCGTGTTGACCGACTGCTCCATCGCCTTGCGCAGCGTGATGTAGCCCCAGCGGGTGGGGGTGTCGTTGTGCTGGTGGAGGAGGCCGGTGGGGTCCTTGGGGTCGGCGACGTAGTCCCCCTGCTGGGTCTTGATCCGGATGCCGTCGTCGCCGTTGAACCTGCCGGCCGGGGTGATCGGCTGCGCGGGAGTTCCGGGCCGCAGCACTGCTCCGTGCTGGAGGGCGGCGGCAAGGACGATCGGTTTGAAGGTCGATCCCACCGGAACGCCGGAGGTGTCGGCGTTGTCCGAGTAGTGCTCGTGGTCGTAGCCCGGGCCGCCGTAGACGGCCAGGATCCTGCCGGTGAGCGGGTCCACCGAGGCGGCTCCGACCTGGACGTCCCGGTCGACCGACCGGTGTGCGGGGTCGAGGCGTTCCTCGCGCACCCTCGCGACGGCCCGGGCGAGTTCGGCCGTCTTCTTCCTGTCGAAGGTGGTGCGGACCTCGTAACCGCCCCGGCTCAGGCTGCTGTCGGTGACGGCCGGGTCGTGCGCCTGGACGTACGACCTGGCCAGTTGGACCAGGTATCCGGTCTGGCCCGGCAGTGCCGCGCCGGGAGCCCACTTCCTGGGCGTCGGGAAGCCGGCGGCCGCGTACCGGGCGCGCTGTCGCGGTGTCAGCCTGCCGGTCTGCACCATGCGGTCGAGCACCCAGGACCAGCGTGCCCGCGCCTTCGCCCTGGCGGTGGGGTCGGAGTCCGCGTACTGGAAGAGGCTCGGCTCGTTGACCGCTGCCGCGAGGAAGGCGCCCTGGCTCACATCGAGCCGCTGCACCGGGAGGCCGTAGTACACGCGGGCCGCGGCCTGGACGCCGTTGGCCTGGCGGCCGAAGTAACAGGTGTTGAGGTATCCCTGGAGGATCTGCCGCTTGGTCATGACCGCGCCGATCTTGGAGGAGATCAGCAGTTCCTTGAACTTGCGCGAGAACGTCTGCGACTGGTCGAGGTAGGTGTTCTTGACGAACTGCTGGGTGATCGTCGATCCCGACTGGACGGAGCCGCCCCCGGCCATGTGGACGACGGCGCGGGCGATGCCCTGCGGGTCGATGCCCGGGTCGGTGTAGAAGGACGCGTTCTCCGCGGCGATGAAGTCCCACTGCACGCCCACGGGCACCCGGGCGAGGGTGACGTTCTGCCGGTTGACGCTGCCGTCGGTCGCCAGGACCGTGCCGTCGGACCAGTAGTAGACGTTGTTCTGCAACTGCGTCGAAGGATTGGGGTCGGGGATCGTGACCGTGGCGTAGGCATAGCCGACGGCAGCCGCCGTGGCGCCGAGGCCCAGCAGGAGGAACGCCAGCAGTTGACGCACCGAAGGCAGCCAGCGCAGCGGACCCGTCCTGCCCCGGCGCGGGTAGTCGATCCAGCGTTTCTTCTGCGGAGCCCTTCCCCGGGCACGGCTGCCTGCGGTCGAGCGCTGCGGTGGTCGGCGACGGTGTCCGCCCATGGTCTCGGATCACTGTCCTCTCAGTACCACTGTGTCGTTTCTTGCTGCGCGGGCTGCCGGGAGCCGTCGTCGGGTGCGCGCTGCGGAAGGCCGTCGTACGGCGCCGGCCGGGCGAAACCCTCGTAGGGCGCCGGCCGCGGAAGGCCGGCCCGGTGCGGGGTGGCATCGGCGCGGGGTGCCTCCACCGGGGCGCGCAGGCTGCCGTACCGCTCCATGCGTTGCCACCGCAGCCGTGAGCCGGTCACGGCGGTGAAGACGGACTGGATCACCACCAGGTACATCAGCTGGCGGTAGACGAACTGCTGCAGCGGCAGGCTCCACAGCGGGCCCGGCCGTTCTCCGTCCAGGCGGAACGCGTACAGCCCCATCGCGAGCTGCAGCGCCAGGAAGGCGCACCACAGCCCGATGATCCGGACCGGGTCGAGGAAGACCAGCCCGTACAGGGCGAAGACGTCGACGACGGGGGCCAGCAGGGGCAGCAGCACCTGGAAGAGCAGGAGGTAGATCAGTCCTCTGCGGCCCAGTTTCCCGGCGGCGCCGCGCTGCACCAGCGCGCCGCGGTGCTTCCACATCGCCTGCAGGGTGCCGTAGCACCAGCGGTACCGCTGCCGCCACAGGGCGCCGAGTGACGCGGGCGCCTCGGTCCAGGCGACCGCGCCCTCCTCGTACACCACACGCCAGCCGTCGCGGCACAGCGCCATGGTCAGATCGGTGTCCTCGGCGAGGGTCACGTCGCTGACGCCGCCGAGATCCAGCAGTGCGCGGCGACGGAACGCGCCGACCGCTCCGGGGACGGTCGGCATGCACTCGGCCAGGTCGAACAGGCGGCGGTCGAGGTTGAAGCCGACCACGTACTCGATGTGCTGCCAGCGGCCGAGCAGGCCGCCGCGGTTCACGACCTTGGCGTTGCCCGAGACGGCGCCCACGCGGGGGTCGGCGAAGGGCTGCACGATCGTGCGGACGGTGCCGGGTTCGAAGACCGTGTCGCCGTCGACCATGACCACCAGGTCGAAGGCGGCGACCGCGAGTCCGGTGTTGAGGGCGGCGGGCTTGCCGGCGTTCCGCTGCCTGATCACCCGCACCCCGGGCAGGTGGAGCGACTCCACCAGGTCGGCGGTGCCGTCGGTGGAACCGTCGTCCACCACGATGATCTCCACCGGATGGTCCGACGCGAGCAGCGAGCGGACGGCCGCCTCGATCCCGGCACTCTCGTTGTAGGCGGGAACGATGACGCTGACCGGCTCGGTCACCGGCGGTCCCCAGGACCGGTCCCCGCGTGCCGTCCGCAGGCGCCGGTGCCGCCGGGCGGCGATCAGCACGACCAGCGCGCGCAGCACGCCGATCCCCCCGGCCGCGTACATGAGCAGTCCCAGCAACCACACGGCCGTGTCGCCGCCCCGCAGCACGTTGATGAGGGCCAGGCCCTGCAGATGGTCGCCGAGCCCGGCGGGCTGGACGGGTGCGCCCATGCCCACGGCGTCGGAGACCGTCGCGAACCTGAAGCCCCGTGCCTTGAGCCGAGGCACCAGGGCACTCAGCGCGGCGACGGTCTGGGCGCGGTCACCGCCGGCGTCGTGCAGGAGCACGATCTGCCCTGCGCGGCCGTGGGGTGTCGCGTTCGCGAGGACGCGGTCGGTGCCGGGGCGCTGCCAGTCCTCCGCGTCCCGCGTGGACAGCACCGTGACGTAGCCCGCCGCGTCGGCCTGCTCGAGCACCGACCAGTCGGCGTTGTCCAGCGCGTCGTTCCCCGAGGAGTACGGCGGTCTCAGCAGGGCGGTGGTGACGCCCGCGGCGCCGGCCACCGCGAGTTGCGTCTCGCGCAGTTCCAGGGAGCGCTGCCACGGGGCGAGGCGGGCCAGGTCGGGATGGGTGAAGGTGTGGATGCCGATCTGGTGGCCTTCGGCGACGATCCGGCGGACCAGCTCCGGGTGGGCGGCGACCTGCGTGCCCACGACGAAGAAGGTCGCGTGCACGTGGTTGCGGCGCAGCACGTCCAGGATCCGTGGCGTCCAGACGGGGTCGGGTCCGTCGTCGAAGGTCAGCGCGATGGTGCGGGCCCTCACCCGGGCCGTGTGCGCGGAGGTGGCGGCGTTCGCGATCACGGGGCCGCCGTGGATCACCTGGCCGGGCACCTTGTCGGCGCGGCCTCGGGTGCCGGGCACGTCGTCCTGGGTGATGCCGAACATGTGGTGGGTGTAGCCCTGCAGCAGCAGGGCCGCCGACAGGGTCACCGTGAGCACGCTCAGCAGCAGCCAGTGGGTTCGCGGGGTGATCTGCCGGACACGGCCGCGGCGGCGGGGAGGGGCGGGGTGGTGGCGGTTGGTCACGTCGGGAGGCCTTGGATCACTTCACGGGCTTGTGGGACGAGCCGACCGCTCGGCCCCTGGAGGTGGGATGGGCGGTGGCGGCGTGGGTCGAGGCCGGTGAGGTGATGCCGGTGGGCGTCGCGGTGGGCACGGGTGCGGCCGTGGAGCCGGCGGAGGCCGTGGGCCGGTCCGAGGGGCCGGAGGTCTTCCGCTCCGCCGCGGGGTGAGGGGTCTTCCGGGCCTCGGCCGGGCTCGTGCTCTCCGCGGAGCGGCCGGTGCCGGCACCGGGTCCGGAGTCGGGCGCGGTCGCCCGGTGCGGAGCCGGATGCGTGGTGTCCGGCTGCGGCACGAACGGGGCGCTGAGGGTGGGGCCGCCCAGTACGGCGCTGAGCAGCAGGGCGACGTACCCGCCGGCGGGTATCACGAGCAACCGGGCGGCGCGCAGCACGCGGCGCTGGCGTCGCCCCGAGGAGTCCACGAAAACGGGCCGCCCGGACTCGTCCCCGGGCGGGTCCGGCACTGCTCCGGGGTGATCGAACGGGCCGGGTTCCGGGAGCGGGGCGATGCCGGGTTCCGGGAGCGGGACGGTGAGGACGTCGCCATGGACGATGCCCCACGGGGGCGTGGCGTTGGGGGTGGCGGCGGGGGTGGTGCCGGCATGCCCGTACTCGTGGGCATGCGCGTATCCGGCGTGGCCGTACGGATCGTCGCCGTACGCCCAGCCGTTTTCGTCCGTCCACTGCACGAGTCGTCCCCTGTCCTGGCCGACCGACAAGGTCGTCCGCATGGAAAGAGCGAACTCGGCCGGAAGTGTTACACCTCGGCGGCATGGCACGGGACGGGTCCACCGGAAAGGGACGAGTCGGGCAGGGGGTGTGTCACCGCGCCGACGGCTCGCCGAGGGGCGGTGCACCGCGGTCCTGCTCCGGCAGCCACTTCACCACCGCCTCCCCGTGCTCGGCCGTGTGCGCGTAGAACGCCGACAGTTCCCGGTGCGCCGCCGCGAAGACCCCCCGTGTCCGGGCCTCCGCCGTCGCGCCGCCGTGGCGCGGCAGCAGTTCGGCGCGGGCGAAGAGCCACAGCGCCGCGAAGTCGGCCGTCGTCAGGAACGCGGACACCTGATGCACCTGGGCCGCCGTCAGGACCAGGAAGGGCGGCTTGTGCCGGTCGGGGTGGAACACCGGCCGGCCGCCGAGAACCACCTGGGACCGGGGCCCGGCCTCCGTGCGATGCGGGGGAGCGCCCGTGTACAGGAACGCCTGGTCCAGGCACCACCGGTCCGGGACCTCCGCACGGTGCCGGCCGGCCCGGAGGCGCAGGGCCCGCCCGTCGTCATGGAACAGCCGTTCCAACCAGGTCACGCTGTTGCGCAGTGCCGGGGGCGGCACCGCTCGCAGATGCAAGTACGTGCTCATCGCAGAAGGAGCGCGGAGCGGCGCCGAAGCATTACCCCGGCCACCCCGGTCCCTCTCCGCGCCGGCCACGGGGGGAGTCACGGCCGGAGCGGAGAGGGGGCTCGGGAGCGGGCGGCGGGGCAGGACCTCGTCGGCCTGTCCGGCGGCCCGGTACTCCCCCAGCGTTCGGCCGACGCGAAACATCACGCGGTACCGGGGCCCGTGCAGACGTCACGCTCCGGCGAACGCCCCCGCCGAGACGTGCAGGACGCCTGGGGCGTTGTGACATTTCTGTGAGGACGGGCGCTGGGATACGTGGGGGGCCGTCGACGCGACCGGTGTGCGTCGGGCGGCACGGACCCGCTATCGACCCGGTGCGAACGAGGACAGTTTTGGGCCAGGCACGACGACCCCGGCGCGTTCAGGCGTGCGACGGGGAGCTGGGCGCGGCGGTCGCGCGGGCCCAGGAGGGCGACGAGGCCGCTTTCGCCGTCGCCTACCGGATCGTGCAGCCGGGCCTGCTCGGCTATCTGCGCGGAATCGTCGGCGAGGACGCGGAGGACGTGGCCTCGGACGCCTGGCTGGAGATCGCCCGTGACCTCGGGCGGTTCAAGGGGGACGGTGCCGGTTTCCGCGGCTGGACGGCGACCATCGCCCGGCACCGGGCGCTGGACCATCTGCGCCGCCGGCGGACTCGCCCCCGGTCAGCGACGCTCGAACAGGACGTCCTGGAACTGCCCGGTCCGCACAGCACCTGCGAACAGGCCCTGGAGTCCCTCTCCACCGAGCGGGCCCTGGAACTGGTCCGCGGGCTGCCCCCGGACCAGGCCGAGGCCGTGCTGCTCCGGGTCGTCGTCGGTCTGGACGGTCCGGCCGCCGCACGCGTCCTCCGCAAACGCCCGGGCGCGGTGCGCACCGCCGCTCATCGGGGCCTGAAGAGCCTCGCCCTGCGGCTGGGCATCGACGACGGGACGGACGCGGGTGTGACGGATGAGCCTTCCCGAACGCTGGGGAGGTCGAAGTGAACGGCGGTGGTGGCAGTGAGCCGGTGGGCCGGCGGCGCGGCCCGCTGCGGCGCATGGATCGAACAGGCCGGACAGGGCAGACAGGCCAGATAGCTCGGACAGGTCGGACAGGAACGGAAGCGGACATGGATGAGCGACTGAGCGACGGCGGAGCCGCGGGCCGTCGGCGCGCGCATCCTGGCGGCGCCGTGTCCGGCCCCGCGGACGTACGGGTCGCCGCCGAGCTGGAGGGCGTGCTGGCCGCCGTCATCCGCGCGGGCGATCTCGACGGCGAGGCCGAGCGGCGGGCCGTGGCCGCCTTCCGGACCGCCCGCGACACGGGCGCGCACCGGGCGCGCACCCGGCGCCGGGACGACTGGCGGCTGCCGACGGAGCGGCGTGCCCCCGGGCGCCCGGTGACCACGACGTTCGGCGTGGTGTTCGCCGGCCTCACCCTGGGGGGCGTCGCGGTCGCGGCCATCGGTTCGGCCGGTTCGTCGGCGGACGGTCCCGCTGCTGGGCGGCCCACCGCGCATCCGCCGGCGAGCGGCCCGCAGCGGCCCGGCGGCGAGACCGCCTCGGCGTCCGCCGGCGGGCTCGGACCGGCACACGGCCGGGGCGCCGCCAAGGACATCGCGGCCCACTGCCGCGCCTACGAGCAGGTCGAGGACCGCGGCAAGGCACTCGACGCGACGGCCTGGAAGCGGCTCGTCGCGGCCGCCGGCGGCACGGACAAGGTCGCCGCGTACTGCTCCGAGCAGCGGGCGCGGGCCACGGCCACCCCGAGCAGGCCGGGCAACGCCGGCAAACCCGCCCAGGGCGCCGCGAGCACGGGCGGCGGCAACGGCACGACCGGGAGCAGCGGCGGCTCCTCCAAGGGCGGTTCCGGCAACACCGCCGGTGGCACGGACAACGCGGGCGGAAGCGGCGGGACCGGCGGCGACAAGGGCGGCGGGAGCAAGCACAGGTAGCGCCCACCGGCCGGCCGTTCGCCGTCCGGACCCGCGCCGCACCAGGGCGGTACCCGGTCGGGGCAGGTGACCCGCATGGCGTGGGGAGCCCCGCTCACGTCCACCCGGGCCACGGTCCCCGGCCCGGGACGCCCCCGTCGGGTCCCCATGTACGTCCGCGTTCGGACCCACGCCACCCCCACCCACACCACGCCCCCCGCAGGCGGCCCCTGCCCGGGGCGCCCCCTCAGGCGTCCACGTACGTCGCGAGGTGCTCCCCCGTGAGGGTGGAGCGCGCGGCGACCAGGTCGGCGGGGGTGCCCTCGAAGACGATGCGGCCGCCGTCGTGGCCGGCGCCGGGGCCCAGGTCGATGATCCAGTCGGCGTGTGCCATGACCGCCTGGTGGTGCTCGACGACGATGACCGACTTGCCGGAGTCGACGAGCCGGTCGAGCAGGCCGAGCAGTTGCTCGACGTCGGCGAGGTGGAGGCCGGCGGTCGGCTCGTCCAGGACGTAGACCCCGCCCTTGTCGGCCATGTGCGTGGCCAGCTTGAGGCGCTGCCGCTCGCCGCCGGACAGGGTGGTGAGCGGCTGCCCGATGGTGAGGTAGCCGAGCCCGACGTCGACCAGCCGCCGCAGGATCCGGTGGGCCGCCGGGGTGTGCGCCTCGCCGGCGCCGAAGAACTCGTCGGCCTCGGTCACCGACATCGCGAGCACCTCGCTGATGTCACGGCCGCCGAGGTGGTGGTCGAGGACCGATGCCTCGAACCGCTTGCCCTCGCACTCCTCGCAGGTCGTGGCGACACCGGCCATCATCGCCAGGTCGGTGTAGACGACACCGGCGCCGTTGCAGGTCGGGCAGGCGCCCTCGGAGTTGGCGCTGAACAGTGCCGGCTTCACGCCGTTGGCCTTGGCGAACGCCTTGCGGATCGGGTCGAGCAGTCCGGTGTACGTCGCCGGGTTGCTGCGCCGGGAGCCGCGGATCGCGGTCTGGTCGATCGACACCACGCCCGCGCCGGCGGGGATCGAACCGTGCACGAGCGAGCTCTTGCCGGATCCGGCGACGCCGGTGACGACGGTCAGCACGCCGAGCGGGACGTCGACGTCGACCGCGCGCAGGTTGTGCGTCGTCGCGCCGCGGATCTCCAGGGTGCCGGTGGGCTTGCGCACCGACTCCTTGAGGGCCGCACGGTCGTCGAAGTGGCGGCCGGTGAGGGTGCCGCCCGTGCGCAGCCCCTCGACGGTGCCCTCGAAGCAGACGGTGCCGCCCGCCGTACCGGCGCCGGGGCCGAGGTCGACGACGTGGTCGGCGATCGCGATGACCTCCGGCTTGTGCTCCACGACGAGCACCGTGTTGCCCTTGTCCCGCAGCCGCAGCAGCAGGTCGTTCATCCGCTGGATGTCATGCGGGTGCAGGCCCGTGGTGGGCTCGTCGAAGACGTAGGTGACGTCGGTGAGCGAGGAGCCGAGGTGGCGGATCATCTTGGTGCGCTGTGCCTCGCCGCCCGAGAGCGTGCCCGCCGGCCGGTCGAGCGAGAGGTAGCCGAGGCCGATCTCCACGAACGAGTCGAGGGTCTCCCCCAGCGCCGTCAGCAGCGGTGCCACCGACGGCTCGTCGAGGCCGCGCACCCAGGCGGCCAGGTCGCTGATCTGCATCGCGCAGGCGTCCGCGATGCTGATCCCCTGGATCTTCGAGGACCGGGCCCCTTCGTTGAGCCGGGTGCCGTCGCAGTCGGGGCAGGTGGTGAAGGTGACCGCACGGTCCACGAACTCCCTGATGTGCGGCTGCATCCCCTCCCGGTCCTTGGCGAGCATCGATTTCTGGATCCGCGGGATCAGTCCCTCGTAGGTCATGTTGATGCCCGCGATCTTCATCCTGGTCGGCTCGCGGTGGAGGAAGTCGTGCAGTTCCTTCTTGGTGTACGCGCGGATCGGCTTGTCCGGGTCGAAGAAGCCCGACTCGATGTAGAGCCGGGAGTTCCAGCCGCCCCCCTTGTAGCCGGGGACGGTGATCGCGCCCTCGGCGAGCGACCTGGAGTCGTCGTAGAGCTGGGTGAGGTCGAGGTCGGTGACCGAGCCCCGGCCTTCGCAGCGCGGGCACATGCCGCCGGTGATGCTGAAGCTGCGGCGCTCCTTCACGGTCTGTCCCGCGCGCTGCACGGTGACCGCGCCGGCTCCGCTGATCGAGGCGACGTTGAAGGAGAACGCCTTGGGCGAGCCGATGTGCGGCTTGCCGAGCCGGCTGAAGAGGATCCGCAGCATCGCGCTGACGTCGGTGGCGGTGCCGACCGTGGAGCGGGGGTCGGCGCCCATCCGCTGCTGGTCGACGGTGATCACGGTGGTCAGCCCGTCGAGGACGTCGACCTCGGGCCGCGCCAGGGTCGGCATGAAGCCCTGCACGAAGGCGCTGTACGTCTCGTTGATCAGCCGCTGCGACTCCGCTGCGATCGTGTTGAACACGAGCGAGCTCTTGCCCGAGCCGGAGACGCCGGTGAACACCGTCAGGCGGCGCTTGGGGATCTCGACGCTGACGTCCTTGAGGTTGTTCTCGCGCGCGCCGTGCACCCGGATCAGATCGTGGCTGTCGGCAGCGTGCGGCGCGGGCGCCTGCGTGTCGGTGCTCGTGGCCATTCTCATCCCGTCCCCATCTGTGAGGGCCGCTTCCGCGGCCTCCATCGGCGTCGCGCGGCTCACGCTAGCCCCCCGCCCGGAGACAATGCTTCTCGATTCCTGATCGATCGGGCCGGGCCCGGCCGGACCGGCCTCGCGGAGGTCGATGTCGTACGAGCTTTGGGGCGCCCGGGAGCGGGGGCGAGCGGCGTCACGGCCGCGCGAGCCGGCGGGACCGGGTGTCTCCCGGGCCGCCGGCGCCCGTGTGGGGCGCGCAGGGACCGTCACCGCTTCGCCGCGAGGACCAGAAGCGCGACGGAGGCCGGCCGGGCCGCTCCGGGAAGTGCTCGGGGAGCCCGGCGGTCTTCCGTCGTCACCCGAACTGGCCGGGCTGGTAGTCGCCGGCCGGCTGCTGGACGATGACGTTCATGCGGTTGTAGGCGTTGATCAGGGCGATGAGGGAGACCAGGGCGGCGAGCTGCTCCTCGTCGTAGTGCTTGGCGGCGTTCGCCCAGGCCTCGTCCGTGACGCCTCCGGTCGCGTCCGCGATGCGGGTGCCCTGTTCGGTCAGCTCCAGGGCGGCGCGCTCGGCGTCCGTGAAGACCTTGGCCTCGCGCCAGGCGGCGATCAGGTTGAGGCGGGTGGAGGTCTCCCCGGCGTGCGCGGCGTCCTTGGTGTGCATGTCGGTGCAGAAGCCGCAGCCGTTGATCTGGCTGGCGCGGATCTTCACCAGTTCCTGTGTCGCCGGGGGCAGCGCCGAGTCCGCGACCGCCTTGCCGGCCGAGTTGATGTACCGCAGGAACTTGCCTGCGACCTGGCTGCCGAAGAGGTTCAAACGAGCGTCCATCGTGCACTCCTGTGCCGTCGATCGGGCCGTCGGTCATGCCGCCGGTGTGGGCTACACCTGGATGACGGAACGGATCGGCGCGATGTGACAGGCGTGTGTGTGGCGCCCGTCACATGCGACCGGGGTGCGCGTGAATCCGCAGAGAATGTGCGCAGGAGCCCCACAGGGGAAGCACACAGTCTTCCGAAAGCCTCGTTAGCGTTGCTGGCCGCTCGATCCCACGTGCGAACGTGGCCAGGCCCCGGCCGAGGCCGCAGGCGCAGTCGACTCGGAAAGACGCAAATGGACTACTGCTCCTCATGCCGTCGGCATCTGAACGGCGCCCTGGTGTGCCCCGGCTGCGGCGCCTACGCCCCGGACATCGCTCCCCCCGCGACCGCCACGACCCGTGTGTCGGCGGCGCGGGACGACAGCGCCTTCTGGTTCGACAGGGATCTCCGGAACGAGTCGACGCCGGCCGGTCCGGACGTGGCTCCGGACTCCCACCCGTCGGCCGACCTGGACGGCCCGCCGCCCGCACCGCAGGGACGGGCGGCCCGGCGCCGCCAGTTGGCCCGCTGGAAGAAGAACAAGCGCCGGGCCGCGGTCGCGACCGCCGTCGCACTCGTCGGCGGCGGCCTCACCCTCGCCTCGCTCGACCGGCAGTCCGCCGACCGGGCCCAGGCGGCCGCGGCCCCGGACAACCGCGGCATGGGCGTCGCGGAGGAGCAGACCACCGACGAGGCGCGGCCGGAGTCGACACCGCCCGGCGCGCATCGGGCGCCGCGCACCACGCACCCTGCCCACGCCCGGCCGGCCGCGACCGTGCCGCACCGGCAGACCCTCGCCGCCGCGTCCCGGACCGTCGCACCGGACGCCCACCCGGACGCCGCGGCCGTGCCCGTGCCCGCTCAGCCTCCGGCGGCACGGCAGCAGACCGCCGCCCCTGCCTCCGGCGGCACGACCGGCAGCGGCACCACCGGCGGCACCGGAACGGGTGCCGGCACCGGAACGACGGCGCAGCAGCCGAGCGCGCCCGCTTCCACACCCTCGACCGGCGGCGGAACGAACTCCGGAACGCCGCAGACGAACCCCGCCCCCGCGGCCACCTCGCCGTCCCACCTCTGCCTGCTCGTGGTCTGCCTGGGCTGACGGGGCGCCCGCCTCAGTCGTGCCTCAGTCGTGCCTCAGTTGTTCCAGGTCTCGTCGTACGGGTCGTGCGGGGTCGGCACGGGCCGGGCCGACGTGACCTTCAGGTACGGGATCGGGCCGTTGTTGACCGGGTCGTGGGTCAGGCCCGCACGGTAGGTGCCCGTGACCTCCAGCCAGGCGTCCGGTTGCAGGACCGGGGGCAGCTTGCCGGTCAGGGCGATCTTCACCGGCTGGGCGTCCGCCGCACAGCAGTTGAGGGCCATGCGGACCAGATAGGGCGCCCCGGCGCGGTCCAGGGCGAGGAAACCGGTGACGCGGACGGGGCGGCCGTGCAGGGAGCGCCCGTGGTCGTAGGCCGCGCGGGACGCGTAGTCGACCACACTGAGCGGTACCGGGTCGGCCGAGGACAACTTCCCGTAGCCGTACGGCTTTTGCAGGGCCGTCCCGGTGCGCAGGGCGCTGTAGGACCCCAGGGCGGGCGGGGCGATGAGGATGAGGGAGAGCAGCGGGAGCACCAGGAGCCAGGAGATCCGCGGCTCGGGGTGCGTGTGGGCGTCTTCGGCACGCCGGGCCGCCCTGGCCCGCTTGCGCTCGTACCACGCCGTCGCCAGGGCCGCCGCGATCAGGACCGCGCCCGACGCCAGCAGCAGCGGCCGCAGACCCGCCTTGACGTAGCGCAGGTACAGGTCGGTGGCGCCCGCGTGCAGCAGCGCCGCGCCGAGCAGGAACATGACCGCCGCCTGGGCCTGGCGGTTCACAGCAGCACCGTCCCGGTCAGGACCGCGCCCACGACGGCCAGCGCGAAGGTGGCGGGGGCGAAGCGGAGCGCGAAGCCGCGGCCGAAGGTGCCCGCCTGCATCGCGAAGAGCTTGAGGTCGATCATCGGTCCCACCACCAGGAACACCAACTTGGCCGTCAGGGAGAACTGGGTGAGGGAGGCCGCGACGAACGCGTCCGCCTCCGAGCAGATGGACAGCAGTACGGCGAGCACGGCGAGGGCGAGGACGGAGACGAGGGGGCTGCCGGCCGCGGTGCGCAGCCAGGTCGCCGGGGTCGCCGCCTTCAGCGTGGCCGCGGCCATCGCGCCCAGGACCAGGAAACCGCCCGCGTGCACGGTGTCGTGCCGGACCGAGTTCCAGAACGTCTCGCCCCTGGTCGCGCCCTCGTGCGCGCCGTGGGCCGGCGGCCGCAGCCAGTCCGTGCGGCCCAGCCGCTGCCACAGCCAGCCCATCGCGCAGGCCACGAGCAGGCTGGCGAGGAACCGGGCCAGCACCATCCTGGGATCTCGGGGGAAGGCCACGGCCGTGGCGGTCAGGACGATCGGGTTGATCGCGGGCGCGGAGAGCAGGAAGGCCAGGGCCGCCGCCGGGGTCACGCCCCTGCGCACCAGCGCCCCCGCCACCGGGACCGAGGCGCATTCGCAGCCCGGCAGCACCGCGCCCGCGACCCCGGCCACCGGTACGGCCAGGGCGGGACGGCTCGGGAGGGCGCGGGCGAAGAACGAGGGGGGTACGAAGACCGCGATCACCGCGGAGAGGAGGACTCCGAGGACGAGGAAGGGCAGCGCCTGGACCGTCACGGCCACGAACACCGTCATCCAGCTCTGCATCAGCGGAGTGCCGAGCGCCCCGCGGATCCGGGACTGGGCGAGCACCGCCAGCAGCAGGATCATGGTGAGGACCAGCGGGGAGCTGAGATTCCGGCCCTCCTGGCCGGGCCGCTCGCCGCGGGCCTGCCCTGGTCCTTCGCCGGGGTCTTCGCCCGTGGGTACGCCGGACGCGCGCGCCGGGTCCCGCTCGGCCGCGCCGGGCAGGGCGTCTTCGGTGATGGCCACGGGTGGGTACCTCCGGCTGTGTGCTCCCTCTCCCTCCCCATCTGTACGCGAATGCTGGGGACGACGTTCACATCGTTGCTGGAACCACCCGTCTCCTTGGTGCAGTCTTTTCCCTCGTGGCGAGCGTTCCGTATCAGGGTGGGGCCGGCAACGCACCGGCGCACATGGTGGTGTGCGGTGACGACGGGCTCGCGCACCGGCTGGCGGCCGAGTTGCGCGGAGTCCACGGCGAGCAGGTCACCCTCGTGGTGCCGCCGGACGGGCACACCGCACGGCCCCCGGTGGTCGGGCGGGCCCGGGCCGCCTCGGCCGCGCTGCTCGACCGCATGGTCAACGCCGCCGTCGGACGGGGCGGGGGCAATGCCGGCAACGGCGGCAGCGGGACGACCGGGGGCGGTAACGGAGGCAGCGGCAACCGGGCCGACAGTGAGCGGGTGTTGGAGGCCGCCGACCTCACCGAGGCCGTGCTCGCCGAGGCCGGAGTGGAGCGGGCCGCCGCCCTCGCGCTCGTCCATGACGACGACGAGACCAACATCCGGGCGGCGCTGACCGCCCGCCGGCTCAACCCGCGCCTTCGGCTCGTACTGCGCCTTTACAACCGGAGGTTGGGCCAGCACATCGAGGAACTACTCGACCAGGCGGCCACGTTGGCCTCCGGCGAGGGGGCGGAGGGCGGTCCGGAGGCGTCCACGACCGTGCTGTCCGACGCCGACACCGCCGCGCCCGCTCTGGCCGCGGCCGCCGTCGCCGGCACCACCAAGGTCGTACAGACCGACAGTCTGCTGCTGCGGGCCGTGGAACGGCCGCCGTCCGCGGACGGGCAGGTCGCCGGGGGGCTGTGCACTCTGGCCCTGCTGTCCGCGGCCGGACCGGATCCCGGCGGGGCGGACGGGTCCGGGGGCGGCGCGGAGCAGGAGCCCCGGCTGCTGCCGGACGACGACGAGGTACGGCGCGCGGCCGGGCGGGCCGCCGTTGTGCTGGAACAGGTGTCGGCCGCGTCCGGTGGGCCGGCGTCGGCGACGGTCGGGCGCGGGGTGGGAGGAGTACCGCCGCTCGCCTCCCTCTTCTCGCGGCGGCTGCGGTGGTCGCTGGCCGGCCTGGTGGGGTGTGTCGTCGGGCTCGCCGTGGCGCTGTGGGTGGTCACCGGGATCCATCCGCTGGGGGCCTTCTATCTGACGTTGCTGGACCTGTTCGCGATCGACGATCCGGCGATCGGGGCGCCGCTCGGGCGGCAGATCCTTCAACTCCTCTCCGGACTGGTCGGGTTGCTGTTGCTACCGGTGCTGCTGGCGGCGGTGCTCGAGGCGCTGGGCACCTTCCGGACGGCCTCCGCGCTGCGGAAGCCGCCGCGCGGTCTGGGCGGGCACGTGGTGCTGCTCGGGCTCGGGAAGATCGGTACGAGGGTGCTGACCCGGCTGCGGGAGCTGGGCGTTCCCGTGGTGTGTGTGGAGTCCGATCCGGAGGCGCGGGGGCTGGCGGCCGCGCGGCGGCTTCGGGTGCCGGTGGTGCTGGGGGATGTGACGCAGGAGGGGGTGCTGGAGGCCGCGAAGATCCATCGGGCGCATGCGCTGCTCGCGGTGACCAGCGCGGACACGACGAATCTGGAGGCCGTGCTGTACGCGCGGTCCGTGCGGCCGGATCTGCGGGTGGTACTACGGCTGTACGACGACGACTTCGCCACGGCGGTGTACCGGACGCTGCGGGCCGCTCATCCGCAGGCGTCGACGCGAAGCCGGAGTGTGTCGCACCTTGCCGCGCCGGCGTTCGCGGGGGCGATGCTGGGGCGGCAGGTGCTGGGGGCGATTCCTGTGGAGCGGCGGGTGTTGCTGTTCGCCTCGGTCGAGGTGGCCGGGCACCCGGAGTTGGAGGGGCGGACCGTGGGGGAGGCGTTCCGGGCCGGGGCGTGGCGGGTGCTGGCTTTGGAGGGGCGGGCTTCGGTGCCCGGGGATCACGTGTTGAGCAAGGGGGACCGGGTGGTGGTCGCCGCGACCCGCAGAGGCCTGGCAGACCTCCGCTGACCCCAGGGGGCTCCGCCCCCGGGGGTCCCGCTGTCCCACCCGCCCATCCGTTCCGGTCGGCCGAAAGCGCGACGCCCGGGCCCGGGTGGATGGGACCGCGCGGCCGGGCGGGTGCCGCCCGGCTCGGACAGTCGGTGGAGCTGGGCGGGGCGGGGCCTACAGGGCCGTCAGGTGTCGTCTCGCGAAGTCCAGTTCCAGGGCCACCTGCTTGATTCGTTCGTCCACCACCAGGGAGCCGTGGCCGGCGTCGTAGCGGTACACCTCGTGGGTGGCGCCGCGGGCCTCCAGGCGCTTGACGTAGTTGTCGATCTGGCGGATCGGGCAGCGGGGGTCGTTGACGCCCGCCGAGATGTAGACGGGGGTCTTGACCTGGTCGACGTAGGTCAGCGGTGAGGACGCCTCGAAGCGGTCCGGGACCTCCTCCGGGGTGCCGCCCAGCAGGGTGCGGTCCATCGCCTTCAGGGCCTCCATCTCGTCGTGGTACGCGGTGACGTAGTCCGCGACCGGGACGACCGCGATGCCCACCGCCCACGCGTCCGGCTGGGTGCCGACGCCGAGGAGGGTCAGGTAGCCGCCCCAGGAGCCGCCGGTGAGGACCAGGCGGGCGGGGTCCGAGAGGCCGGAGGAGACCGCCCACTCGCGGACCGCCGCCACGTCCTCCAGCTCGATCAGGCCCACCCGGTGCTTCAGGGCGTCCGTCCAGGCCCGGCCGTACCCCGTGGAGCCGCGGTAGTTGATGCGGATCACCGCGTAGCCCTGGTCCACCCAGGCGGCCGGGCCCGCGGCGAAGGAGTCGCTGTCGTGCCAGGTCGGGCCGCCGTGCAGGTCGAACACCGTGGGCAGCGGGCCGGTGGCGCCGGCGGGCTTCTGGACGAGGGCGTGGATGCGGCCGCCGGGACCCTCCACCCAGGCGTCCTCGACGGGCACTGAGGGCGGGCACTTCATGCCGGGCGGGTCCAGCACGGCCCCGCCGACGGTGGAGCGGACCGCGGGCGGCTCGGCGGCCGACGACCACAGGTACTCCACGCTGCCGTCGGGGCGGGCGGTGGCCCCGGAGACCGAGCCGGTCGGGGTGGGGATGCGGGTCAGCCCGCCCGAGGCCAGGTCGTACCGGAACAGCTCGCTGCGTGCCTCGTGACTGTGGGCGATGAGCAGGCCGCTGCCGTCCGGATACCACTCGGCGCTGACGTCGCCGGGCAGGTCGAGGGAGAGGTCCGTCTCGTCGCCGGTCGCCACGTCCCACACCAGGGGCTCCCAGCGGCCGCGGCGCTGGTGGCCGATGAGCAGGCGGGTGTCGCCGTCGACCGGGGCGAAGCCCAGCACCTCGAGGCCCAGTTCCTCGGTGCCGCCCTTGGTGTCGTCCAGCTCGGTGACCGTCGTACCGTCCGGGCGCAGCACGCGCAGCGCCGCGTGCATGGCGTCGCCGTGCTCGGTGTGCTCGATCGCGATCAGGGAGCCGTCGTGCGAGAGGTCGCCGACGCCCGCCGACTCGCGGTGCCGGTAGATCACGACCGGGTCGTCGCCCTCGCGCGCAAGGTGGATCGTGGTGCCCGCGTCGTCGGTCGAGCGGCCGACCACCGCCGTACGGCCGTCGCGGGCCAGGGCCAGGCCGGCCGGGTAGGACGGGTCGAGGCCGGGCACGGCCGGCTCGTCCCGGCCGCCCCCGAAGGGCTGGCGGCGCCAGACGCCGAACTCGTCGCCGTCCTTGTCGTCGAACCACCAGATCCAAGCGCCGTCCGGAGAGAGCACTCCGTCCGTCGTGCCGTTCGGCCGGCGCGTCGCCTGCCGCTGCTCGCCCGTCGCCCGGTCCCAGGCGTACAGCTCGTACGTGCCCGTCGCGTTCGACACGAACAGGGAGCGGTCCGGTGCGTCCTCCGCCCAGTCGGGCAGCGACACCCGCGGCGCCCGGAAGCGCCTCTCCCAGTCCGGCGTGTCCGGTGTGTCCGGCGTCCTGCTCTCACTCATGGCCCCAGTCATGCGCCCATAGTGCCTGGCCCGACCGACAATTCGCTGGCAGGTGCCCCCAGCCTGTGGATAACTTCCCGACCATGACCACCGAGTCCGCACACACGGCCACCCCGAGCACCCCGGCCGCTCCCCCGGCCGCCCTCCCCGAGGGCTGGCGCGAGGACAACCGGGCCATGTGGGACGAGCGCGTTCCCTTCCACGTCGCGAGCGAGTTCTACGACCTCGACGGCTTCCGGGCCCGCCGGGACGTCCTGCGCGACTTCGAGACGGACGAGGTCGGGGACGTCACCGGGAAGTCGCTGCTGCACCTGCAGTGCCACATCGGGCTCGACACCCTCTCCTGGGCGCACCGCGGCGCCGCCCGCGTCGTCGGCCTCGACTTCTCGGCACCGGCCGTCGAGGCGGCCCGCGGCCTGGCCGCCTCCCTCGGGTACGGGCCGGCACGTGCGGACTTCGTCACCGGTGACGTGTACGACGCGGCCGATGCCGTACCCGAGCCGTCGTACGACATCGTCTACACCGGCCTCGGCGCCCTGTGCTGGCTGCCGGACATCCGGCGCTGGGCCGAGACCGCGGCCTCCCTGGTCGTCCCCGGCGGCTTCCTCTACCTCGCCGAGTTCCACCCGCTCACCGAGTCCCTGGACGACGAGACCGGCTCGCGGATCGTGCGCGACTACTTCACCCGGGACGCCCAGGTGTACGACGTCCCCGGCACCTACGCCGACCAGGGCGCCGCCACCGTCCACAACCGCAGCGTCGAGTGGCAGCACACCCTCGGGGACGTGGTCTCCGCGCTCGCCGCGACGGGGCTGCGCCTGGAGTTCCTGCACGAGCACGACGTCTCGGTCTTCCGGCGCTTCGAGAACTTCGAGCTGCGCGACGGCTACCACCGCTTCCCGGCGGACCACCCGCGCATCCCGCTCGTCTACTCGCTGCGGGCCGCGAAGGACTGACCCCGGGCCGAGCCTTTGGGAGCGGAGCCGTACCGTTGAGGGCGTGTACCGGTTTCTGCTGACACCCCGCTGGTGGGGCATCAACGTCTTCGTTCTGCTCGCCATCCCGTTCTGCATTTTCATGGGGTCGTGGCAGCTGAGCCGGTTCGAGGGGCGGGTGCAGGAACACCGCGCCGCGACCGAGCAGGCCGCCTCCGACCACCAGGAGCGGCCGCGGCCGCTGGCCGAGATGCTGCCCGTGGACAAGAGCACCTCGGGCCTGCGGGTGACGGCGAGCGGCCGGTACGGCAGGCAGCTCCTGGTGCCGGGCCGGGACCTGGACGGCAGACGTGGCTTCTACGTGCTGACGCTGCTGCGCACCGACTCCGGCCGGGCCCTGCCCGTGGTGCGGGGCTGGCTGCCCGGCAAGGCGGACCCGGCGAAGGCGCCCGCGCCGCCCGCCGGCGAGGTCACCGTCACCGGTGCGCTGCAGGCCTCCGAGACCCCCGGGGACAACGGGGTCGGCAGCCAGGGCGGGCTGCCCGCAGGGCAGACCGGGGCGATCAGCTCGGCGACGCTCGTGAACCTGGTGCCGTACAAGCTGTACGACGCCTGGGTCACCCTCGACCGGGCCGACGCCGGGATGAAGGCGGTGCCCGCGACCGCGCCGGACGGCACCGGTCTCGACCTGAAGGCGTTCCAGAACCTCGGCTACACCGGGGAGTGGTTCGTCTTCGCGGGCTTCGTGGTCTTCATGTGGTTCCGGCTGCTGCGCCGCGAGGCGGAGTTCCAGCGGGACGCGGCGCTCGGCCTGGTGCCGGAGCAGGAGCGGGACGACGCCTCCGCTCCGAGCGCCGTCTGAGCCCCGGGCCCCGTCCTACGCCCCCGCGAGCACCCCGGTGTAGTAGACCGTCCCGGCGCACTCGTTCGGGACCGTCGCCTGCACGGTCGGGCCCGCCTGCGCGGTGTGGGTGACGAGGACGCTGCCGTCGGCCGTCCCGCCGTCCTCGGTGCCGAGCTGGGGGGTGACGCCCTCCGTGCCGCCGGTGTCGGTGCTCCCGCCGGAGTTGGTGGAACCGGCGTCCTGGGTGGGCGTCGGGTCGGGCGAGGGGCCGCCGCTGTCCGAGCCGCCGGTGCTGCCGCCGGTGGTGGGGCAGGTCTCGGAGGGCACGAAGGCGAACTTCTCCTCGTAGGCCGCGCCAGGCTGCAGCACCAGCGAGGCCACCTCCAGGGAGGGGTCGGGCAGGCCGGCCGCGGCGTCCCCGGCCGCGTGCCGGGCGCTGCCGATCTTGGCGGGATCCGCGGCTCCCTGCGCCGAGACGCCGACCGTGCCCGGGCCGCCGACGGTACAGGCGGTGGTCGAGGTGTTGGTGATGCGGAAGGTGCCGTAGACGACACCCGCGGTGTCGGGAGCGTCGACGCTCTGGGCGGGTGAGCCCAGCTGGGTCGCCGTGCACAGCGGGGCGCCCGCGGCCATCGTGGCGGACGGGTTGGCGCCGCCGGACGAGCCGGTGCCGTCGCCGCCCGCCCTTCCCGGCCCGCCGGACTTGCCGCTGTCCCTGCCGTGGCCCGGGGTCCTGCCGGGCGCCCCGCCGGCGCTGCTGGAGCCGCCGTCCGGGTCCTTGCCCTGGGTGGCGCCCCCCTGGGCCTGGGAGGTCTGTCCGGCCATGGCGGTGTTGGGGTCGGTGCCGCCGGAGTTCGAGACGTGGATGAGGGCGGGGACCGCGGTGCCGAGGAACAGCGCCGCGGCCGCCATGCCGACGGCGGCCTGGCGCTTGCGGGCTCGCCGGGCGGGCACGGCGCGGCGCAGATGGTCCAGGCTGCCGGTGCGCGGTTCGACGTCGTCGACCGCCGAGTGCAGCATGCGGCGCAGTGCCAGCTCGTCCTCGCCGAGCCCGTCGAGGTCCGGGCCGAGCCCCTCGGGGCCCTTTTCGTCGGGGCCGTGGTTCACAGTTCCGTTCCCAGCGTGCGATTGCGTGTGCTCTTGCTCGTGGTGCTTCGTCGGTTCGTGCCAGGCGTAGGGCTCATGGCGCTCGTGGGAGTGGCGTTCGTGGGAATCGCCCCCTTCGGTTCGCCCGCTCATGCCGGTGCCTCCATGGCCACTCGCAGCGCGGCGATGCCGCGCGAGCCGTACGCCTTGACCGAGCCCAGCGAGATGCCGAGCGTCTCGGCGACCTGGGCCTCGGTCATGTCCGCGAAGTAGCGCAGGACGAGGACCTCGCGCTGGCGGCGCTGCAGGCCCTTCATCGCCTTGATGAGGTCCCGGCGCTCCAGCTGGTCGTAGGCGCCCTCCTCCGCGCTCGCCATGTCGGGCATCGGCTTGGACAGGAGCTTCAGGCCGAGGATGCGGCGGCGCAGCGCGGAGCGGGAGAGGTTGACGACCGTCTGTCGCAGGTAGGCGAGGGTCTTCTCGGGGTCGCGGACCCGCTTGCGGGCGGAGTGGACGCGGATGAAGGCCTCCTGGACGACGTCCTCGCAGGAGGCGGTGTCGTCGAGGAGGAGCGCGGCGAGGCCGAGCAGCGAGCGGTAGTGCGCCCGGTAGGTCTCGGTGAGGTGGTCGACGGTCGTGCCGGCGACCGCGGTGTCGGAGGTCGCCGCTGTCGCCTCTGTCTCGTCGGAGCCGTCACGCTGACTGGGTATGCGGGCGGGCCGCGCTGCGGGCATGGGCGCGATCACCGGCATGCCGCCGGGAACGCGCGGCCGGAGCGCCGCGCGGGGCGGCCGCAGGACCGTGCCGCGGGCCGCAGTGAGTTCGAGTACCTCTGCCACGCCAGTTGGACACGTTTACCCCCGGGAGGGTTGTACGTGCCGGACGTCACATGTGCGACAACCGGCGATGCCTCAAGTGCCGTCATGCGTCCCGCTCTTCCCCTATATCCCATTTTGAACGGGCGTCCCCAACGCCCCGATCACGGCGTCCCCACGCCAGGATCCTCACGTCCCACGCCCCGCAAAGGGTGACCGCAAAGACGCTCCCCGCCCCCCGCGCGGTTGCGGGGGGCGGGGAGGAGAATCCTCTGTCGCCGAGCAGCTCGGGTACAAGTGGTTTGGACCATGCACCCCAGCCACATGTCTTACATGGATCCTACAAATGTCTCAGCCGCGTGGGGAGATTTCTCCTGTGATCTCCGCCGCCACCAGCTCGGCGATCTGGGCGGTGTTGAGCGCCGCGCCCTTGCGAAGGTTGTCGCCGCACACGAAGAGCTCGAGCGCGGTCGGGTCGTCCAGCGCGCGCCGGACCCGCCCGACCCAGGTCGGGTCGGTGCCCACCACGTCGGCGGGCGTGGGGAACTCACCCGCGGCGGGGTCGTCGCACAGGACCACGCCGGGCGCGGTGGCGAGGATCTCGCGGGCGCCGTCGACGGTCACCTCGCCCTGGAAGCGGGCGTGGACGGTGAGCGAGTGCGTGGTGATCACCGGGACCCGTACACAGGTCACGGCGACCGGCAGGGTCGGCAGCCCGAGGATCTTGCGGGACTCGTCCCGCACCTTCATCTCCTCCGACGACCAGCCGTCCTCCCTGAGCGACCCGGCCCACGGGACGACGTTCAGCGCGACCGGCTCCGGGAACGGCCCCGTGTCGTCGCCGACGGCCCGCCGGACGTCACCGGGCTTGGTCCCCAGCTCGGTCCCGGCGACCAGGGACAGCTGGGCCCGCAGCGTCTCGACGCCCGCGCGGCCCGCCCCGCTCACCGCCTGGTACGACGACACCACCAGCTCGCGCAGCCCGAACTCGGCGTGCAGCGCGCCCAGGGCGACGATCATCGACAGGGTGGTGCAGTTGGGGTTGGCGACGATCCCGCGCGGCCGGGACCGCACCGCGTGCGGGTTGACCTCGGGTACGACGAGCGGCACGTCCGGGTCCATGCGGAAGGCGCCCGAGTTGTCGACGACGACCGCACCGCGGGCGGCGGCGATCGGCGCCCACTCGGCTGCGACCTCGTCCGGCACGTCGAACATGGCGATGTCGACCCCGCCGAAGGCTTCCTCCGTCAGGGCCACGACCTCGACCTCCTGCCCGCGCACGGCCAGCTTGCGGCCGGCCGAGCGCGGGGAGGCGATCAGACGGATCTCGCCCCAGACGTCCGCGCGCTGGGACAGGATCTGGAGCATGACCGCGCCGACGGCTCCGGTCGCTCCCACGACCGCGAGCGTCGGCTTGCCGATCATCGGCCGGTGCCTCCGTAGACGACGGCCTCGTCGGTGTCGGAGTCGAGTCCGAAGGCGGTGTGCACGGCGCGCACGGCCTCCGGCACGTCGTCGGCACGGGTGACGACCGAGATACGGATCTCGGAGGTGGAGATCAGCTCGATGTTGACGCCGGCGTCGCTGAGCGCCTCGAAGAACGAGGCCGTCACGCCCGGGTTGGTCTTCATGCCGGCGCCGACCAGGGAGATCTTGCCGATCTGGTCGTCGTAGCGCAGCGAGTCGAAGCCGATGCCGGGACGGTTCCTCTCCAGCGCGTCGATGGCCTTGCGGCCCTCGGTCTTCGGCAGCGTGAAGGAGATGTCGGTCAGGCCGGTGGAGGCGGCCGACACGTTCTGCACGACCATGTCGATGTTGATCTCGGCATCGGCGATGGTACGGAAGATCGCGGCGGCCTCGCCCGGCTTGTCCGGCACGCCGACGACCGTGATCTTGGCCTCGGAGGTGTCGTGCGCGACACCGGAGATGATGGCCTGCTCCACCTTCTGGTCCCCAATCGGCTCACTGCTGACCCACGTGCCCTGCAGCCCGCTGAAGCTGGACCGGACGTGGATCGGGATGTTGTAGCGGCGGGCGTACTCCACACAGCGGTGGAGCAGCACCTTGGAGCCGGAGGCCGCGAGCTCCAGCATGTCCTCGAAGGAGATCCAGTCGATCTTCTTCGCCTTCTTCACCACACGCGGGTCGGCGGTGAACACGCCGTCGACGTCGGTGTAGATCTCGCAGACCTCGGCGTCGAGCGCGGCGGCCAGCGCCACGGCCGTGGTGTCGGACCCACCGCGCCCCAGCGTGGTGATGTCCTTCTTGTCCTGGCTGACGCCCTGGAAACCGGCGACGATCGCGATGTTGCCCTTGTCCAGCGACTCGCGGATCCGGCCCGGCGTGACGTCGATGATCCGGGCTTTGTTGTGGACCGAGTCGGTGATGACGCCTGCCTGGCTGCCGGTGAACGACTGGGCCTCGTGCCCCAGGTTTTTGATCGCCATGGCCAGCAGGGCCATGGAGATACGCTCTCCGGCGGTCAGCAGCATGTCGAACTCCCGGCCGGCAGGCATCGGAGAAACCTGCTCGGCGAGATCGATCAGCTCGTCCGTCGTGTCGCCCATCGCGGAAACCACGACAACCACCTGGTTGCCGTTCTTCTTCGCTTCCACGATCCGCTTGGCGACGCGCTTGATGCCTTCGGCATCGGCTACGGAGGAGCCTCCGTACTTCTGCACGACAAGGCCCACGTGCGCTCCTCGCTCGGTTCGTTTATGTCGGCTCAGTCTAACGAGCGTCCGAAATCCACCCTCCTGCTCCCGCATGGTGAGACACCGGACGCCGCTCCGGAACCTGCCCAGCCCGAGCCACCCCACGCGAAAAGTGCCCCGGCTCACAGTGGGGGTGGTAGGAGGGGCACCATGACGGAACTGCTGCTGGCGGGGATCGTCCTGCTCGGCGCGAGTGTCCAGTGGCTGACCGGGATGGGCTTCGCCCTGGTCGCCGTACCGGCACTGGTCCTGCTCCTGGGACCGGCCGAGGGGGTGGTGCTCGCCAACTGCGCCGCCGGTGCGATCAGCGTCGTGGGCCTGACGGGCGGGTGGCGCCGGGTACGGCCGGCCGCGATGGTCCCGCTGTGCGCGGCGGCGGCGTGCACGGTCCCGGCCGGAACGTGGCTGACCCGCCGTCTGCCGCAGCCCTTGCTCCTGACGGTGATGGGGGCGCTGGTGACGGTGGCCGTCCTCCTCGTCATGCGGGGCGCCCGGCTGCCGGCCCTGCGCGGCGGCAGGGGCGCGGTGACGGCCGGCGCACTGGGCGGCTTCATGAACGCGGCGGCGGGCGTGGGCGGCCCACCGGTGTCCCTGTACGCCCTCAACGCCGGCTGGACGGTACGGGAGTTCGTGCCCAACGCCCAGTTCTACGGCGTGGTCGTCAACGCCTTCTCGGTGGCCGCGAACGGGGTGCCCGACCTGGGCCGGACCAGCTGGACGGTGGTCGCCGCCGCGCTGGCCACCGGCGCGGCCGCAGGAAGGTCGATCGCCGGCCACATCCCCGAGAAACGGGCCCGGCACCTGGTACTGACCCTCGCCCTGGCGGGCGGCCTGAGCGCGGTGGGGAAGGGGGTCTGGGGGGTGTGGGGGCGATGAGCCGGGCCCCCACTGCCGCACACTGCTCCGGGGCTAGCTGCCCCCGCCCATCCCCAGCTGTCCGCCGATTTCCTCCGCCATCACCCTGCCTGCCTCGAACTCCAGGGTTTCGTCGCCCATGGAGGGCTGGTCGGTGTCGAGGCCGTCCAGTTCTTCCAGGGGCTGGTTGAGGCGGACGTGGATGAGGACCGACTGGAGGGCGCGCAGGACGGCGGAGGCCGTGGGGCCCCAGTTGGAGAAGTAGGAGAACTGCCACCACCACAGGGCCTCGGTGGTGCGGCCGGAGCGGTAGTGGGCCATGCCGTGGCGGAGGTCGGTGATGACGTCGGCGAGGTCGTCGGAGATACGGGCCGGGACGGGGGCCGTGCGGGGCTCGTAGGGGTCGAAGACCTCGGAGTAGACGTCGACCGGCTCCAGAAGGCGGGCGAGGTTCTCGCGCAGTAGGTCGACGTCCGGCTCGGGGCCCAGGTCGGGCTCGTAGCGCTCGTCGGGAACGATGTCCTCGTGCGCGCCGAGGCGGCCGCCGGCCAGCAGCAGCTGGGAGACCTCCAGGAGCAGGAAGGGGACGGCCGAGCCGGGCTCGTCGCCCTTCGCCACCTCGGTGACGGCCACCAGGAAGCTCTCGACCTGGTCCGCGATCTGGACCGAGAAGTCGTCCGGGTTCTGCGCGTGCAGCGTGGCGTCAGACATCTAGCAGTCGTCTCCCCTCGAAGGCGCGGCCGAGGGTGACCTCGTCCGCGTACTCCAGGTCGCCACCCACAGGGAGGCCGCTGGCCAGGCGGGTGACCTTCAGGCCCATGGGTTTGATCATGCGGGCGAGGTACGTGGCCGTCGCCTCGCCTTCGAGATTGGGGTCCGTGGCGAGGATCAGTTCGGTGACGGTGCCGTCCGCGAGACGCGCCAGGAGTTCCCTTATCCGCAGGTCGTCCGGGCCCACGCCCTCGATCGGGCTGATCGCGCCGCCCAGGACGTGGTAGCGGCCACGGAACTCCCGGGTCCGCTCGATCGCGACGACGTCCTTCGGCTCCTCCACCACACAGATGACGGCCGGGTCGCGGCGCGGATCGCGGCAGATGTTGCACAGTTCTTCCTGTGCCACGTTGCCGCAGGTCGCGCAGAAGCGGACCTTCGCCTTCACCTCCAGGAGGGCCTGCGCGAGCCGCTTCACGTCCGTCGGCTCCGCCTGCAGGATGTGGAAGGCGATCCGCTGCGCGCTCTTGGGACCGACGCCGGGCAGCCGCCCCAGCTCGTCGATGAGGTCCTGGACCACGCCTTCGTACAACGGACTGCCCTTCCTGGAGACCTTTCGGTACGTACGGTAGTTGGCTCGCACCTTTCCTTGGAAGGCGGTGCGGGTGTCTCGGAGGTGGCGAACGTCAGAACGGCAGGCCGGGGATGCCGCTGCCGCCGCCCAGGCCCTGTGCCAGCGGGCCCAGCTTCTGCTGCTGGAGCGTCTGCGCGTTCTCGTTGGCCGCCTGTACGGCCGCCACGATCAGGTCGGCGAGGGTCTCGGTGTCCTCCGGGTCCACCGCCTTCGGGTCGATCTTCAGGCCCCGCAGCTCGCCGGAGCCGGTCACGGTGGCCTTGACCAGGCCGCCACCCGCCTGCCCGTCGACCTCCGTGTTCGCCAGTTCCTCCTGCGCCCGCTGCAGGTCCTGCTGCATCTTCTGGGCCTGCTGGAGCAACTGCTGCATGTTGGGCTGGCCACCACCGGGGATCACGATCAGCTCCTGATTCTTCGTGCGCTCCGTTGTTTCTCCGCTGTGCACGAGCCTACGTGGTCCACGCGGCCATCGCCCCGCCACTCTTTCGAGTGAGAACGGCGGCGGCCCTATACCTGATCAAGGCCCTCTTCCGAGCGGAAAAGTCGGGAAAGCCCGGTCTCCGCCACCCATTGGGCGGTAGGAAGGGTGCCGCACTTCGGCATGCAATGTCACGCAATGTGACCGGTCGACCGGTCGTTTTCAGTGCCGTGTCCAGTGCCGTGTTCGGTGCCGTGTTCGGTGTCGTGTCTTCAGTTGGGAGTGCCGGGTGGGTCAGCCGGAGATGCAGCCCGAGGGTCCGCCTCAGGACGGGTGGGGCGAGGGTGCGGCCGGGCTGCGGCCGGGCGATCTGGCCGGGCGGACGTGTCCGCTCGGGGACTGGGGGGAGCCCGCCGAGCGGCTCGACGAGCTGTACCGCTGGGTGGAGCGGGGGGCACTGCAGACGGCGGCCTGGTACCTCGCGGACCGGGTGTGGAAGCGGCGCGGGGCCCGGGCGCTGCGGGCCGGGGCCGCGGCGGGGGCGGTCTGCGGGGCGGCGCTGCCGTTGCTGGACCTGACCGGGGTGGTCGGCGGGGTGGCGCCGTGGGGGTATCTCGCGCTGATGCTCTCCGTGGCCTGTGTCGGCGTGGACCGGTTCTTCGGGGTCACCTCCGGGTGGATAAGGGACGTCGCCACCGCACAGGCCGTGCAGCGGCGGCTCCAGGCGTTGCAGTTCGACTGGGCCTCGGAGAGCGTGCGGGAGGTGCTCGGGCCGGCGGAGGGGACGGCCGGCGAGGCCGCCGAGCGGTGCCTGGCGGTGCTGCGGCGGTTCTCGGAGGACGTGATGGAGCTGGTGCGCACGGAGACGGCCGACTGGATGGTCGAGTTCCGGACGGGACCCGCGCCGCTGGGGATCCAGGCGACGGTGGCCTCCGGGGCGCGCGCGGAGTCCGGTGCGCCCGTCGGGAGGTTTCCGCTGCCGCCCGCGAACGGGACGCGCCCCAACATGCCCCGGCAGCGGCCGCCGGAGCCCCGTTAGGGCCTCAGGAGAGGCCCTGGGAACGGCTCACGCGCACAGCTTCATGCCCTCCGGGGTCCAGCAGGGCACATGGCCGTGGGTGCGGATCACGTCCTGGCCGTTTCCTCTGGACAGGTACGTCAGGAAGCTCGAGGCCAGCGAGTCCGCGGGGGGCTGCCCGTAGGTGTAGGCGTACTCGATCTCGCGGTACGGGTAGCCGCTGTGGCCGTGTTCGACGGCGTCCACCGAGGGGGCCTCGCCGTCGAGGTCCAGCACGTGCAGGCCCTTCGCCCGGGTCGCCAGGTTGAGCTCGCTGTAGCCGACGGCGCCGGGGAGCCGGGCCACCTCGGTCAGCACCTGGTCGGTGGAGTCGAGCTCGCAGCGGGTCACCGGCGCGGTCGGGTCGTCCTTGCGGACGCAGTCGACGGAGGAGTTCGCCATCTCGCCCCGGCCGCCCAGGACGCGCCGCTGGAAGACCTGCCGGGTGCCGGAGTTGGCGTCCCTGCTGACCAGGTGTACCGCGACCGAACCTCCGCCCAGTCGACGCCAGTTGGTGATCTCGCCCCGGTACAGCCGCCGCACGTCCGCCGTCGAGAGGTTCCGCAGGCCCACGTCGTCGTTGACGACCAGTGCGAAGACCGAGACCGCGACGCGGTTCTCGCGCAGCTCGGGCATGCCGGCCGGCTTGGGTCCGTCGGACAGGGCGATCAGGGGCGGCGAACCCTTCCCGCCGGCCTGGGCGCCGGACGCGGCCAGCTCCCGGATGCCCGCCGTGGATCCGTGCGGGTCCACCGTGATGGCCGCGCCCGCGCAGTCCTCCTCGTACTTCCGGGCCACCTCCCGCAGCACCGGCGCGAACGCGGTCGACCCGGTGATGGTCAGCGCGCCCTTCGCGCAGCCGATCGGAGGGGGCGTGTCGTCGCGGGCCACGACGATGGCCGCCAGGGTCACCACGCACACCGTGAGCATGATGGTGATGAACCGGGACGCACGGCTGAACAGCGGTGGCTTGTCGTCGGGCGTGGCGCTGCGGTTGGGATGGACCTCGCCGTCCCGGATGCCGCCGACGATCCGGATCTCCCGGCCCACGTCCCCGCCGGACAGCAGCACGAGCAGCTTGAAGTGCTCGCCCTTGTTCAGCGGGACGCGCGGGATGCGCAGGGTGTTGCCCTCGAAGCCGAAGCCGCGTTCGGCGGTGAAGTGGTCCATCAGGTGGTCGGTGTCGGTCGGCTGGGTGACCGAGACGCCCCGGACGGTGCGGTCGGTGAACACCGCAGTCAGGCCGTGGCGTTCGGGGCTGGTGTAGTCGTCGCGGTCGATGCCCTGTGAGCCGTCGTTCTCGACGCGGAGCAGGACGAGGGTCGCGTCGGTCATGTCCGGGGCCTCGTCGAACAGGCCGAGCCGGCGGTTGGGCCGGCCCGAACGGGCGTCGTCCCCTATGGGGTTGTCCATCTGTACGCGGTAGCCGACGCGTTTGCGCCGTGGCACCCGGCGCTCGTACCAGACCATGCCGGCGGACGCGACGATGCCCAGCACCGCCGTGCCGACGGCCACGACGTTCTCCGCGCTCAGCCACTCCATGTGGGTGCCCCCGCCACTCCCCGGAGTCGGATGGTGGGGTCACGGTACGCACGGAGAAGGGGACGAAACGGACGCGTTCTGCGAAGTTCGCCGAACGTTCAACAGCCCCTGCGACGGCGGTGGTCCAGGTCACTGCTTGGTGTACGTCAGGCTCTCCCCGCCGGTCCTCTTCACCCGCTTCAGGCGGCCGTCCGGCAGCAGCGAGACCTCCGTGGCCTCGCCCGGCGAGCAGGAGGAGCGGGGCTCGCCCGAGGTGACCGTGGAGGGGCCGATCTCCAACGGGCCGTCCGCACCCGGCTGTTCCGCGAGGGTCGCGGCGAAGACGCAGTGGTACGTGCCGCCGTCCTCGGTGGGGCCGTCCGCGACGAGCGTGAGGACCGTGTCGCCCACCTTGCCCTGCTCGATGGTGAGTTGGCGGGTGTTGGAGCCGTTGGCGTTGTCGATCGTGGTTTCCCAGGTGCCGAGGTAGGCGTCCGGGACCGCGCCGTCGGACGGGGCGGAGGAGGTCGGTGCGGTCGTCGTCGGGGCGGGGGTCGGGGAGGTGCCGGCGGGTCCGGTCGTGGTGCCGGTCGGGGCGGAGGAGACCGTGCCGCCGGCGGTGTCGTCGGCGCCGTGCTTCATCAGCGCGTAGACCGAGCCGCCTGCGCCGAGGGCGACGATCAGGGCGATCGCCACGAGGAGGGCGGTGGAGCGGGTGTTCTTGCGCGGGGGCTCGTGGGGCATGCCGACGGGTGGGCCGTAGGGAGGGGTGGAGCCGAGGGCGCCGCCGCCGTAGGGGGTGTACGGCGGCTGGGGGTGGGGTTGGGGGTAGCCGTACGAGGCCGGGGAGCCGTAGGTGGGAGGGGCGGGGGGTGTGCTGGGGGGTGGGGTGTGCCCGGAGACCATGGTCGGCGCGTGGTTCACCGGTGGGGCGGCGTCGGGGGTCGGTGAGTGCTCGTGGATCCAGGCCGGGGGGTTCATGGGTGCGGGTGCCGGTGCGGGCGCCGGTGCGTGGGTGGGCACCCGGCCTTCGGCCGGGTGCGGGTTCCCACCCGCACCACCCGTACCACTCTCGTCGTCGACCGCGGGTGGCCCCTGTGGGGCGGACCCACCGTCGGCGGCCGCGGGTCGCTGGGGAGACGGAACGGCGGCGGGATGCGCGGGCGGCTGCTGGGCCGGGCCGGACGCGGGGTGTGCGGGTGGCTGAGGACCCGGAGTCGGGGTGGACTCCGGGTCCTCCCTGTCCAGGAGTTGTACTGCGTGGCGGCCCAGTTGGGCCACCAGGGCGCCGGGGAGCCAGGGGTCGCGGGAGCGGCCTCCGGCCACCGTGTCCTCCGCCCTCGTCAGTTCCAGGATCCGGTCCAGGGAAGGCCGGGCGGCGGGGTCCTTCTTCAGGCAGTCCCGGACCAGGTCCGCGATCCCCTCCGGCACCCCCTCCAGATCCGGCTCCTCCTGGGCGATCCGGAACATCAGCGCGTGCACCCCGCTGTTCGCGCCCCCGAAGGGCAGGACACCGGTGGCGGCGTAGGCCAGCACGGACCCGAGGCAGAAGACGTCGCACGCGGGCGTGATCCGGTCCCCGCGCACCTGCTCCGGCGCCATGAACCCCGGCGAACCGACCAGCGACCCGGTACGGGTCAGCCCGTCCCCGGCCAGCGTCTCCATCGCCCGCGCGATCCCGAAGTCGATCACCCGCGGCCCGTCGATGGTCACCAGCACGTTGGACGGCTTCAGATCCCGGTGCACGATCCCCGCCTCGTGGATGTCCTTCAGCGCGTGCGCGAGCCCCGCCGCGAGGATCCGTACCGACCGCTCCGGCAGCGCCCCGTGATCGTGTCCGACGACCTGCTGCAGGCTCGGGCCCGCGACGTACCCGGTGGCCACCCAGGGCACCGGGGCCTCGGTGTCCGCGTCCAGCACGGGCGCGGTCCAGTACCCGCCGACCCGCCGCGCGGCCTGCACCTCCTGCCGGAACCGCGCCCGGAACTCCTCCTGCTCGGCCAGCTCCTCGCGGACCAGTTTCACGGCGACCGTACGCCCCCGGTCCGACCGGGCGAGATACACGTGCCCCATGCCGCCCGCGCCCAGCCGCGCCAGCAGCCGGTACGCCCCGATCTGCTGCGGATCCCCCGGTCCCAGCTTCTCCATCCCCGCGCCGCCTTCCCCCCATAGGTCTGCAACGGACCGAGAATAGTGCGGTCGTACAAGGTGCCGCGCGGAGTGGTGTCTACGGTTGCGTAACAGCGGCCCGGACGGCGGCCTCCCGGAGCGGTGCCGCCCGCCGCCTTCGACAATCTGTCGCGGAATTCCCCCGCCCAGGGAACAGGACGCCGATGTCGCGTCCGCATCCCGGACATTTACGCTCGCCCGCATGACCCCTCAGCCCAACCCCTCCGCCGGCGCCGCAGTGAAGGCCGCGGACCGCGCGCACGTCTTCCACTCCTGGTCCGCCCAGGACCTCATCGACCCGCTCGCCGTCGCAGGCGCCGAGGGGTCGTACTTCTGGGACTACGACGGCAAGCGGTACCTGGACTTCACCAGCGGGCTCGTCTACACCAACATCGGCTACCAGCACCCCAAGGTCGTCGCCGCGATACAGGAGCAGGCCGCGACGATGACGACGTTCGCGCCCGCGTTCGCCGTCGAGGCACGCTCGGAGGCGGCCCGGCTGATCGCCGAGCGGACACCCGGCGACCTGGACAAGATCTTCTTCACCAACGGCGGCGCGGACGCCGTCGAGCACGCGGTGCGCATGGCCCAGCTGCACACGGGCCGCCCGAAGGTGCTCTCGGCGTACCGCTCGTACCACGGCGGCACCCAGCAGGCGGTGAACCTCACCGGCGACCCGCGCCGCTGGGCCTCCGACAACGGCAGCGCCGGTGTCGTCCACTTCTGGGCGCCCTTCCTCTACCGCTCCCGCTTCTACGCGGAGACCGAGGAGCAGGAGACCGCGCGGGCCCTGGAGCACCTGGAGACGACGATCGCCTTCGAGGGGCCGGGCACGGTCGCGGCGATCATCCTGGAGACCATCCCCGGCACCGCCGGGATCATGGTGCCGCCGCCCGGCTACCTGGCCGGGGTCCGGGAGATCTGCGACAAGTACGGGATCGTGTTCATCCTGGACGAGGTCATGGCCGGGTTCGGGCGGACCGGCGAGTGGTTCGCCGCCGACCTGTTCGGTGTCGTACCCGACCTGATGACCTTCGCCAAGGGTGTGAACTCGGGTTACGTGCCCCTCGGCGGTGTGGCCATCTCCCAGCGGATCGCGGAGACCTTCGGCAAGCGGCCCTACCCGGGCGGGCTCACCTACTCCGGCCACCCGCTGGCCTGCGCCGCCGCCGTCGCCACGATCAACGTGATGGCCGAGGAGGGTGTCGTCGAGAACGCCAGGCGGCTCGGTGAGTCGGTCCTCGGTCCGGCCCTCGCCGAGCTGGCCGAGCGGCACCCGAGCGTCGGCGAGGTGCGCGGCACCGGCGTGTTCTGGGCACTGGACCTGGTGAAGAGCCGGGAGACCCGGGAGCCGCTGGTGCCGTACAACGCGGCCGGCGAGGCGAACGCCCCCATGGCCGCGTTCGTGGCCGCCGCCAAGCAGCACGGCCTGTGGCCCTTCGTGAACATGAACCGGACGCATGTGGTCCCGCCGTGCAACGTGACGGAGGCCGAGCTGAAGGAGGGCCTCGCGGCTCTGGACGCGGCGCTGAGCGTCGCCGACGAGCACACGGTGTAACCCAACTGCAGCTGACGTCGGGGCAACCCGAACGCGTAAGGTGGCGTGCTCGTAAGAGAAGGCGAGTACGTCACCCATACGTGTGAGGAGAGGCCCGGACGATGCCCGGCAACGGCGCCGTGACGCGCAGCACCCTGCGCCAGCAGATCGCGGACGCGCTGCGTGACGAGGTGCTGGCGGGACGCCTCACGCCGGGCCGGGCCTTCACCGTCAAGGAGATCGCCGACCAGTACGGCGTCTCGGCGACCCCGGTCCGCGAGGCCCTGGTCGATCTCGCCGCGCAGGGCATCCTGGAGGCCGACCAGCACCGCGGCTTCCGCGTCCCCGAGTACTCGCCGGCCGACTACCGGGACATGATCGAGGCCCGCAGCCTGGTCACCGACGGCATGTTCCAGGCCCTCGGCAAGGACCACCCGGCCTTCGCCGACATGGAGAGCCCGCGGACGGTGGCGGCCCTCGCCGCCGTGCGCCGGCGAGGCGAGGAGGCGCAGCGGGCCGCGGCGGCCGGGGACCTCACCGTCCTGATCGGCTACGATCTGCGGTTCTGGCGCGAGCTCAGCGGCCTGTACGGCAACCCCTACCTCACCGACTTCCTGCACCGGCTGCGGGTGCAGTCCTGGGTGTGCGCGGTGCAGCACCTGCGCCGGCTGCCCGACGTGCGCGGCCGGCTGTGGGCCGGGCACACCGACCTGGTCGACGCCCTGGCCCGCCGCGAGGCCGAGACGGCCCGGGCGATCGTCGCCGCCGCCAACGAGCACTCGCTGGCCCTCGTCGAACGACTGGCGGCGCAATGAGCGGCGCCGCGGAGGCGGACCGCCCGCTGGGCGGCCCCACGGAGCCCGGACGCCCGGCGGACGGCCCGGCGAGTCGCACCGCCGGGGACAACAGGATCCGCATCCCCCACCCGCGAGCCGCCGACGGCGTGCTCGCCGCACAGGTGCCGTCCGCACCCGGTCACGTCGGCTCCGTCGGCTCCCTCGACTCGGTGGACCTCTCGGTCGTCATCCCCGCCTACAACGAGGAGGACCGCCTCGGCCCCACCCTGGAGGCCGTCACCCGGTATCTGGCCGGGAACGCGGCGCACACCTGGGAGGTGATCGTCGCCGACGACGGGTCGACCGACGGCACCCGGCAGGTGGGCGCGCTCCACCACCCCCGGGTACGGCTCGTCACCGGTCCCCGCAACCGTGGCAAGGGGCACGCCCTGCGGCTCGGGGTCGCCGCCTCCCGCGGCCGCCGGGTGCTGATCACCGACGCCGACCTCTCCGCGCCCATCGAGGAGCTGGAGCGGCTGGACCGGGCGCTCGGCGAGGGCAACGCGGCGGCGATCGCCTCCCGGTCGGTGCCCGGCGCGGAGATAGCCGACCGGCAGCACCGGGTGCGCGAGCTGCTGGGCCGCGCCGGCAACTTCCTGATCCGCTGCACGGCCGTGCCCGGCATCCGGGACACGCAGTGCGGCTTCAAGCTCTTCGACGGCGACCGGGCCCGCGCGGCCTTCGGCGCCGCCCGGCTCGACGGCTGGGGCATCGACGTGGAGGTGCTGCACCACTTCCACCGCGCCGGCTGGCCGATCGCGGAGGTCCCGGTCCGCTGGAGCCACCGGCCCGGCTCCAAGGTCGGCCCCCTGGACTACGTCCGCGTCCTCGCCGACCTGGCCCGCATCAGGGCCCGTGCCCTGCGCCCCGCCGACCTGCTGGCCGCCGTCCTCTTCCTGGTCATGTCGGTGGCCCTGTACTCCGGCCGCTTCTTCGACCCCTCCCACCGCTATCTCAGCGACTCCATGCAGGACCAGAACCAGTGGGAGTGGTTCTTCGCGGTCACCGCCGACAGCGTCGCCCACCTGCGCAATCCGCTCTTCACGGACCTGCAGGGCTTCCCCGACGGCGTCAACCTGATGGCCAACACGGTGATGCTGGGCCTGTCGGTGCCCTTCACACCGATCACCCTGCTGTTCGGCCCGGCCGTCGCGCTCAGCCTCTGCATGGCCCTGGGCCTGGCCGCCACCGCGGGCGCCTGGTACTGGCTGATCGTGAAGCGGGTGGTACGACGCCGGGCGGCGGCCTTCGTCGGGGCGTCCCTGGCGGCCTTCGCGCCGCCGATGGTCAGCCACGCCAACGCGCACCCCAACTTCGTGATCCTGTTCATGATCCCGCTGATCGTCGACCGGGCCCTGCGCCTGGCCACGGGCGACCGGGTGGTCCGGGACGGGATCGTGCTCGGCCTGATGGCCGCCTACCAGGTCTTCCTCGGCGAGGAGCCGCTGCTGCTCGCGTCGATGGGCATGCTCCTGTTCGCCGCCGCCTACGGTGCGGTGCGCCGGGACGTGGCACGGGCGGCCTGGCGGCCGCTGCTGACGGGGCTGGCGATCGGCGGCGCCGTCTGCCTGCCCCTGGTGGCGTACGCGCTGCACTTCCAGTTCTCCGGGCCGCAGAGCTACCAGGGCATCCTGCACGGCGACAACGCGGGCAACAGCCCGCTGTCCCTGCTGGCGTTCGCCGAGCGCTCCCTGATCGCGGGCGACGCGCAGATCGCCGGCCCGCTGTCCCTGAACCCGACCGAGCAGAACGCCTTCTACGGCTGGCCGCTGGTCGCCGTCGCCTTCGCGATCGTCGTACGGCTGTGGGAACACGCCCTGGTCAAGGCGCTGGCGTTCACCGCGGTGGCCGCGGCGGTCCTCTCCCTCGGCCCGAAGATCCGCATCCCGCTCACCGACACCGTCTACCCAGGCCCCTGGGCGCTGCTCGCCCACAGGCCGCTGTTCGAGTCGGTGATCGAGGGACGCGTGGCGATGATCTGCGCCCCCGCCCTCGGCATGCTCCTCGCGCTGGCCGTCGACCGCGCCGCCGCCTCCCGGAACCCGGGCAGCCAGTACCTCGGCCTGCTGGGCGTGGCCCTCGCGCTGCTCCCGCTGATCCCGGCCCCGTTGAAGTCCACGGACCGGGTCGCGGTGCCCGCCTTCATCACCGACGGGACCTGGAAGTCGTACGTCCGTCCCGGCGAGACGCTGGTCCCGGTGCCGCTGCCCGACCCTGGCGCCGCCGAGGCCCTGCACTGGCAGACGGAGGCCCACCTGGGCTTCAAGCTGCCCGGCGGCTACTTCAACGGACCCTGGGGCGACCAGCACGTCGGCATCTACGGCGCCGCACCGCGCTTCACCTCCAACATGCTCCGGGACGTCCGCTACACCGGCCTCGTCCCGGTGATCGGCAAGAACTGGCAGGCACAGGCCAAGCGGGACTTCGCCCACTGGAAGGCGGGCGCCCTGGTGCTGGCGCCGCAGCCCAACGACGGTGCCCTGCGCACGGTCCTGAAGAAGCTGACCGGTCGCGAGGGTAAGTGGACCGGCGGGGTCTGGGTATGGGACCTGCACAAGGGGAGCTGAGCCTGCGCCGCACCGACTACCCTTCCCTGACCACCTGCTGCCGTGCGTGAACGCGCGCCTGCCGATGCGAGGAGCCCTCTTTGGCCTGTGACCTGTGGCTGGTACCGCTCGTCGACGTGTTGTGCCACACCCCGGACAACCCGTTCGCCGAGGAACTCGCGCACTACAACGACGCGCTGGCCGCGGCCGGGCTCCCGCCGGTGCCGGTGTACCAGTACATGCCGGGTCTGTCCGGAGACGTGGCCCCGGTGGCCGGCTTCGACTACGACGCGCTGCACTTCCTGCGCCGGGCCTATCTGCTCCAGGTGTGCGGGCTGCCGGTGACCCCGGTGGACGAACTCGGCGGCGACTACGAGCAGCTGCTGGAGATGTTCGAGTCGACGGCCCAGCAGTCCCACCTGGTCTGGCACTACGACCACGCGGGCGCCTACGTCCCCGTCGACTTCCCGCACCCGCTGTCCAACGAGGAGCTGCTCGCCGGGGGCGGCCCGCTGGGCTCCTCGCAGTCCCTGCTGCGGGAGCTGGAGTACGTGGCCCCGTCGATCGGCATCGATCCGGCCAATCCGCCGACGGCGCCGGAACCGCCCTCCGCTCCCACCGAGTTGGAGGAGCCGGCCGTCCCGGCGCCGTACGACCCCAGCCCGTTCGCCCGCGAACGGCACGTGTGGCTCGGCCTGCACGCGGCCGCGACGCGGTCGCTGGCGCAGGGGTCGATGATCGTGTTCAGCTGAACCGGCGGCCGCGGATCAGAAGGTGCCCGCGTTCAGCGCCTGCTGGAGGTGACGCGTGGTGTCGGGACCCCACTCGCCGTCGACGCCCGCACCGACCTTCTTCTGCAGCGCCTTGACCGTGTTCGGGCCGACCACCCCGTCCGCCGCCACCTTCAGATAGCCCTGGAGGGCCTTCTTCGTCAGCGGCCCGAAGGAGCCGTCCACGGACAGCTTCGCGCCGTGCGCGTTGAGCACGCGCTGCATGGCGGCACAGGTCGCGGGACCGAACTCGCCGTCCACCGCGAGCTTTCCGGAGGAGGGCGGGCGCGGGGCGGGCGGCTGCGGCTTGGTGCCGCCGTTCAGCGCGGCCTTCATCACCGCGTCCGAGGCCGGCCCGTACTCGCCGTCGACCGTCAGGCCGTACTTCGACTGGAAGGCGCGCACCGCCGCGTCGGTGGCCGGACCGAAGTCGCCGTCGACGTCCAGCTTCGACCCCATGACCGTGTTGAGGTTCTGCTGGAGCGTCTTCACCGCCGGGCCCGTGGAGCCCTTGCGCAGGATGCCGTCCGAGGCGGGCAGCGGGCTCGCGTCACCGTAGCTGGGGCGCCCGTAGCCGACGATCGTGCTGGAGTTGCGGAGCCGCCGCATGCACTGGTCGCTGGTGTTGCCCTCGATGGTCGTGATGGTGCCGTTGGAGTGCACCGCCTCGACGACACCGACGTGGTCGATGGCCCCGATGGACCGGCTGCCGCTCCAGTCGAAGAAGACGACGTCGCCCGGGCGGATGCCACCGATGCCGTAGTGCCACAGGCCCCGCGACTGGAACGACTGCGCGTGGGCGACGGTGTACGCGAACTTGCCGCCGACCGCGCCCAGGTTGTCCGAGTGGGCCGCGGCGTAGCTGACCGTCATGTCGCACCAGGCGTCATTGAAGCCGTACCACTCGGTGACCTTGTTGTGGTTGGAGCCGGGCGGGTACTCCCCCGTGCCCAGCAGGCTGCGCATCTGCGCGAGCATTCCCTCTACAGATCCCATGTCACACCGCCCCGTTCTCGGGGAAGGCGTCGATGTCGCCCTTGACGACGACGTTCGGGTCCTGGCTCACGCCGGCCTGGTCCGGGTCGACGTCGAAGACGCCGGCGCCGCCGCGTGGTTCGACGGGCTTGTCCCCGGCCGCGGCCGCGGACTGTGCTGCGCTCTCAGGCATGCAGTTCCCCCATGTGTACGGAGACGGGCACGATCCGCCGTGCCTCGTCATGTCCATGAGTCTGCTGTGCCGGAACGCGGCTGTCGTTGGCGCTGTGCGCACAGTTCCTTGACGGGCAACGGCCATGCCCCCGCGGCCCTGGCGCACCCGCGCGGAAGCACGTCGGGGTGGTCCCGTACGCGGCCCGGAAGGACCGGCTGAAGTCGGCGGCCTGCGCAAAGCCCCAACGTGCCGCGATCACGTGGACGGGCAGGTGACGCAGCCCCGGATCGGCCAGGTCGCGCCGGCACCGCTCCAGCCGCTGCCCCTTGATCCAGGACGCGACGGTCAGTCCCTGACGCTGGAAGAGCCGGTGCAGGTAACGGGTGGAGATGTGGTGCGCGGCGGCTATCCGGTCCGGCGTGAGCCCGCCGTCCGCCAGTCGCTGCACGATGTGCTCCTGGATGCGCGGGAGCAGCGCCGAGTCCCCGAGCCCCTCGTCCAGCAGAAGGGCGACCAGCTCGGACACCACGGTGCCGAGCCTCAGCTCGTCACCGGGCCGGTACGGGGCGGTGTCCGCGGCCAGACCGGCCAGGAACTCCGCAACCAGCACGGCCAGTCCGGAAGACCGCCCCAGCTCCCGTGCCACCAAGCCGTCATGAACCGGCGAACCGCCCGCCGGGTGCGCCGTGATCACGGTGTTGGACGCCCCGGTCAGCCGTATTCGGAACGGCCTGCCCGAGTCGAGGAGCACGAGCCCGCCCGCCCCGATGCGCACGGCCCGCCCCGCCTGCTCCAGCTCCAGTTCCCCGTCCTGCACCAGCAGGAGTTGCCGACCGGCACCGCGCCCGTCCCCCCGCATCTCCGCCGCGGGCCCCCGTGCGGTGGACACCCGCACGGCCCCCAACTCCCGCACGGTCCGCTCGTACCGGCCGTCCAGTTCCTGAGCCCATGCCTCCATGTACCGCTGTCCCCCTCGGACGCATCAAGATCAACTAGCTCCATGGATACCGGACGGCCGTCCCCGAGCCATAGGCGCCACGTCGCAAACGTGCCCCGATATCAGACCGGTTGGGAACCGGAATCCGCCCCCAGCGCCGAACGCAGCAGCAGCGTGTGGACGAGTCGGCCGGGCCCGGTCGGCGGGTAGCGCCACGCCAGCGGCCACGTCTGCCCCTCCAGCGCGGGCACCGGGATGTAGCAGACCCGGTACGGCCCACTCGTCAGCCGGGTCACCTCTTCCGGCCAGCTGTGGTGGCCCGTGCTCCCCGCCCCCACGAGGAAGTAGACACAGCGCCGCCCGCTGCCCGACTCGACCACCGGCCCCGGATCACCTCCGGTCATCCGCGCCAGCCGGTCGGCGACCTCGCGCCCACGGTCGCCGTCGAGCCGTACGGCGTCGAATTGGACCCCTGCCTTGCGGAGTTGGATGCCGGTCATGGGAACCCATTCCAGGACGGGGTGACTTTGCGTATTCATGCGACCAGTGTCAGTGGGTGCCACTACGGTCTTCCATGACTCTCCGTCGACCCTTCGAAACGGTCGGGAGTCGACGTGGAGAGCCGATGACCGGTTGAGTTCGGTTGAGTCCGGGGGTGACCGCAATGGCGCGGGCGGAGAACAAGGTGGAGGCGGGCGGCACGGCACATCTCGTCGCCGCCCTGGCGAAGGCACTGCGGGAACAGCAGAGCCTGACACAGGACGAGCTGGGGAAGCGGATCGGCTACACGGGCTCGGCGATCAGCGCGATGGAGACGTGTGCGCAGCCGGCCAGCGACAAGATGCTGGTGGCGCTGGAGGAGCAGATCGGGGGCGGGCTGGGGGTCTTCGAGAAGGCCCGGCGGTGGATGCTTCTGGAGAAGTACCCGGCCCGCTTTCGGGGCTTCTCCGAGTTGGAGGCCGGGGCGGTCACGATCAGTTCGTACGAGACGCTGGTGATCGACGGACTTTTCCAGACTGAGGAGTACGCGCGTGCGCTGATCGGTGGCAGCTACCCGCCCGTCACGGAGCAGAAGCGCGAGGAGCTGGTCGAGGCACGGCTTGCTCGAAGGGCTCTCTTCGACCGGGTCCCGGCCCCGATGATCGAGCTGATCCTTGAAGAGAGCGTGCTGAGACGGCCGTTCGGATCCCAGGAGGTACTTTGTGGGCAGCTGCGCTCGCTAGCCAAAGACGCCCAGCGGGACAACGTCTGCATCCAAGTACTTCCGCTCGACCGCGGGCTGCGAGGCACCTATGCAGGCGACCGGGGCGCTATGAAGCACGTGGTGACCAAGGACCACGAGCACGTGGTCTACATGGAGGTCGAGGACCAGGGCATCCTGATCAGCGAACCGGCCGAGGTGTCCCAACTCGCCCACCGATATGCGAAGATCCGCGCACAGGCCCTGAGTCCGGACAACTCGCTGAGCCTCATCGAACAGCTGGCAGGAGAGAAGTAATGACCGACACCGGCACCCTTCGGTGGATCAAGTCCAGCTACAGCGACGGCGGCGGCGGCAACTGCGTCGAGGTAGCCCCCGCCCCCCACACCATCCACATCCGGGACTCCAAGAACCCCGACGGCCCCCGTCTCACCGTGTCGCCGGGGGCCTGGGCCGACTTCCTCAGAACACCGGCGTTCCCGCCTGCGTCAGCTTCCAGTTGGTGACCGCGAAGTCCGCCGGATCCAGACTCTTCTTCGCCGTCACGTAGTCGATCATCAGCTGGCGGATCTCGTTGGTCGAGCTGTAGGCGATCTCCGCCGAGGCGATGTGCGGGTACCCCGAGCCGCCGTTGGCACGGTAGTTGTTGACCGCCACGACGAAGACCTGGTCGGCGGCGACCGGGGCGCCGTCGTAGCTCAGGTTCCTGATCCGGGAGCCCTCGGGCTGGGCGATGTCGATCTCGTAGGACACGCCCGCCGCCGTGTCGTACATGTAGTCCCAGAAGTTGTTGGCGTTGGTGAGGGTCGCGGTGTCGACCTTCGTGCCCGCCGGCACCTGGTGGTAGTACTTCGCCGCGTACTCCAGGTAGTCCTTGAGCTGCGCGCCCGTCAGCTTCTTGCCGTACAGGGTGTTGTCGTAGATGTAGAGGCCGGCGATGTCCTTGATGGTGACGGCGCCCTTGGGGATGTCCGCCGTGCGGCTGAAGGGGGCCGCCACCGAGATCAGCGGAAGCGCCGCGTCGGCCGTCGACAGGCCCGCCTTCACCGTGTCCGCCTGGACCTTGTGGATGAAGTCCATGATCGGCACGTCCTTCCAGCAGGAGTCCGCCGCCGAGAGGTCCTCGGTGCACGTGCCGACCGCCGTGTTGACGTACTCAACGACCAGCTCGTGGTCGGCCTCCAGGAGCTTTTTGATCTCCGGGTCCTCGTCCACCGCGTTGGGGTTGAGGGTCTGTGCCGTCTTGCTCGTGACCCGCCACTGGCCGTGGTGCAGTTCGAGCTCGAAGTCGAAGACGCTCAGGCGGTAGCCCCAGCAGTACGGCTCGGAGAGGAGGACCTCCTCGCCCGTCTCGGCGTTCTTCACGGTGTAGGACGGGACTTCCACGTGGGTGTGGCCGACCAGGATCGCGTCGATGCCCGGTACCTGCTCGGCGACCAGGTTCGAGGCGTTCTCGACGTAGGGGAGTTCGTCGCCGTAGGACGAGGAGCCGTCCAGGCCCGAGTGGTCCGTCAGGAAGACGACGTCACAGCCCAGCGCCCGCAGCCTCGGCACGTACTTCTTCGCCTGCTCGACCAGGCCCGGGAAGACCATCCTGCCGCTGACGTTGTCCTTGTCCCACAGCGCGATGCCGGGGTTGGTGAGGCCGAGGATGCCGACCTTGATGTCCGGGGCGCCCGGCACACAGATCCGCTTCACGGTGTAGGGCTGGAAGGCGGGGCGCAGCGTCTTCGCGTCCAGCGCGTTGGCGCCCAGCAGCGGGAAGCGGCACTGCCGCTCGAACTTCCGCAGCACCTCGATGCCGTAGTTGAACTCGTGGTTGCCGAGGGCGGCCGCGTCGTAGCGCATGTGGTTCATGGCGACGGCCATCGGGTGCTTGGGGCCGCGCTTGCCGTCGGTGCCCGTGATGGGGTCGACGCGGGCGAAGTAGTAGGCCAGGGAGGTGCCCTGGATGATGTCGCCGGCGTCGACCAGCAGCACCCGGTCCTCGCCCTTGGCGGCGCGCTGCTGCTTGATGAGGGTGGCCATGCGGGCCACGCCCACGGAGTTGCCCGCCTTGTCGGTGTAGGGGGCGTCCTTGTAGTAGTCCCAGTCGAAGACGTGGCTGTGCAGGTCGGTGGTGCCCAGAATGGAGAACGACCAGGTGCGCGGCGCCTTTTCGGGCTTCTGGCCGGCCGCCTGGGCGGGGGCCGCCGAGACGCCGCCGGCCGCGGCCACGGCCGCTCCGGTGACGGCCGACTTCTTCACGAACTCCCGGCGGTTCATGGGACTGACGGGCATACGAGGCTCCTGGGTACGCGTGCGAGAGGGTCGACGGATGAGCCGTGCGGGACTACACGCGTAGATCGTGGCGTCGGTCAGGTCTGCCCGAAACCAGGAGTGAGCCATGTCCCGGTCAAGGATGCGTCAGGGGTGCCTGATGAGCCTGATCACCGGCGGCCACAGCACCCCGCTCGCCATCAGCAGCGAGGGCCCCAGATGCACGGGGCACACCCACAGCGGGGGCCGGTCGTGCCGGACGACCTCGAAGACGGCGGGGTCCGAGCAGTCCGTGCCGCCGGCCTGGTCGCCCTCACCGCCGTACGGTCCCCGGCACCGTGCGTTCCGGCGGACGCTCATACCTCGATTGTCCCTCGCGCGCGAAACGGGGAACCGCCCGCCGATCACGCCGGGGGCGGATCGACGGGCGGTTCCCGTGGTGCGAGGCGACGTGCGAGGCGACGGCCTACAGGAACGAGTTGATCTCGATCGTCTCGTCCCGGCCCGGGCCCACGCCGATCGCGGAGATCGGGGCGCCGGACATCTCCTCCAGCGCCTTGACGTAGTTCTGGGCGTTCTTCGGCAGGTCGGAGAAGGACTTCGCCTTGGTGATGTCCTCCGACCAGCCGGGCAGGGTCTCGTAGACCGGCTTCGCGTGGTGGAAGTCCGTCTGCGAGTACGGCAGCTCCTCGACGCGCTTGCCGTCGATCTCGTACGCCACGCAGACCGGGATCTGCTCCCAGCCGGTGAGGACGTCCAGCTTGGTGAGGAAGAAGTCGGTCAGGCCGTTCACGCGGGTCGCGTAGCGGGCGATGACCGCGTCGAACCAGCCGCAGCGGCGGTCACGGCCGGTGGTGACACCCCGCTCGCCGCCGATCCGGCGCAGCGCCTCGCCGTCCTCGTCGAACAGCTCGGTCGGGAACGGGCCGGCGCCGACACGGGTCGTGTAGGCCTTGAGGATGCCGATGACCCGGCTGATCTTCGTCGGGCCCACGCCGGCGCCGGTGCAGGCGCCGCCCGCGGTCGGGTTCGAGGAGGTGACGAAGGGGTACGTGCCGTGGTCGATGTCGAGGAGGGTGCCCTGACCGCCCTCGAACAGGACGACCTTGTCCTCCTCCAGCGCCTGGTTGAGGACCAGCACGGTGTCGGTGACGTACGGCTTGATCTGCTCGGCGTAGCCCAGCAGCTCCTCGACCACCTGGTCGACGGCGATCGCGCGCCGGTTGTACAGCTTGGTGAGGAGCTGGTTCTTGACGTCGAGGGCAGCCTCGACCTTCTGGGTCAGGATCGACTCGTCGTAGAGGTCCTGGACCCGGATGCCGACGCGGTTGATCTTGTCGGCGTAGGTCGGACCGATACCGCGCCCCGTCGTACCGATCTTCCTCTTGCCGAGGAAGCGTTCCGTCACCTTGTCGACGGTCACGTTGTACGGCGTGATGACGTGCGCGTTACCGCTGATCAGGAGCTTGGACGTGTCGACGCCACGCTCGTTCAGACCGCTCAGCTCGGAGAGCAGGACCGACGGGTCGACGACGACACCGTTACCGATGACCGGCGTACAACCGGGAGAGAGGATTCCGGAAGGGAGAAGGTGGAGTGCATACTTCTGGTCGCCGACGACGACCGTGTGGCCGGCGTTGTTGCCGCCCTGGTAGCGCACTACATAGTCCACCGAGCCACCGAGCAGGTCGGTCGCCTTCCCCTTGCCTTCGTCACCCCACTGAGCACCGAGCAGCACAAGTGCGGGCACGCGCGTACACCCCTTCCGGGCGGGGCATGTCCAAGGTCGGGTGCTTGGGCGTAAGGTTCACCGCCGCGTACCACCGCGACCGCCTTTGGTCGCACAACCGTCGGACCGGATGCCCCGGAATAGACGAAGCCCCTGGCGCAATAGCGCAAGGGGCTCTTGCACAAAGATGCTACCCGAGGAAGCGAGGCAGGACCGAGGTGGCGACTTTCGCGACGTCCGATCAGCTGCTTGTGATCATCGATCCGACGGCACGGCACAGGGACGGGGAGTCCGTACGTATCGCGAAAGACGTGCTCAGCGCGGGTGCGACCACCAAGGTCTGTCTGCCGGACGGGCCCGAGGAATTCGCCCGGGCCCTCGGCCGGCGAGGGTCCCGGCGCCCGGTCGTGGTCGGCGACGACCGGGCTCTGGTCCGCGCGGTGACCCTGCTGCACCGGCGTCGGGAGCTGGCCGGATGTGTGCTGTCGGTGGTGCCGGTCGGGGACGCGGCGCTCGCCGAGTCCCTCGGCGTTCCGGCCGGTACGGTGGCGGCTGCGCGGGCCGTGCTGGACGGGGCGGAGCGCCGCCTGGACCTGCTGGTGGACGACAGCGACGGGGTGGTCCTGGGCACGCTGGGTATCCCGCCGGCGCCGCTGCGGGCGGATTCCGCCGAACCGGTGAGCGCCCCCTCCGGGCACCCCTGGCTGCGCACGCGCTACCGCTCCCTGGTCCGCACCCTGGCCCCGCGCCCCACCCGCCTCGCCGCCATACCCTCCCCCGGACCCGCCCGCCTGCGCGTGGAGGTGGACGGCGACACGGTCGTGGACCTGGACCAGCCCGTGGAGGCGGTGTCGGTGTCGCCGGGCGCCCGCGGGGTGGCCGAGGTGGAGGTGCGGCCGCTGTCGCTGGGCGCGGAGGCCACGCCGCTGCGGGCCTCGGGCCGGTCGGTGACGGTGGTCGGGGCGGACTTCCGGTACCGGGCGGACGCCGCGGTCTCCGGGCCGGTGCGGCGGCGTACCTGGACGGTGCGCGAGGAGGCGTGGGCACTGACGCTGCCCGCCCGCGGGTGACCCCGACCAGCGCGCACGGACATCGGCTGCGCGCGCGTCAGCGCCCGTACTTGCGCTCCCGGTAGGCGCGCCAGCGTTCCATCATCCGGGCCACGTCCTTCTCGACGAACTCGAAGAAGTCCAGGGTCTCGGCCAGTCTGCGTCCGGCCGGTGTGTCGGCGCCCAGGCCGGACACGCCCTCGCGCAGGGCGTCCTCCCAGCGCTTGATGATCGCCTCGCGGCTGGTGAGCGCCTCGTACCACTGGTCGCTGTGCACCCGGTACCGCTCCCGGCGCGAGCCGGGTTCCCGCTCCCGTGACACCAGGTGGACCTGGGCGAGGTAGCGCACCGCGCCGGAGACCGCCGCCGGGCTGATCCGCAGCTGTTCGCCCAGCTCGGCGGAGGTCAGGGTGCCGGTGTCGGAGGCGAGCAGGGCGGCGAAGACCCGGGCCGGCATGCGCGGCACCCCCGCCTCGACGAGCTGTGCCGCGAAGTGCTCCACGAACCGCGAGACCGCCTCGGGGTCCCTGTCTGTACTCGACTCCGTCATGCCCTCACCCTAACCGGCGTTCATACGCTTCCTTAACTTCACAAATTTCTGAAAGAAGCGTACGTTCGCAACCATGACGAAGGCAATCACGGTCTCCGGACTCCACAAGTCCTTCGGCCGTACCCACGCGCTGGACGGCCTCGACCTGGACGTCGAGGCCGGTGAGGTGCACGGCTTCCTCGGCCCCAACGGCTCCGGCAAGTCCACCACCATCCGGATCCTGCTGGGCCTGCTGCGCGCCGACTCGGGAGCCGCGCAGGTGCTGGGCCGCGACCCGTGGACGGACGCGGTGGAGGCGCACCGCCGGATCGCCTACGTCCCCGGCGACGTGACGCTGTGGCGCAACCTCTCCGGCGGAGAGGTCATCGACCTGTACGGCCGGCTGCGCGGGGGCCTCGACAGCGGACGGCGCGCGGAGCTGATCGACCGCTTCGAACTGGACCCCACGAAGAAGGGGCGCACCTACTCCAAGGGCAACCGGCAGAAGGTGGCCCTGGTCGCCGCCTTCGCCTCGGACGTGGACCTGCTGATCCTGGACGAGCCGACCTCGGGCCTCGACCCGCTGATGGAGGAGGTCTTCCAGCGCTGCGTCGAGGAGGAACGGGACCGGGGCCGCACCGTCCTGCTCTCCTCCCACATCCTCAGCGAGGTGGAGCAGCTGTGCGACCGGGTCAGCATCATCCGCAAGGGACGCACGGTCGAGAGCGGATCGCTGGCCGACCTGCGCCATCTCACCCGTACCAGCGTGACCGCAGAACTGGCCGGGGCGCCCAACGGGTTGGCCCGCCTGCCGGGCGTGCACGACCTCGACGTCCGGGGCCGCAGGGTGCGGCTCCAGGTCGACACCGACCAACTGGACGCCGTACTACGGCAGTTGAGCGAGTCGGGGGTGCGCTCGCTGACCTCGACCCCGCCGACCCTGGAGGAGCTGTTCCTGCGGCACTACCAGGACGAGGTGGCGCGATGACGACCCTCGCGGTACGGACTTCCGGCGGCTCCCGCCCACTGGCCGGCACCGGCACCCTGCTGCGCTTCGCCCTGCGCCGCGACCGGGTGCTGATCCCGGTGTGGGTCGCGGTGAACGCGCTGATGGTCCTCTCCATGCCGAACACGCTGAGGAACCTCTACGGCACCCCGGCCGAACGCGCCGACCTGCTGCACCAGGTGGCGGCCAACGCCTCCTTCCGGGCCCTGATCGGCCCGGTGTTCGACACCTCGCTCGGCGCGCTGACGGCATGGCGCGTCGGGGTGTACGCGGGCGCGCTGGCGGCCGTCATGGGCCTGCTCGTCGTCGTACGGCACACCCGGGACGAGGAGGAGAGCGGCCGCCAGGAGCTGGTGGCGTCCGGAATGGTGGGGCGCCGGGCCTCCCTCACGGCGGCTCTGCTGGCGGCGGCGGTCGCCTGCGCCCTGCTCGCCCTGCTGATCACGGCGGGCCTGTCCGCCCAGGGGGCCAGGGGCGCGCTGTCCTTCGGGCTCGGGCTCGCGGCGGTCGGCATGGTCTTCGCCACGATGGCGGCGATCGTCGCCCAGCTGACGGAGAGCGCGCGCCTGGCGCGGGGCCTGACGGCGGCGGTGCTGGGCGCCGCGTTCGTCCTGCGCGCGGCCGGCGACTCCGCGAGGGATGGGGGCACCTCCCGGGCCTTGGGCACTGGGGGAGGCTCCTCGGTCCTGACCTGGCTGTCGCCGCTCGGCTGGCTGGAGAACCTGCGGCCCTTCGCCGGGGAGCGCTGGTGGGTGCTGCTGCTGTTCGCGGCGGCGGTGGCCGCACAGGCCGCGGTGGCGTACGCGCTCGCCGGCCGCCGGGACGTGGGCATGGGCTTCCTGCCCACCCGCCCGGGGCCTCCCGCCGGCCGCCTCGGCACCGCGGGCGCGCTGGCCCGGCGGCTCCAGCGGGGCGGCGTGCTCGGCTGGTCGATCGGGTTCTTCCTCGCGGGCGTCGTCTACGGCGGGCTCACTCAGGGGGCGGCCGACCTGGTCCGCGACAACGACAACGCGCGGCGGATCGTCGAGCGGATGGGCGGGCAGAGCGGTCTCACGGACGCGTTCCTCGCCTCGATGATCGGCATGCTCGGCCTGATCGCGTCCCTTTACGTCGTGGCCTCGGTGCTGCGCCTGCACGGCGAGGAGACGTCGGGTCGCGCCGAACCCGTGCTGGCGTGCGCGGTGGGACGCCTGCGCTGGGCGGCGAGCCACCTGACGATCGCCTTCGGCGGCTCGGCCCTGATCATGCTGCTGGCCGGTCTGGGCTTCGCCGTCGGCTACGGCAGGCAGGTCGCCCCGGTCCTCGGCGCCTGCCTGGTGCAGCTCCCGGCGGTGTGGGTGATCGGCGGCGTGGCACTGCTGCTGTACGGGGCCGCACCCCGGCTCGCATCGGCCGCCTGGGGCATCGCGGTGGCCGTCCTGCTGATCGGCTGGGTGGGCCCGGCCCTGGACGCGCCGCAACTCGTCCTGGACCTCTCCCCGTTCGGCCACCTGCCGAAGCTGCCGGGCGGGGGGATGCGGTGGGAGCCGGTGCTGATCCTCACGGGGCTGGCGGCGCTGCCGGCCGGGGCCGGGCTGGCGAGCCTGCGGCACCGGGACCTGACCACCTGAGGCAGGGCGGTGCCGTGGCCGCCGGTCACACCTCCACGCTGAGCCCCTCCAGCCCCCGGATCACGAAGTTCGGCCTGCGCTTCGGCTCCGCCGCCAGGGCCAGCGTCGGGGCCTGCTCCAGCAGCGCCGTCATGGAGGCCGCCAGTTCGATGCGGGCCAGGGGGGCGCCGATGCAGTAGTGGATGCCCGCGCTGAAGGAGATGTGCGGGTTGTCCGCGCGGGTCAGGTCCAGCCGCTCGGGGTCGGCGAAGACGTCCGGGTCGTGGTTGGCGGAGCCGAAGAGCATGGCGATCTCCGAGCCCTTCGGGATCGTCGTGCCGTCGATCTCGATGTCGTCCAGGACCCAGCGCTCGAAGAGCTGGAGCGGGGTGTCGTAGCGCATCAGCTCCTCGACCGCGGACGGGACCAGGGAGTGGTCCGCACGCAGGGCCGCCAGCCCGCCGGGGTTGCGGAACAGCGCCCACCAGCCGTTCACCGTCGCGTTGACCGTGGCCTCGTGTCCGGCGTTGAGCAGGAGGACGGCCGTGGAGATCATCTCCTGCTCCGTCAGGCGGTCGCCCTCGTCGTGCGCCGCGATCAGGCCCGACATCAGGTCGTCGCCCGGCTCCTTGCGGCGCGCGGCGATCAGTTCGCGCAGGTAGTCGGAGAACTCGACCGAGGCCCGCACCGCCCTGTGCGCCGTCTCCTCGGACGGGTTCAGCTCGTACATCCCGCAGATGTCCGCCGACCAGGGCCTGAGCGGGGCCCGGTCGGACTCGGGGATGCCCAGCATCTCGGCGATCACGGCCACCGGCAGCGGCTCGGCCACGTCCGTCAGCAGGTCACCGCCGCCCGCCGCGACCAGGGCGGACACCAGGTCGTTCGCCAGGTTCCGGACGTACGGCTTCAGCGCCTCCACCGTGCGCGGGGTGAACGCCTTCGACACCAGTCGCCGGATCCGGGTGTGGTCCGGCGGCTCCAGGTCGAGCATCCCGTGGTCGTTGAGGGTGTGGAACGGCTCGTGCTCCGGCGGGGGCGCGGTCCGGCCGAAGTCCTCGTGCGTGTACCGGTGCCGGTAGGTACGACCGAGCCGGCGATCCCTCAGCAGCGCGGAGACGTCCGCGTGGTGCGGGACGAGCCACTGGTCCGTCGGCTCGTACCGGATCACCCGGCCGCGTGCCCGCAGCTCGGCGTAGGCCGGATACGGGTCGGCGAGGAACGCCGGGTCCCAGGGGTCGAAAGCGAGGTCCGAAGCAGCTGCCATGGACGGACGCTAGCCCGGCTCACCCCGGCGTGACCAGCCTCGCCTCGTACGCGAACACCGCCGCCTGGGTCCGGTCCCTCAGGCCCAGTTTCACCAGGATGCGGCTGACATGTGTCTTGATCGTCGACTCCGCCACCACCAGGCGCTCGGCGATCTCGGCGTTGGACAGGCCCTGGGCGATCAGGACCAGTACCTCCGTCTCGCGTTCCGTCAGCTCCCCGTACGCCGCCTGTGCCGACGGCATCAGGCGCGGCGTCTGCGACAGCCGGGAGAACTCCGTGATCAGCCGGCGGGTCACCGAGGGCGCGAGCAGCGCCTCCCCGGAGGCCACCACCCGTACCCCGTCGGCGAGCTGGCGGGCCGAGGCGTCCTTCAGCAGGAAGCCGGAGGCTCCCGCCCGCAGCGCCTGGTACACGTACTCGTCCAGGTCGAACGTGGTCAGCACCAGCACCTTCGCCGCCGCGTCCGCGGCCACGATCTCCCGGGTCGCCTCGATGCCGTTCAGCTCCGGCATGCGGATGTCCATCAGGACGACGTCCGGGGACAGTTCACGGACCCGGTCGACCGCCTCCCGGCCGTTGACGGCCTCGCCGACGACCTCGATGTCCGGCATCGCGTTCAGCAGGACCGAGAAGCCCTCGCGCACCATCATCTGGTCGTCCGCGATCAGTACGCGGATCGTCATGCCCCACCCTCGCTCGCGGTGTCGTCCGCCGGCACCGGCAGGAACACCGTCACCTCGTACCCTCCCTCGGCCGTCGGCGCCGCCGTCATCTCACCGCTCAGCATGGAGACCCGCTCGCGCATACCGGTGATGCCGTGCCCGGCGCCGGGCGAGGGCTTCAGCAGGGCCGACGCGGGCGGCGGCCCGTTGACTATGCGCAGGCCCAGGCCGCCCAGGACGTACCCGATCTCGACCCGCGCGCCCGCACCCGGAGCGTGCCGCAGGCTGTTGCTCAGCGCCTCCTGCACGATCCGGTACGCCGACAGCTCGACGCCCTGCGGCAGTTCGCGCACCGCGCCGGTCACCACCTTCTCCACCTCCAGGCCGGCCTCCCGCACATTGGCGAGCAGCCGGTCCAGGTCGGCGAGGGTGGGCTGCGGGGCGTCCGGCGCCTCGTAGTCCTCCGCGCGGACGACCCCGAGAACCCGGCGCAGCTCGGTCAGGGCCGCCACCGCGTTCTCCCGGATGGTGGCGAACGCCTTCTCCAGCTCCGGCGGCGGGTTCTCCACCCGGTAGGGCGCGGCCTCGGCCTGGATGGCGACCACCGACATGTGGTGGGCGACCACGTCGTGCAGCTCGCGGGCGATGGTCGTGCGCTCCTCCAGCAGGGTGCGCCGCGAACGCTCCACCGCCGTCACCGTCTGCTGGGCGGTCACCTCCTGCTCGGCCTCGCGACGGATCTGCCGGACGGTGACGACCAGCAGGATCAGCGCGGAGAGGATCAGCATCGGGCCCACGTTGGTGGTGTAGTGGCCCCCGCCGAAGACGCTTCCGGCGAGGAAGCCGTAGACCGCGGTCACCACCCACATCCAGGCCGCCGTGCGCGGACGGGTGCGCAGCGCGACGACCGTGAGCACCACCAGATGGGACAGGAAGCTGCCCGGCAGCCACGGCCAGTCGCTCCAGCCGTCCGCGCCGCCGACGACGGCGACGGCCGTGGACGCGGCGAGCGAGAACCAGAACGCTCCCACCGGACGCGCCAGGGTCAGCAGCACCGGCCCCGCCGCCAGCAGCCCGCACAGCATCGCCGGCAGTCCGGGACTCCCCGAGCTCGCCAGGGCGAACAGCATCGCCACCAGACCGAGGCCGGCCACCACCGCGTGCGGTGCCCAGGCCGTGTACTCCCTCACGCGACCGGACCGGCGGGCGAGCCGGCCGCCGGACTCCCTGCGCGGCAGCGGGCGGTAGGCGAACGCGTCGTGGAACAGGTCCTGCCGCAGCCCGCGCAGGGCGTCCGCGGCGAGCCGGAACTCGGGGCTGCGCGGCCTCTCGGCTCCGCCCGGCGGTGTCGTCTGCGTGTGCGTCGTCTCGGTCACGTGCCACACGGTAGGGGGAGACGGGCCCCGCGGTCGTCACCAGTGAGAAGGGTCCTCCGCCGTCCTCCTCAGGTACTACGGGCGGCCGCGGTCAGTAGCCGGACGGCCGCACCAGGCCGCACTCGTAGGCGAAGACCGCCGCCTGCGTACGGTCCCTGAGGCCGAGCTTCACCAGGATCCGGCCCACATGCGTCTTCACGGTCTGCTCGGCCACCACCAGCCGCCCGGCTATCTCCGCGTTCGACAGGCCCTGCGCGATCAGTGCCAGCACCTCCGTCTCCCGCTCGGTCAGCTCGCCCACGCGCTGCTTGAGCGGGGTCCGCGGGGAGCCGTCCAGCCGGGAGAACTCGGCGATCAGCCGACGGGTGATGCCGGGGGCGAGCAGCGCGTCGCCGGCCGCCACCACCCGGACCGCCTCCGCGAGCTGGTCCGCGGAGGCGTCCTTGAGCAGGAACCCGGAGGCGCCCGCCCGCAGCGCCTCGTACACGTACTCGTCCAGGTCGAACGTGGTCAGCACCAGCACCCGGATCCCCGGGTGGTCGGCGGTGATGCGGCGGGTCGCCTCGATGCCGCCCAGCTCGGGCATCCGGATGTCCATCAGGACCACGTCCGGGGTCAGTTCGCCGACCTTCACGATCGCGTCCCTGCCGTCCACCGCCTGCCCGATCACCTCGATGTCCGGCTTGGTGTTGAGCAGCACGGTGAAGCCCTGCCGGACCATCTGCTGGTCGTCGGCGATGAGTACGCGGATGATGCCGGCGCCGCTCGTCATGGGGTCTGTTCTCCTGTCGGGGACGGATCGGTCGGGAGTTCGGACGGGGTGCCGTCCCGCGGGAGGAAGGCCGAGACCGTGAAGCCGCCGTCCGGGGTTCCGGTCGCGGTGACGTCGCCGCCGAGCATCGACGCGCGCTCGCGCATGCCGAGCAGCCCGTGTCCGGCGCCCTGGGAGGGCGGAACAGGTTGCCGCGGGCGGGAGTTGGTCACCGCGAGCCGCAGGCCGTCCCGGACGTGCGCGACCTCGACGCGCACCTCGGACCCCGGCGCGTGCCGCAGCGCGTTGCTCAGCGCCTCCTGCACGATCCGGTACGCGGACAGCTCCACCCCCGGAGCGTAGGGCCGCGCCCGGCCGGTGACGTCGGCAGTCACCTCGAGCCCCGCCGCGCGGGTGTTCTCGATCAGCGCGTCGAGCCGGCCGAGCGTGGGTTGGGGCGCGTCCGGGGCCGCCTGGCTGCCGGGATCCCCGAGCCCGTAGGGGTCCTCGGGGTTCTCCGAGCGCAGCACGCCGAGCACCCGGCGCAGCTCGGTGAGCGCCTCCAGCGCGTTCTGCCGGATGCCCGCCAGGTTCTCGATCAGCTCCCGCGACGGGTCCTCGACCAGGTGCGGGGCCACCTGTGCCTGGATGGAGATGACGGACATGTGGTGCGCGACCACGTCGTGCAGCTCGCGCGCGATACGGCTGCGCTCCTCCAACAGGGTGCGGCGGGCGCGTTCCTCGGCGGTGAGGGTGGTCTGCTCGACGAGTTCGGCGCGCGCCTCCCGGCGGCCGCGCAGGGCGATGCCGAGCACCACGACGACCGTGGACAGCACCACCGTGACGACCCCGGTGGGCTGGTAGCGCGTCCCGCCCCAGACGCCCTCCAGCAAGTAGGTGAGCAGCGCGGTCAGGGCCAGTGCCTCGACCGCGACCCGGGTGCGCACGCGCAGCGTGAGCAGCAGGAGGACGAGCAGGTGCGCGACGATGCCGGCCGCGGTCCAGGGCCAGGTGAACGTCACCCCGTCCACCATGTTCAGCCTTCCGTGGACCGCGACGGCTCCCACCACCGTCGCCGCCATGGACAGCCACCAGCCCGGGATCGGCCGCGACAGCGCGAGGACGACCGCGACGCCCTGCGCGAGCCCGATCAGGAAGGCCGCTCCCGGAGCCAGGTGCCCGTTGTCCCCGAACTGCGCCACAGAGCCGAGCGTGATCCCCAACGCGGCCAGGCACAGCAGTCCGTGCGGCAGCCAGCGCAGCCACACGGAGGCGGGCAGCGGATCCGGCCTGACGGTCCACAGGTCCTCGCGCAGCACCCGCAGCCGGCCCCGGACCCGGCCAGCGAGCACCACGAACACCCGGCGGCCCCCCGTTTCCGTCACACGGCCCACCCTAGACACGGCGGGCCGGCCGCGCAGCGTCCCCGTCCGGCGCCCGGTGCACCCGGACCACCCGTGAGCGCCCCGGCACGACGGGCGTGCCCCGGCCCGGGGTGCGGCGGCGGGTGCCCTGCTCGTGGGACCGGAACGCGGTCCAGCACGCGGCCAGCACCAGGGTGAACACCGGGAGCCAGCACAGCCGGTACGCCACCCAGGTCGGGGAGTCCGGCGGGGTGTGCAGACCCGGGAGGCGGCCGGCCAGGAGCGCGGTGGCCGTCGTGGCCATCAGGGCCGTCTGGTGCCACAGGAAGACCGTCATGGCGGAGAGGTTGACCAGGGCCACGGCCGCCCAGGCGAGCGGGCGGCGCATCGCCCGACGCAGCCGGTCGCGCAACAGCAGGGCCAGACCGCACTGGGCCAGGCCGAACGTCACGGCCGCCAGGGTCGGCGGGTTGAGGTTGGAGATCGCGGCGCCCGGGACACCGACCATCGACGCCGGGTAGCCCGCCCACAGCACGAGCGCGGCCGTGGCCGTCGTACCGCCGAGCAGCAGTACCCCGGCCGCACGGCGGGACTCCAGCTCGCCCCGGGTCCAGGCGGCGCCCAGGGTGTACGGCACCAGCCAGCCCGCCGCGAGGTTCACCCAGCCCAGCCAGGAGGGGCCGGTGTGCAGGCCGAAGCGGAGGACGTCCACGTGCAGGACGACGGCCAGCGGCCAGAGCGGGTTGAGGCGGGCGACCAGCGGGGTGGCCGCCGTCAGGGCGGCGAAGACCAGGAGGAACCACAGGGGCGACAGGGCCAGTTTGACGAGCGTGTGGAGCGTGTCGAAGGCGGTGCCGGTCAGCAGCAGGGACGTCGCCGCCACGGTCCACAGGCCGAGGAGGGCGAGGACCGGCCGGAGCAGCCGGGTCATGCGGCCGCGCAGCCATGCGCCGTACGGCACGCCCCGGGCGCGGGCCGAGTCGAGGCTCCGGGTCGCCACATGGCCGCCGACCAGGAAGAACACGGCCAGGGTCTGGAAGGCCCAGGAGATGGGGGCCAGCCACGGGAAACGCCCCAACGGGCTCGCCGTGTGCAGCGCGCCGTCGTCCGCGACCAGGGCCGTGACCAGCCAGTGCCCGAGCACCACTCCGAGGATCGCGAAGGCGCGCAGGGCGTCGACCGCGCGGTCCCGGGATGCGGGCGTGGCGGTGTCCACCCGGTGGGCACCCTGGCGTATCGCGTGCAGCGCGCGGCGCGGGGAGATCGGGGCTGGCTCAGACACGGGTCACCTCCGAGGTCTCGCCGAGGGTGATCCGGGCCAGGTTGGCGAGGGAGTCCGAGCCCGGGGTGAAGTAGCCGCTGTGGTCGGCGCCGGCCGCGTCGAAGACCCGGGCGCCGAAGCCGCGGGAGACCGGGTCGGTGCCGAAGCCGACGGTGGTGAACAGGAGGTCGGCGCGGACGTGCGGGACGTCGGCCACCCAGTCCCGGCTGCCGCGGGCCGCCCACACCCGGGCGGCCGTGCGCAGGCCGGCGACGGTGTCGGCGCCGGTGCCGGGGCTGCCGACGAGGGCGATGTCGTCGACGTCCAGGCCGGCGGCGGCACGGCCGCAGACGACCGAGCCGTAGGAATGGCAGAGGAGGGACACGCGCGCCCCGGCGGGAGCGAGGGCCCGCAATTGGCCTACGAGGCGCCTCAGTCGGGGGGCCGCGTGCTCCGCGCGGGTCGGGGTCGTCACCGTGGTGCTGACCGTCCCCGGGGTCCGGTAGCCCAGCCAGGCGACCACGGCGACGCGGGTACCGGCGGGGGCGCGGTGCGCGAGCTCCGCGTAGAGGGCCGCCGCCGCCCTGTGGAAGCGGCCGTAGGTGTCGAGGGAGGTGTCGGAGCCGGGGACGAGCACCGCCACGCGGCCGGCGCGGGTCAGGTCGCCGAGGACCTCGGTCGCAAGGCCTGGGCCCCGGCCGTCGAAGGAGAGGAGCCGGCGGGAGGGGGCGGCCAGGGCGCGGTCCGCGGCGGCGCGGTGTGCGTCGCCGTGGGCGGCGGCCATGCGGGCCGCGTCGGTGGCGTCGCCCCGGTTCGCCTCGTACGCGGCCTCCAGGGTGGAGGGGGTGAGGGGCGCGAGAACGGCGGGGGGCGGGGCCGGGATTCCGGGGCGGGCCGCGCCGGCGAGCGGGACGACTATGGCGGCGGTGAGAAGAGCCGAGAAGAGGGCCCGTAGCCCTTTGCGTACGGCTTTCGTCGTCGCTGTGCGCCCCATGGTCGACTCCCCCTCGGTCCGCCCGGCCATCGGGCTTGTCCGACAAGGAAGTTAGGAACGAGGGCAGGTCGACGGCGTCCCGCCAGGGAGCTGTCCTGCTGTGTAGCTCTCAGGTACTACGGGTATGACCGGGGGCGCCCCCTGGGGGGAACCGGGCGGGTCACCAGGCGAGCTGGGCGATCTCCTCCGCCACCACCGCGCACGCGTCCGCCGCCGGGTCGATCAGCGGGAAGTGGCCGACGTCCTCCAGCAGCGTCAGGCCCACCACCTCGCCCGCCTTCGCCGCCGCGTCCGCGTACGACTCGGCCACCGCCTGCGGTACGTCCAGGTCGCTGCGGCCCTGGACCAGGGTCGTGGCGATGCCCGTCGGGAGCAGCAGCACGGGGTCGGCGTACGGCCGGCGCTCGGCGAACTCGTCTTGGCCGCCCAGGAGTTGCATTGCCGCGTTGCCGCAGACGTCCAGCTTCTCCGCCACCGCGAAGTCCGCGATCGGGGCGAGCGCCACCACACCGCGCAGGGGGGCCGGGCCCTCGACGCGCCAGGGTGCGTCGGCGGGCAGGACGTGGCGGGCCGCGGCCCACAGGGCGAGGTGTCCGCCCGCCGAGTGGCCCGTGAGGACCGTACGGCGGGAGTCGGCCTGCGGGAGCGCCTCACGGACCAGGGCAGGCAGGGCGTCCAGGGCGGCGGCCACGTCGTCGAAGGTGTCGGGCCAGCGACCGGCGAGCGCTCCGGCGTCGGTCCCGGATCCGCCCCGTCTGTACTCGACGTTGGCCACGGCGAAGCCCCTGCGGGCCAGGTAGTCCGCGAAGGGGGTGATGTGGCGGCGGTCGTAGGGGGCGCGCCAGGCTCCGCCGTGCAGTACGACGACGAGGGGGGCGACGGCGGTGTCGGTGCGGGGGGCGTAGAAGTCGATCACCTGGTCGGGGTGGTCGCCGTATGCGGCGGTGACGTCGGGGTCGACCGCCGGGTGCGAGAAGGCCGACTCCTCTTCGGCGGCGGCGCGGGCAGCTGCGGCGTCGTCCGGCATGCTCCAACCTCTCAGCGACGATGGGGGTACCTCCCGGGCTTTCGGCACCGGGGGAGGTTTTGACGGACCAGGTGCGAATACAACGTCGGCCGTTGGCGGGGACGGTACCAGGCCGGTGACGTGCGGGGACATGGGGATGTCACGCAGGGTGAGGGTTAAACGGGCCTGTGCGGAGTTTGTCCCCGCACCCCGGGCGCGGCCGGGATGTGCGAGGGGCGGGGGGGGGGGGGGGGGCGCCCCCCCCCCCCCCCCCCCCCCCCCCCCCCACCCCCCTGTGCCTTAGAAGCGCTGGTCAGAGCGGTGTCTCCCGCGTCTCCGGCAAGATTGTTAACAAAGACGTTGACACTCTTGGGATGGGTCCTTACCGTCTAGCGCACCACGGGTCAGCCGCTACGAGCCGCGTCGGCCCTCCTCACTGAGCCCCTCCAGGGAACGCCTCCTGGACGAGAGGAAAACCACGATGTCCTCCTCCCCCGCCCTGCCCGCTCGCGGCAGCAGACTCGCGCTGCTGGTCGTCGGTCTGTGCTGGCTGGCCGTCCTCTTCGACGGCCTCGACATGTTCGTCTACGGCTCGGTGCTGCCGCACATGCTGGAGAGCAAGGCCCTCGGGATCACCCCGGGCCAGGCCGGCGACCTCGGCAGCTACGCCACCTTCGGCATGCTGGTGGGCGCCCTGACGGCGGGCACGGTCGCCGACCGCATCGGCCGCAAGAAGCTGATGGTCGTCTGCGTGGCCCTGTTCTCGCTGGCCTCGGGGATATGCGCGCTGTCCGACTCCGTCGCGGTCTTCGGCCTCGGCCGGACCCTGGCGGGCGTCGGCCTCGGCGGACTGCTGCCCACCGCGATCAGCATGGTCTCCGACTACGCCAGGGGCGGCCGCGCCGCCCTCACCATCGGCACCCTGATGACGGCCCACCACGCCGGCGGCATCCTCTCCGCCTATGTGGCCAAGTGGCTCGTGGAGCCACACGGCTGGCGCTCCGCCTTCTGGGTCTGCGTGCTTCCGCTGCTCTTCGTGCCGGTGCTCGCCAAGGTCATGCCCGAGTCGCTGAGCTTCCTGGTCGCCAAGGGCCGCACCGAGGAGGCCCGCGCGCTCGCCGTCCGCTACGAGGCCGAACTCCCGGCCGAGACCGCCCCGAAGGCCCCCGCCGACCGCTTCGGCGCCCTGCTCAACCTGTTCCGCGGCGGCGAGTGGGTGCAGACCCTGCTCTACTGGCTGGCCTCCTTCGGCGGACTCCTGCTCGTCTACGGTGTCGCCACCTGGCTGCCCACCCTGATGCGCGGCGAGGGCTACAACCTCGGCTCCGCCCTGACGTTCGTCGTCCTGTTCAACCTCGGCGGCATCGTCGGCATGCTCGTCGCGGGCCGCGCCTCCGACCGCTTCGGAGCCCCGCGCATCTCCGCGATCTGGTTCGCGCTCACCGCCGCCGGCGTCTTCCTGCTCAGCGTCCACATGCCGCTGGGCGTGACCTACCTGGTCGTCTTCCTCACCGGCGTCTTCCTCAACAGCGCCCAGACGATGATCTACGCGACCGTCTCCATCCGCTCCACCCCGGACAACCGCGCCACCGCGGTCGGCTGGACCTCCGGCATGGGCCGCTTCGGCGCCGTCTTCGGCCCCTGGCTCGGCGGCCAGCTGCTCGCCGCGGGCAACGGCGACTGGGGCTTCACCGCCTTCGCCCTGGCCGGCGTGTCGTCGATGGTCTTCATCGGCGTCGCGGCCCTGCGCTCGGGCCGCCGCACGGTGCGCAGCGGCGCCGAGCAGCAGCTCATCGCCGCCGGCTGACCGACACGGCGCCGCGCCCGGGAGCCGGGCGCGGCACCGCCGTTTCGGGGCCCGAAGTCACGGCTGTCGGTTGTCGGCCGCAGGGCCGGAGCGGGTTGCTTCGGTGCCGTCTTATGTGGGTGGGGGGCGGTGCGGCGCGGCAGTTGGCCGCCGTCGGGTGGCCGCGACGGTGCCGGGCGCGGCATCTTTCGGGACGCGCGCTGTCGGTTGTTCCCTCGTTTCAGCCCTCGCCTGCCGGTTCGTCGTCGTCCAGGCCCGTGCACGCCACCTTTCCCGCGACCTCGGCGCACGCCTCCACGCCCCATGGTGAGCGGACGGCGAGCATGGGACTCGTGTCCCCGGCGGAGGCGCCCGCCGGATAGCCGGCCGACAGCACGTCCTGCCCGGCCCGCACCGAGACCTCCCGCGCCAGCGGGGAGCGCACCCGCACCTGCGACCACGCCGTGCCGCAGGTGGGGGAGTAGCGCAGCAGGACCTCGTAGGCGGGGTCCGTCACCCGGCTCCTGGTCTGCGCGTCCCGTGCGCACACCGACGCGTCGGGCAACTGGCCCTGGCAGGAGCGTCCGTGGCAGCGGGGCACGGACAGCAGGGTCTGCGCGGCGGGCGCGGGGGCGCCCGGTCGGCCGGAGAGGGTGACGGCGGCGGCCACCGCGGCGGCCGTGCCGATCAGCGCGAGCGCCGACACCGGAAGCCAGCGCGGACGGGCCCGGTCCGTCCGGCTCGGCGGAATCGGCGCGGGCGGCCCCTCCGCCGCCTCCCACAGGGCCAGTACGGCGGCGGGATCGGCACCGGCCAGCCGGCTGAGGGCCTCCACCGCGGCCCGCGGGGGCCGCTTGATGCCGGTCAGATAGCGGTGCCAGGCCGACTTGCTGTACGGGGTGCGTGCGGCCAGTGCCGCCAGGCTCAGTCCCGTACCGTCCTTCAGTTCGCGCAGTCTCGCCACCAATGGCTCGTCCGGTGTGGTCGATCCTTGGGGATGCCGCATCGTGCGTCCCTCGACTCCCATTCCGCTATGGGCACTTTCGCCCCTGTTGTCGGAATGGCTTCCCTGGCAATCGGCCTTCGCAACACCGGGTGAGGCAGGAGGAAGGTGAGTCACGCGTACACCGAAGGCCTGTTCGGTGGTCATCGAACAGGCCTTCGGTGGTCAGGGGTTACGGTGCTGAGCGCCCGTCAGCACCACGGCACGGCGCGGTTGGTGACCACGTAGCGGGCCGCGACCCAGCCCCTGTGGCGGGGCATCCGGTACCAGATGTGGTTGCCGTACACCCCGGTGCCGTAGGTCTTGCAGGTGATCGACACCAGCCGCCGGGTGTGCCGGTGTCCGACCACCCGGTAGGCGGTGCCCGGACCGGAGCGGACGTTCAGCCGGGCGTGGCGCGTCGCGACGCGGCCGAGCACGGGGTAGATGCGGCGGTGGTGGTGCGTGCGCTGCCACACGTGGTGCGTGGGGTGCTGGACCGTGACACCGGGCACCTGGTGCCGGGTCGTCGCGGCGCTCGCCGGCGCCGCTCCGGCCGCCGTCGGCAGGAACGCGAGCACCGCGACCGTGGCCAGCAGGCCGCTCTTGAGAGTCCGTCGGATCATGGAAACCTCCGGCTGTCGTTCTCGTGACCACGAACGGTGATCACGACAGCCAGCGTTTCCGCGCCGGGCCGTCCGGATGCCGTCCCCGCGTCCCGCGGGACGCCGGGGACGTCCCCGGGAACGCGCTGCCCAGCCCATCTGGTCCTCCGCCGGGAGGTGTTCCACCGTCCTGCCCGTCCCCGTGAACGTCCGGGCGACGTGCCCCGGGGAGTGCGCCCACGGGATCCGCGGCCGGTGTCACCCGCATAGCGGAACGGATGGGGGATCGGTGACGTCCCACTCGAGTCACGCAACCATTTCCGAAGTGGCCGCCTCCGCCTCTACCGTCGAGTAATATCCGGCGACAGGTCACCAGAGGAGGAACCGTGCCCCGGTCCGAACGCTCACCCCTGCTGCTCGCCGGCCTGCTGGCCGCCGCCGGGGTGGCCCATTTCGCCGCCCCGCGGCAGTTCGACGCCACGATCCCGAAGGCGCTGCCGGGCTCGCCCAGGACATGGACGTATGGCAGTGGGGTCGTGGAGCTGGCACTGGCGGCCGGCATCGCCTCGCGCCGGACGCGTCCGGTGGCCGCGAAGGCGGCGGCGGCCTTCTTCGTCGGCGTCTTCCCGGCCAACGTGCAGATGGCCGTCGACTGGCGGCACCGGCCCGCGCCGCAGCGGAACGCGGCCCTCGCCCGGCTGCCCCTCCAGGTGCCCCTCGTGCTGTGGGCCCGGGGTGTCGCCCGGAACGGGGAGGGACGGTCGTGAGCGGACGCCTCGAGGTCGGGGACAAGGCCGAGGACTTCGCCCTGCCCGACGAGACCGGCACCACCCGGCGGCTCACCGAGCTGCTGGCCGAGGGCCCCGTGGTGCTGTTCTTCTACCCCGCCGCCCTGACGCCCGGCTGCACCGCCGAGGCCTGTCACTTCCGCGACCTCGCCGCGGAGTTCGCCGCCGTCGGCGCCCGCCCGGTCGGTATCAGCGGCGACAGCGTCGACAAGCAGCAGGAGTTCGCCGGGCGGCACACCCTCGGCATGCCGCTGCTCTCCGACGCCGACGGGACGGTGCGCGAGCGCTTCGGGGTCAAGCGGGGCTTCACGCTCGCGCCCACCAAGCGGGTCACGTTCGTCATCGCTCAGGACCGCACCGTTCTGGAGATCGTCCGCAGCGAGCTGCGGATGAACACCCACGCCGACCGGGCTCTGTCCGTACTGCGCACCCACAAGGGCTGAGGCGGGCGCTGCCGCGGTTGAGGCACCAGGACAATCGCATCATCCTTGGCATGCGGAGCGTCTCGCGGCCGCGGCGATCATCGCTGCCTCCTGGTCCGCACCCGCGCACTCGACGCCGACCGCGTCGCCACCTGGGAGGTCCCGCCCGACCCCGCCCAGGTGGCCGCCTTCCCGCAGGCGGCCACCGAACGACCGGCCGCCTGGGGGCTGGAGGAGGCCGCGTTCGTCACCGAACTCGTCGTCAGCGAACTCGTCACCAACGCGATGGGCTACGGCGAACCGCCCGTCCAGCCGCGACTGATCCGCGGCCGCGCGCTCATGTGCGAGGTGTCCGACGCCAGTTCCACCTCGCCGCACCCGCGCCGGTCGCACGCCTACGACGAGGGAGGCCGCGGGCTGCTGCTGGTCGCCCAGCTCACCCGGCGCTGGGGCAGCCGGCAGACGGTCGGCGGCAACACGATCTGGGCGGAACAGCCGCTGCCCGACGCCTGATCACTGGAACGAGCACCCCGGGTTCGGTGCGTCCTCCGAGAAGGGGGCGCCGTGCGGCAGGACGTAGAGCACGTCGAGGACGATCGGGGTGTCGCCCAGGTTGCGCCCGATGTGGACGTTGCCCGGACCGGCCGGCTCCTTGATCGTCGCGCCCTTCCGGTACACGCCGTCCGAGGCGCAGGTGGAGTCGAAGTGGCTGAGGGTCCCCTGCTTCACGACGCCGTACAGCGGACCGTCGTGGTAGTGCCATCCGGTGCTCTGGCCGGGCGGAATCGTGATCTCCCGCAGGGTGTAGTCGGTGCCGCCGACGGTGGTCTGGCTGATGATCCGGGCCGTCACCCCGGGCCCGGCCGGGGTCGCCCCGGCGGTGCCGCAGGCGAGTGCGGTGGCGGCGGTCAGCGCGCCGATGACGGCGGTGCGGAGTGCGGTGCGCATGCGGGGGCCTCCAGGGACGCGAGTGGGCATCGCCGCGAACATAGAGGCCCGCAGGGGCTGTTGGGGGCGGAACCCGGTGATCCGGATTCAGCCGGCCGCGCGCTCCCGCACCGCGTCCGCGGGCCTCTCGTCCTCGCGCAGCCCGAGGAACCGCGGATGGCGCAGCATCCCGTGCCTGGTCCACTCCGTGAAGGCGACCGGCGCGACCAGGCGCGGCTCCACCCACCGGGCCCCCGCCTCGCGCACGGCCCCCGTGAACGGCGACGTCTCCCGAAGCAGCCCGTCCAGCCGCTCGCGCAGCGCGAGCAGCGTATTCCGGTCGAAGCCGGTACCGACCTTCCCCGCGTACCGCAGCCTCCCGTCCGCGTAGTGGCCGAGCAGCAGCGCCCCCAACCCGACCCGGCTGCCCGCCGGTTCGGTGAACCCGCCGATGGCGAACTCCTGGCCCTGCGCGCACTCGAGCTTCAGCCAGTCCGTGGAACGGCGCGGCCGGTACGGCCCGTCGGCACGCTTGGTGATCGGTCCCTCCCAGCCGCGCTCACAGGCCTCGGCCGGCAACTCGGCGCCGCCCGCGTTGCGATGGGGTGTCAGCCGCAGCGGTACGCGGCAGGAGAGGGCGCGGCGCAGCAGTGACTTGCGGGCCCGCAGCGGGAGTTGGCGGACGTCGAGCCGTCGAGGCCCAGCAGGTCGAACACGTAGTAGGTCACCGCGACCCCGCTCGCCTCGATGTCCCTGCGCCGGGTGAGCCCCATGCGCCGCTGCAGCCGCGCGAAGTCCGTGCGGCCCCCGGAGAAGGCGACGACCTCACCGTCCACCGTGAGTTCGGCGCACCTCTGCGCGGCCGGCGCCTCGACGATCTCCGGACGTCGTCGACCCGCTGCCCGGTGCGGGACAGCAGCCGCACCTGCCCGCCGTCCCGGACCGCGAGCAGCCGTACACCGTCCGGCTTCCGCTCGAAGACCCAGCGATCGTCGAACTCCCGCCGGTCGCCGAGCGTCGCCGGCATGGGCGAGGTGGCGAGTCCCGGGCCCGCCCGGGCGGGCCGCAGCAGGCGCTGCCGGTCGGCGGGCAGGGCGTCCAGCAGGCCCGGCACCGCCGGTCACTGCTCCCCGTCGTCGGCGGCGACCTGGCCGAGGGTGCGTCCGGTGCGGACCGAGCGGGCCCGGCGCGGATCCGGGGTGCCGTGTCCCTCCGCCCGGGCGGGGCCCTTGTGGACCAGCAGCCAGGCCTCCTCCCCGTCGTCACCGACGCGGAAGCGGGTGAGCGCGTACTCGCCGTGCAGCTTGGAACCGCGCAGCCGGAACGACGCGTGACCCTTCCGCAGCGACTCCGCGAAGTCCACGGGGCGGCCCCTGCGGTCGTGACTGAGCGGCTCGTACGTCCCCCGGTCCCAGACGATCACGGTGCCGCCGCCGTACTCGCCCTTCGGGATCACGCCCTCGAAGTCCTCGTACTCCAGCGGATGGTCCTCGGTGGGCACGGCCATTCGCTTGTCACCGGGATCCGCGGACGGCCCCTTCGGCACGGCCCAGGACTTCAGGACGTCGCCCACCTGGAGCCGGAAGTCGAAGTGCATCCGGCGCGCGTCGTGGATCTGCACCACGAACCGCGGCCGCTCACCCTCCGCCGCGGCCCCCTTGCCCGACGGCTCGCGGGTCCGTTCGAAGTCGCGCTTGCCGCGGTAGGTCCGCAGCCGGTCCTCCGTCGCCACGTGCGGCTCCTTCCCTACGTCCGCCCCACGGGCCCCGGGTACCCCGCTACGGACCGTTCAGATCCCGATCCCGTCCAGCTCGGCGACCGCGTCCTCCGGCAGCACCAGCGCGGCGGCGGCGATGTTCTCCCGCAGATGGTCCGGGGACGACGTGCCCGGGATCAGCGCGATGTTCGGCGAGCGCCGCAACAGCCAGGCCAGGGCGACCTGCTGCGGCGAGGCTCCCAGCCGCGCGGCGACCTTCGACAGCGCCTCGGACTGCAACGGGCTGAAACCGCCCAGCGGGAAGTACGGCACGAAGGCGACGCCCGCCGCCGCCGTGCGCTCCAGCAGGACGTCGTCCTGCCGGTTGGCCAGGTTGTACAGGTTCTGGACGGTGACCACGGGCGCGATCGCCCGGGCCTCCTCGAACTGCGCGAGGGACGCGGCGCTCACCCCCAGGTGCCGGATCAGCCCCCGCTGCCGCAGTTCCGCCAGGGCACCGAACTGGTCGGCGACGGAGTCCTCGTTCGGCGTGTCCAGGTCCCCCAGCCGCAGATTGACCACGTCCAGCGTCTCGACGCCCAGGTTCCGCAGGTTGTCGTAGACCTGCGCCTTCAGGTCCTCCGGGTGCCGGGACACGATCCAGCTGCCGTCGGCGCCCCGCCGCGCGCCGACCTTGGTCACGATGTGCAGGCCCGCCGGGTAGGGGTGCAGGGCCTCCCGGATGATCTCGTTGACCACCACGGGCCCGTAGAAATCGGCGGTGTCGATGTGGGTGATACCGGCCTCCACCGCCGCGCGGAGCACCGCCACGGCACGGGCCCGGTCCTTCGGCGGGCCGAAGACGTGCGGTCCGGCCAGCTGCATGGCGCCGTAGCCCACCCGGGTCAGGGTCGGGCCGTCGGCCGGGGTGACGGTGCCGCCGAGCTGTGCAGTCATGTCGTACCTCTCGCGATGTGCACGGGCCACCGGTGTCTCCGGCGCCCTGTCCTCGCTCTCCACGGTGCGCCGCGCACACCCCCGGCGGCAGTGCCCCCGCGTTCCTGGGAGTGGCAGGGCCAGTCACGGTCACCCGCACGGCCGTACGGTGGTGTCATGGACGGTACGAACGCGCTCGGCGAGTTCCTGCGTGCCCGCCGGGCGCAGATCGGGCCCGAGGACGTGGGGCTGCCCGGCTCCGGCCTGCGCCGGGTGCCCGGGCTGCGCCGCGAGGAGGTCGCGATGCTCGCCGGCATCAGCTCCGACTACTACCTGCGCCTGGAACAGGGCCGCGACCGCAACCCGTCCGCGCAGGTCCTGCAGTCGATCGCCCGGGTGCTGCGCCTGGACGCCGACGCCACCGTCTACCTCCTCGGGCTGGCCCAGGACCGACCCGCCGGCGCACGGCCCGGCCACGGGGCGCAGGGGCACCGGCGCCCGGAGCGGGTGCCGGCGAGCCTGCTGCAGCTCATCGACGGCTGGCCGCGCAACCCCGCCTACATCCAGAACCGGTACACCGACTGCCTCGCCGCCAACGCCCTCGCCACGGCCCTCACCCCGAACTACCGGCCGGGCGTCAACCTGCTGCGGGCCGTGTTCCTCGACCCGGCCGAGCGCGCGCTGCGCCGGGACTGGGACGACCTCACCGAGGAGGGCGTGGCCGCCCTGCGCGCCTACGCCGGACCCGACACCGACGACGCACGGCTGCGCGACCTGGTCGGCGACCTGTCCCTGCGCAGCGAACGCTTCCGCATGCTGTGGGCCCGGCACGACGTCAGGCCCCGGCGCGGCCGGGTCAACCACCTGAGCCACCCGCAGGTCGGCGACCTCGACCTGCACTCGAGCAAACTCTCCGTCGAGGGCACCGAGGGACTCACCCTGGTCGTCTCCCACGCCGAGCCCGGCAGCCGCAGCGCGGAACTGCTCGACCTCCTCGGCAGCCTCGCCGCGCCCGGGGCGGACGCCCCGCAGGAACGCGTCGACGAGCAGTAGCGTCAGCTCGCGGCACCGACGCCGGCGCGGTCGGGCAGCAAGGAGAGCAGCTGGCGCGTGTGGCCGGGCAGCTCCACTTCCGCGAGGCCGGTGATGAGGTCCCTGAGCGCCAGGGGCTGATCGACCAGCAGCGTGTCGTGGGACAGGAGCAGGGTGGGCACCGGCGTGTCGAGCTCGGCCTCGCTCAGCATCGGCCCGCCGAGCGCGCAGAGAGCGTCCGACTGGAGGCGGATGCGCTCCCGCAGCCCCGCGTTGCCGCCGGCCAGCGCGATGGTGCGGTCGATGGTCCAGGTGTCCAGCGCCAGGCGGTTGTCGTACGTCGTGCGGGCTCCCGAGGCGACGGACGAGGCGGCCGCGATGGTGGTGGCGTTGATGAGGGACACGTGCGCCAGGATCTGGTCGGCGTTCCACTCACCGGCCGGCGGGACGGGGCCCGGGTCCGCGGCGTCGGCCACGGTGGCGGCGGCGTCCAGCAGCGCGCGGTAGGCATTCCGGAGCGGGGTGGTGTCCATGACGTCTTCCTCTGCCGTCTCGGCTGTTCGCGGTGCATCTCCCACGGCGCCCGGGGGGAGCGGACCGGATCTGGCACGTCACTCCCGGGCTCACCTCCATTATGCAGGTGATTACCTGCATAATGTCAACGGCCGACCCGGCCGATCCACCACGGGAGTTCGCGGTCGGCCCAGCGCGACGGGCCGTCAGGCTCGGGTCGGCGGCGTGGAAACCCCTCTCGTACCGTCACTCGCTGCGGTGCTCTGTCGCCAGGCCGCTCCATCGCTGCCACGATCTCCGTGGAGGCACCACTGACGACCAGACGACCGGACGACCACCGGAGCGCGCATGACGACGGACAGGGGCACAGCGGAGCAGGCCGGGCGGGCGGAGCCGGTCAAGGGGGTCGAGGTGCGCCCGGCGGCCGGGTACATCGGCGCCGAGATCACCGGCGTCGACCTCGCCGAACCGCTCGAGGACGCCGTGGTCTCGCTTATCCGGGAGGCGGTGCTGCGCTGGAAGGTGGTGTTCTTCCGCGAACAGCGCCTGGACCACGCCGGGCACGTCGCCTTCGCCCGTCGGTTCGGGGAACCGGTGGTGGTCGGCCGGCGCGGCAGCGCCTCACCGGCCGACCTCCCGGAGGTGGAGACCACCGCCGACCGGCTGGAGCTCGGCGGACGCTTCGGCATGGAGCACGAGGAATGGCTGCGCCGCCGCCGGCACACCCTGCTGCGCGGCTGGCACTGCGACCACGGCGCCCGCGTGGACCCGCCGGCCGCGACGATCCTGCGCGCGGAGACCGTTCCGCCGTACGGCGGTGACACCACCTGGGCGAACCTGGCCGCCGCCTACGCCGGTCTGTCGGCCCCGGTCCGCGCCTTCGTGGACGGGCTGCGCGCCGAGCACCGGCTCGGTGTCGGCTACCAGCCGCGGCCCGGCGACGACGCGTACGTCCGCCACCTGCTCGACCACCAGGTGGCCTCCGTGCACCCGCTGGTGCGCGTCCACCCCGAGACGGGCGAACGGGTGCTGTTCGTCAACGGCTACTACCTGGAGCAGATCACCGACGTCTCGCGCCCGGAGAGCGCAGCGCTGCTGGAGATGCTGCTGGAACAGGCGGTCCGCCCCGAGTACACGGTCCGTTTCCGCTGGGAGCCCGGCAGCGTCGCCTTCTGGGACAACCGGGCCACCATCCACCTGGCCCCCGGCGACAACGCCCACCTGGGTTTCCCGCGCATCATGCACCGGGTGATGCTCACGGGGGACGTACCGGTGGGCGTGGACGGCAGGCCGTCCGAACCGGTGGTGGGCACCCGGCCGGGCCACTGGTGACAGCCTCGGCTCACGGCGACGGATAGGCGAGCATCCAGCGCCGGTACGTCCAGGGGCGGTCGTCGTCCTCGGAGTTCGGTGCGCCGTCCGCCGGCGGGCAGCGAGCCGTGATCACGAGCGTCTTGTGGTCGGGGGAGAACGAGGAGCGGAACTGGGCAGGTGGCCGGGGCTTCGTCGTCGAGGGGCAGACGGCCGGAAAGGGCACGGAGACGGAGGCCAGGATGCGGTGCGCGGCGGGCTCCCAGAAGAGGAGACGGGCGTTCTGCAGGACGGCCGTGACGCGGCCGTCGTCGGCCATCGGGTAGATCGGGCTCCGCGTGGTGCTGATGGTCTTGTCCGCGCTGATGCCGCCGAGCCGGGGGTGCGGCTGACCGGGGACTGCCTCGGCGCTCGGCAGCGGGCTGGTCGTGCGGTAGTCCAGCACCAGGGCGTGGCGGAACGTGCCGTAGACGACTCGGTCGTGGCCGACGGCGGGGAAGCCCGTGCTGGGGAAGAAGACCTGCCGCTCCAGGCGCAGCGTGGACGCGTTCCAGACGTTCACGCAGGAGCCGAACGCCGCTATGAACTCGGTGCCGGCGAAGGCCATGTCGTCGGCGCCCGAGCACTCGTACCGCAGATCCAGCCAGTGCGGGGAGCCGTCGCCGCGCAGGTCGTAGACGGCGATCCCGTCCGTCTGCGCGGCGACGCGACGCCCGGTGGAGTCGATGGCGAGCTGGTCCGCCGAGATGCCGCTGCCCAGCGGGGAGTCGGTGCGGATGCGGCCCCGGACGACCCGGGAAGAAGGATGGACCCTGTCCGCGACGGCCAGTTCGTTGAGTGCGCTGGCGGCGGCGAGCCACCGTCCCGTCGGGTCGAGGGCAAGCTTCACGACTCGTCCGTCCAGGCCCATGACGCGGCGGGGACCGTCGTGCCCCGTCGTGGCGTAGACACCGCCGGCCTCCGTTCCGTAGACGACACCGCCGTTGCCCGCCGCGACCGCGGAGACCCGCTCCCCGGACACGGTCTGCGGCAGCGGATGCAGCCGGGGAGTCGCCGTGTGCTGCGGTGCCCCGCCGGAATCGGGGGAGTCCTGCTGCCCGAGCCGCCACACCACCACGGAGAGGAGGACTCCAGCCGCCACGGCCGCGGCCAGAACGGCGGCCACGGCACGTCCGCTCAGGGTCCGTCGAGGGGGTCGCTCGTTCACGACGCGCCGCCTCCGCCGGCGGCCCTGTGCCAGCCCCCGCCGTGGGGATCGAGTTCCCAGACGGTCACGCCCGCCGGCCGGGTCACGGTGGTGAACGGTTTTCCACCGTCGTCCGACACGACGACGGTGCGCTTGTGGCCGTCCTCCACCAGATCCACGGCGAGCTTCCACCGGGCCGCGCCCCGGGTGATCCGGGCCGTCACCAGAAAGGTCTCCAGATCCCCGGCGGCCACGGTGAAGTCCGGCCGAAGGCTCTTGCCCCCCTTGTCGTACACGCCGTAGGGCTGGGGCTTGTCGAGGTCGACGTCAACCGAGTACACCGTGGCCTCACCCTGGGTGCGGCACTCGGCCTCGACCACGGAGGGCGCGGGCTCGCGGGAGATCACCTCGGCGCGCATACCGGTGATCAGCACCGTGCTCGAGCCGCTGTTGGTGACCGTCAGCTGCATCCTCGTCTCGTCGGTGTCGAGTCCGCCCCTGGCACGGGCCCAGGCCCAGAACCCGGCACATCCGTCATGCGGCTCGCTGCGGTCGAACCGCTGAGCGGGGACGAGTTGGGTGAGGTCCCCTTCGGCGTCGAGGCGCAGGGGATCGGTCTCCACGGACAGGGAAACCTTCGACCCTTCGGGCCAGAGGTTCACCGCCCCCGTGAACACGGCCGTGGCGGCCGCGGCTGCGAGCGTGGTGACGACGGTGGACGCGGCCAACCCGGGAACCGTGCGCAGCCACCGTGCCGGGCGCCCGCCGGCCGGTGCCGGAGAGGCGTCGTCCTCACCGGGTGCGGCAGCCGCGGAACCGTCGCCCGCGTCCGGCCCGGCCGATGTGTCGTCCGTGGGTGGTCCGGTGGTGTCCGGGCCGGGGTTCGTCGCGTCACCCGAGGGCTCGGCGTCGTCGTTCTGGTGGGCCGGATCCGCGCCCGCGCCCGGGTGTTCCGGCTCCGCGTCGCCGTCCCGCCGATCCCCGTCCGAGCCGGGACGGCCGATGCCGTCCTCGCCCGCCGTAGCCGGTAAACCCGCTGCCACTCGACCACCCCCGGGATCCTCGTCGTGTGCGCCCACCACTCATACCAGGGCAGGCGTGGTGACACAGGAGGAATCCCGGGCCTCAGGGTGCCTCTTCACTGTTTGTTCGCAACGTGCCGGGTTCAGCCCGCGGGCCGCCAGCCCAGGGCGGGGCCCAGCTTCGTCGCCATGTCCGTCAGGATCTGGACGTAGTCCTCGTGCTCGAAGGTGAACGGGAGGGCGAACGCGACCTCGTCGATCTCGCGGAACGCGGCGTGCGCGTGCAGCCGTTCGGCGAGCTCCTCGGAGGTGCCGACCAGGTCCGGGGCGAACAGGAGCCGTGCCGGGCCCTGGGGCGAAGCCGTCCGGGGCAGGCGCCCGGCCGCGTACTCCTCGTACCTGGCCCGCTGCTCGCGGCTCGCGGAGTCGGTGGGGATCACCACCAGGCCCTGGGACACACGGGCCGCTTCCCCGTCGGGGTGGTGGGCGCGGAACGCGCGGATGTGGGACAGCTGGATCTCGGCGAAGTCCGGCGTCCCCGCGGCGTTCTCGGTGTTCTCGGTGTTCTCGGTGTTCTCGGCCTTGACCACGCTGCTGGTCAGGAAGTTCATGCCGTGCTCGCCCGCCCGGCGCGCCGAGCCGAGGCTGCCGCCGCCGTACCAGAGCCGTCGGCCGAGCCCGGGCGAGTGCGGCTGGACCACGTCCGAGAACACCTCGAAGCCCTCCACCCCGCTGAAGTCGGTGGCCGGCTTGCCGCGCACGAAGTCCAGCAGGCGGCGCACCCGTTCGTGACCAAAGTCCTCCGCTTCGGCCGTGTCCGGGTAGAGGGCCTCCCTGACCTGTTCGAAGTGCATCGGCGGGCCCACGCTGACACCGGGGTTGAGACGGCCGCCGGACAGCACGTCCACGGTCGCCAGGTCCTCGGCGAGACGCAGCGGGTTCTCCCAGCCCAGCGGGATCACCGCGGTGCCCAGCTCGATGCGCCGGGTGCGCTGCGAGGCCGCCGCCAGTACGGCGACCGGGGACGAGACGCCGTACTGGAGGTGACGGTGGCGGACCCAGGCGCTGTCGAAGCCCAGCCGCTCGCCCAGCTCGATGATCTCCAGCGTGGACTCATGGCCCCGGCTCGGGTCGGCCGCGTCGAACAGACCGATCGTGAGGAATCCGAGCCTGCGCAGCGGGCGGGGAGTGGACGGCACGGGCTCCTCCAGCGGTCGTACGTCGGTACCGCCCCGATTCTGGCAGCCGAGTGTGACAACCGTGTGATCAGTTCAGCGGGATGACGATCTCGTCCTCGACCGGCGGATCGACCTCCTGCGCCCGGTTGCCGGTCGCGGCGAAGCAGCGCAGCCTTACCGCCTCGGTGGTGACGTCCAGGCGCAGGAAGCTCTTGAAGAACGGCGGGGTGTAGGTGGCCGAACCGGGTGAGAACAACTGCGTGTAGAGCTTGCGCACCGGCAGCCGGAACCGGGAGGTGCGGTCCGGTCGTCCGCCTGCTCCCAGCAGGCTCGCGACCAGGCGGGTGCGCCGGGTGACCCGGGCGTCCGGGCCGGGCGCGCGGCCCGGCTCGATGCCGAGCCGTTCGGCGACGACCGCGGTCGCCTCGGACTCGCTGAGGGTGAAGAAGCGGCGCAGGCGCGTGCGGCGGCCGTACAGGCGGCTGTAGAAGGCCAGCGAGTCCCCGCGCAGCGGATAGCAGCGGAAGTCCCGCTCGGTGACGTTCGCTACCGACACCCGCGGGATGGTGTGCGTGGCGTGCATGAACGCGCCGCCGCCGCCCGCCACCACGTACTGGACGGTGCGCCCGTCCACGTCGACCGGGTAGCGCTGGTAGTTGTGGATGTCACCGCCGATCGCGGCCACGTAGTGGTGTTCCGGGTCGCGGACGATGTCGTCGACCGTGCCACCGCCCTCGACGGCGCAGGGGTGGTGCTCGCCGTCCACGTACAGCGGGGAGCCGGTGATCAGGATCTTCGGCCTGGGGCCCCGGGAGATCTCCCGCAGCCACGCGCCCTGTTCGGCGTCGATCGTGCCGAGCAGCCCGGTGTCGATGCCGACGATCCGCAGCGGTCCTGCGTCGATCGCCCAGTACGGCCCCGGCTGCACGGCCTGTTGTCCCGGCGCCGACCTCGACTTGCGTGCGGCCGCGAGGCGTTCCTCATCCGCCGGGTGCGGCCGGTGCCAGAGCAGGGTACGCCACCAGGCCCGGGTGGCCGGGCGGGGCGCGGACTCGCGGTCGAGCGGTGGGGTGTCGGCGCAGAAGACGCGCATGAACGCGCCGAGGTCCTCGTACCAGTCGTGGTTGCCGGGTATCGCGTAGATCGGCGCCGGGTAGTCCTGGTACGGCCGGAAGAACTTGGTGCCGTAGTCCTCCGCGCTGCCCACGGGATAGATCACGTCGCTCGCGATCACCGCGAAGTCGGTGTCCTGACCCGCCTTCAGGAAGCCCGGCACGACGGCGTACTGGGAGTCGTCGCCCTCGCCGGTGTCCCCGATGACCATGAAGGAGAACCGGTCCGGCACCTCATGCCGGATCACCTTGTCGGCGGGCGCCCCCGCCGCGGCTCGCCGTGCCACCCAGCGGCTGCGGGTGCGGCCCGTCGGGTCGCCGAACCACGACGCGAGCACCCCGTTGCGGGCGGCCCACAGGATCCTGGGGTTCAGCCACGACAGCTTCTCGACGTGGCCGGGCATGAGTTGCTGGTAGGCGCCGCGTTCGGACGGGCCCCAGCCGGCGCCCTGTGCGGTATCGCGTGAGGAGTCAGACACCGGTGCACGGTAACAACCGGCCGGTCGGTGGGCGCGGGGCGGGGGCTCTGCGGGGGTGGCGAACAGCGGGCCGAGGCTGCCGAGTTGACCGGCTCCGGCGCGACCGATCCGCGGCGGCGCGGCTCGGCCCGCTGCCCCGGTGCCTGACCGGGGGTGCCCCGGTCAGTCCACGGTCAGCGAGAACGGACCGGCCAGTACCGAGTAGCCGTCATCGGCGAGGTAGTACACGTCGTACGTGCCCGCTCCGTTGAGTTTGTCGGTGGAGAAGGCCGCCGTGCCGCTGCCGCCCGGTGTGTAGGCCCAGGTCAGTGCGGACCGCTGGCCCGGGGCGACACCGGCCGGATAGACGCCGATCCAGTTCTTGGCGCTCACCTGCGCGGCGGACGGCACCGTGTACCGGAAGGTGACGTTGCCGCCGTTCGCGACCGCGTTCAGATCGCCGGTGAGGGTCGGTGCCGTGGCGGTGGACGGCGCGAAGGCGGCGTTCAGCGGGGTCGCGTAGGTGTCGTTGGCGGTCAGCCCGGGCAGGCCGAGGGCCGTCTCGACGGTGCGGGCGATGCCGTAGTGGTCGTAGTGGGCCGGGCTGTTCGTCCCGGCCGGGACCGTGCCCCGGGAGCCGACCACGACGGTGGCGATGTGGTTGTAGGCCTCGCTCTGGCTCTCGTCCCAGGTGAGGACGAGCAGCGAGCGCTGCTGGGTCCAGGCGGGGGAGGACAGCACGGGGGCGAGGGTCTGCTTCAGCCAGCCGTCCTGCGTCCGCAGACTGGTGGCGTTGCCGTTGCCGGAGCCCTCGCCGTCGTAGTAGTCGTCGGCGGCGATCCAGGAGAAGTTCGGCGTGGTCGAGGCCGACCGGAGGTCGGTGGTCAGCTGTGTGGTGTCGAAGAGGTGGGCGGCGCAGCGGGCCCGATCGCCGCTGATGTCGGTGTAGTTGATGAACGGCGCGTCGTCCGGCATGTACTCGCTGTCGTAGTCCTTGGTGGTGTTGCAGGGCGTGCCCATGCCCTGCTCGTAGGCCTTCCAGCTCTTGCCCGCCGCCTCCAGGGTGTCGCCCAGGTTGCGCTGCGGGGAGTTGATGTTCGGCCAGTAGGTGGCGCCCTTGGCGTAGGTGTCACCGCCGGCGATGGCGAGGTAGTTCTCGTCGCTCGGGTGGTAGACGCCGTGGAAGTCGGTCAGCGTCGCGCCCTGGGTCATCAGGCTGTGCATGTAGGGCGTGTCGGCCGGATCGTTCATGATCTCGGAGTAGTCGGTGTTCTCCATCATGACCATGAACACGTGGTCGTATCCGGGCACCTCGGACACGGGCGGGGTGAGCGGGGCCGGGGCCCTGACCGGGGTGTCCAGCGTGAGGGAGAGGTTGTCGAGGTAGCCGGTCTCGTGCGACGTCGACAGGAACTGCACCTCGACCTGGATCGACCGGGTCCCAGCCGGGACCGGGCCGGTGGTGGTGCGGGAGAGGAACTTGGTGGCCAGGCCCCGGTCGGACGCGGAGACCGTCGGCAGCTTGGCCGTCGTGCCGAGCGGGCGGTCGTGCGCGTCGTGGAAGTGCAGGGAGACCGCGACGTACCCGCCGTAGACCGTCCAGCCGCCGAGCCAGCCGGACAGGTTGTAGCTCACACCGCCGCCGTCGACGGCCGCGGCCGCCGAGGAGACGTCCACGGTCTGCGACATCGAGCCGTCACCGAAGTTGCCGGGGCCGAAGAAGGCCTTGCCGGGCGTCCTGCCGTCGCCGGGCAGCCCGAAGGACCCGGCGGTGTGGCACATGACGTCCGGACCGCCGGCCTGGGTGGTCCAGCCGGGCACCGTGGTGGCCGCCGACCAGTCGTCGGTGCAGTAACCGCCGGCCTCCGCATCGCCATTGACGATCAGATTGCCGCTGCTCCCGGCCGCGTGGGCCGGGGAGGCGCAGACGATCAGTGCGGCGAGCAGTGTGAGCAGCCCGCCGAGGGATCTCCAGCGCAGTCGCATTCGGGTACCTCGTCCCGTTCAGGAGGGTGTCGTGGGGATGCGGGCCGTGCGGCCCGGCTGTGCGCGATGAACGGGACATGGGTATCGGTCTCCGCTGTCGGGCGGAAGAACCAAGGCCAAACTTGACCAGACAAGTTGGCGCGGGGACGGTCAGGCGGCACCCTCCTCCGAGGCGTCGCTGCCGGCTCGAACTTCTCGGTGGCCGGCGGCCGGTGGCCGGGGCCCGCGCATCGCCCTCGGCGTGACCCACGGCCCGAAGGTCCTCGCCGGCGGTGAACCCCTCGGCGCGCCGGACGCGGAACCGTGCCGCCGGGACCCCTTCCGCAACCGCCGCACCGGCACGACACTGCGGGAACGCCCGCTGCCGCCGCGGCCGTACGCCCGGCATAGGGAAAACCCTCGAATGCCCACGGTGTGGCTGACATGTGCGGGTCAAAGCTGAAATTCTCCCCCCGCACACAGATCCTCCCCGGTGTGCGCATGGATCACGGTCCCCGCACAGCTCAGCTCGTCCCGGGCAGCACACCCGTCTGCCCGGGTCTGTCACCGGCCGCGACCCGGCGGCCGCAGCAGGAGGAGTACGAGTGAGACGTCTTCCCCACAGACGGGCCACGGTCGGAGCCGCGCTGGTCTCCACCGCTGCCTTCCTCGCCGTCGGCATCCAGTCGGTTCCGGCGACGGCCAAGCCCGCAGGCCCCCACGGCAGCACCCTCCGCACCGGAGGCCTGGAGGCCAAGCTCACCCCCACCCAGCACTCGGCGCTGATCAAGAGCGCCCGGCAGAAGACCGCCACGACCGCCCGCACCCTCGGGCTCGGCGCGCAGGAGAAACTGGTCGTCAAGGACGTCGTCAAGGACAACGACGGCACCCTGCACACCCGTTACGAGCGCACCTACGCCGGACTCCCCGTCCTCGGCGGCGACCTCGTCGTGCACACCCCGCCCGCCTCCCTGGCCGCGGGCACCGTGAGCACGACCTTCAACAACCAGCACCGGATCAAGGTCGCGTCCACCGCCGCGACCTTCACCAAGTCCGCCGCCGAGACCAAGGCCCTCAAGACGGCCAAGGCCCTCGACGCGAAGAAGCCCACCACCGACAGCGCCCGCAAGGTGATCTGGGCCGGCAACGGCACGCCGAGGCTCGCCTGGGAGACGGTGATCGGCGGCTTCCAGGACGACGGCACGCCCAGTCGGCTGCACGTCATCACCGACGCCGTCACCGGCAAGGAACTGCACAGGTACCAGGCGGTCCAGACCGGCATCGGCAACACCCAGTACAGCGGCCAGGTCACGCTGACCACGACCCAGTCGGGGTCGAACTACACGCTGACCGACGGGGCGCGCGGCGGCCACAAGACGTACAACCTGAACCACGGCACCTCGGGCACCGGCACGCTGTTCTCCCAGACCAACGACACCTGGGGCAACGGCACCACGTCCAACGCGGCCACCGCGGGCGCGGACGCCCACTACGGCGCGGCGGTCACCTGGGACTTCTACAAGAACACCTTCGGCCGCAGCGGCATCAAGAACGACGGCGTCGGCGCCTACTCCCGCGTCCACTACGGCAATGCGTACGTGAACGCGTTCTGGGACGACAGCTGCTTCTGCATGACCTACGGCGACGGCTCCGGCAACGCCGACCCGCTGACCTCGCTCGACGTGGCCGGCCACGAGATGAGCCACGGCGTCACCTCCAACACCGCGGGCCTCGAGTACACGGGTGAGTCCGGCGGCCTGAACGAGGCCACGTCCGACATCTTCGGCACGGGTGTGGAGTTCTACGCCAACAACTCGACCGACGTCGGCGACTACCTCATCGGCGAGAAGATCGACATCAACGGCGACGGTTCGCCGCTGCGTTACATGGACAAGCCCAGCAAGGACGGCGGCTCCGCCGACAGCTGGTACTCCGGCGTCGGCAACCTGGACGTGCACTACTCCTCGGGCCCGGCGAACCACATGTTCTACCTGCTCTCCGAGGGCAGCGGCACCAAGGTGATCAACGGCGTCACCTACAACAGCCCGACCTCGGACGGCGTAGCGGTCACCGGCATCGGCCGGGCCGCCGCCCTGCAGATCTGGTACAAGGCGCTGACGTCGTACATGACGTCCAGCACCAACTACACCGGTGCCCGCACCGCCGCACTCAACGCGGCCGCCGCGCTGTACGGCACCAACTCCGCCCAGTACGCCGGGGTGGGCAACGCCTTCGCCGGCATCAACGTCGGCAGCCACATCACGCCGCCCGGCAACGGGGTGACGGTCACCAACCCGGGCAGCCAGACGTCGACCGTCGGCACGGCGGTCAGTCTGCAGATCCAGGCCGCCAGCACCAACAGCGGTGCGCTCAGCTACAGTGCCTCCGGTCTGCCGGCCGGCCTGTCGATCAACAGCTCGACCGGCCTGATCTCCGGCACGCCCACCACCGCGGGCACCTCGAGCACCACGGTCACGGTGACCGACTCCACCGGCGCGACCGGCACCGCGACCTTCAACTGGACGGTCAACTCCACCGGTGGCGGCTGCTCGGCGACCCAGCTGCTGACCAACCCGGGCTTCGAGTCGGGCAGCACGGGCTGGAGCGCGACCAGCGGGGTCATCACCACCGACAGCGGTGAGGCCTCCCACAGCGGGTCCTACAAGGCCTGGCTCGACGGCTACGGCAGCACGCACACCGACACCCTGTCCCAGTCGGTGACGATCCCCGCGGGCTGCAAGGCGACCCTGACCTTCTACCTGCACATCGACACCTCGGAGACCACCACCAGCACTCAGTACGACAAGCTGACGGTGACCGCCGGTTCGAAGAACCTGGCCACGTACTCGAACCTCAACAAGGCGTCCGGCTACAGCCAGAAGTCCTTCGACCTGTCCTCGCTGGCGGGCTCGACGGTCACGCTGAAGTTCAACGGGGTCGAGGACTCCTCGCTCCAGACCAGCTTCGTCGTGGACGACACCGCCCTGACGACCGGCTGACCCACCACGTCGGGGGGGGGGGGGGGGGGGGGGGGGGGGGGGGGGGGGGGGGGGGGGGGGGGGGCGAGGGCA
>NZ_JBWKFL010000019.1:72084-80279 GCF_056434305.1 Streptomyces sp. NPDC044061 | reverse complement strand
TGACAACCGGTGACCCCCCCCCGCCGTGCCCCCAAAAACCGACGGGTGCCGGGTGCGGGCCCGCGGCATGTCAGCTCAGCGGATCCAGGGTCAGGTACGCCTGCTGCGGGTTGCCGTCGTTGACCAGCGACTCCTGGTGGCCGACGTCGTCGAAGGCGAACGCGTACGCCTTGCCGTCCGCCATCTGCGCGTGGATCTTGCGGGCGTACTGGTTGGTCACCGCGTCCTGGTAGAAGTTCGCGGCCGAGGTGTCCGGCTGGCTGGAGTTCGTCAGCAGTGTCGAGCGGTTGAAACCGGCGCACAGCGTCCGGGAGATGGGGCCGCGGACGTTGTCGTTGGGCGCGTCCAGCAGCTTGTGGCAGCCGAAGATGCTGGACGCGTCCGGCTTCTGGAAGCTGGTGACGACGGCGCCGGAGGAGTTGGTGAAGTTCATGACGTTCCCCGAGACCCGGCCGAAGTACTTCGTGTTCGGCTGGTCGGCGAACGGCGTGACCGTCAGGGTCGACGTCGAGTACTTCTGCCAGACCCGGTTGACGTAGTCGTCCATCACGTTGGCGGGCAGAGCCCCGGTCTCCACGCCGTACAACGGCGAGAGCGCGCGCAGCACGGTGCCGTCGGAACGGGTCTGGATCAGGTTGGCCCAGCCGCCCGGCTGCCCGCGCAGCGCGTCGAAGACGCCGGTGTAACCGCCGGACTTGAGGTGCCCGGTGCTGCTCACGCTCCCGTCGGCCCGCTGCACGCCGACCGCGTAGGGCGCCGAGAACATGTCCACCTGGGTGCTGTTGAGCCACAGCCCCGCGTCGTTGAGCGTGTACTCCGACCAGTTGAACAGGATGTTCCGGTTGGGGTCGGAGGGGTTCTGCACGGCCGGCTGCACCAGTCCGCCGGTGGTGAGCCTGAAGTCGAGCTTCTGGCCGTAGGAGAAGTAGATCCGGCCCGAGAACTTCGGTATCCGGATCGTCTTCGACTGCCCGGCGGTCGGACCGGCGATCGCCGCGTCCGGTGCGGGAGTCGGCGGATTGCCGCCCGCCGGCCAGGCGTGGAAGGTGCCGTTCGCGTCGGCCCAGCCCTGCCGTCCCGAGGACAGCTGGGTGCCGAGGTCGTAGACGTACACCGGGTCGGAGCGGCCCGAGTTGTTGGTGATCTTCAGTGGGATGGTGTCCGGCACGGCGGCGCCGGCGGTGTCCGGGACGGTCAGCGTGAGGAGGCCGCCGACCAGGGCCGCGGCGGCCGCCAGGGGCAGCGCCGGGCGTGTGATGCTGAGGAGCACTCTCCACCTCCGTGTGGGGTCGGGGTCGTACGGAAATTGGTCCGTACCTGTTTGAGAGCGCTCTCAGAGTCATGCGGAGACGCGTGCATGTCAATGTGTTGGACGAGATCCGCTCGGCACCCACCGTCCGGCGGGCGCCGAGGCGCGGGGTCAGATGGTCCGCTCGAGCAGGTCGAGCAGAGCCGCCCAGTGACGCTCGTCGGCCTCAGGGTCGTAGGCGGGGGTGTCCGCCTGGGTGTAACCGTGCTGCGCGTTCTCGTAGACCTCGCACTTGTGCCGCACCCCGGCCGCGGTGAGTGCCTCCTCGAAGCGCGTGACCTGCTCCTCGGGCAGCGACGGATCGTCGCCCGCGTGCCCGAAGTACAGCTCGGCGGTGATGGATGCGGCCGCCCGGTGCGGGCTTCGCGGGTCGTCGGTGGCGAGCCGCCCGCCGTGGAACCCGGCCGCCGCCGCGACCCGGTCGGGGTGGGCGGCCGCCGTCCAGACGGCGAGCCGGGCACCCATGCAGTAGCCGGTGATCGCGACCGGGCCGCCGGTCGTGAACGGGCTGTCGGCCAGCCACCGCAGGTAGGCCTCCGCGTCCCGCTCGATCAGGTCCGGCGTCAGCGACGACACGATCGGGCCGAGACGTTCCCAGATGGTCGGGTCGGCGCCCGGGTCGATGAACTCGGGCAGCTCGAGCACCGGGGTTCGGCCCCGGCGGTAGAACACGTTCGGCACCAGGACGGTGTAGCCGGCGCCGGCGAGCCGGTCGGCCATCGACCTCAGGTGCGGCCGCAACCCGTAGGCGTCCTGGTAGAACAGCACGGCCGGACGGGGGTTCCCGTCGGCGGGGTGGGCGAGATAGGCGTCGGCGACGCCGTCGGCGGCCGGGACGTCGACGGCTGATCCCTGTACATGGGTCATGGTGAGAGGGCCCTCCTCGGCACGATGGGCGTCGGGTGGCGGGTGCCCCTCGGCGCCGCGGACACGGCCCATGCTGTCACGCAAGATCCATTCCGACCCGCCCGCCCGGTCCGCCCGCTCACTCGAAGCGGGTGGTGTCCCCCGCGCCGCGCCGGACGATCTCCGCCTCGCCGCTGGAGAAGTCCACCACCGTGGTCGGCTCGGTGCCGCAGTCCCCGGAGTCGACCACCGCGTCCACCGTGTGGTCGAGCCGGTCCTTGATCTCCCAGCCCTGGGTCATCGGCTCCTCCTCGTCCGGCAGCAGCAGCGTGCTGGACAGCAGCGGCTCGCCCAGCTCGGCCAGCAGGGCCTGGGTGACCACGTGGTCGGGGATGCGCACACCCACCGTCTTCTTCTTGGGGTGCAGCAGCTTGCGCGGCACCTCGCGGGTGGCCGGGAGGATGAAGGTGTAGCTGCCGGGGGTGGACGCCTTCACGGCCCGGAACACGTCGTTGTCGACATGGACGAACTGGCCGAGCTGGGCGAAGTCCCGGCACATCAGTGTGAAGTGGTGCCGGTCGTCCAGTCGGCGGATCGAGCGGATCCGGTCCATGCCGTCCCGGCTGCCCAGGCGGCAGCCGAGCGCGTAGCAGGAGTCGGTCGGGTATGCGATGAGCGCCCCCGACCGCACCGCGTCGGCGACCTGGCCGATGCTGCGAGGCTGCGGGTTCTCGGGGTGCACGTCGAAGTACTTCGCCATCTGCCGAGCTTATGCCGTCGCGGGCTGCGGCAGGCGCAGCTCCCGGAGCCTGTCGCGAGAAGCCGCGCCCCGACCATCGGTATACGCGTCACCGCCTGCGCCACCGTGCGGCGGCCGTTCGTCGCCCTCGGCATCGGCGTGGGCACGGTGTTGTCCGCGTCCCGTGACGCCGCCGTCGGCCACGCGCCCGTGCGGGACGGCGGGGTGACCGGCGGGCTCCAGGCCACGACCCTGCAGATCGGCGGCGCGCTCGGCATCTCCCTCCTGGTCTCCGTCATCAGTCGCCCGGGTCGGCGCCACCCTGCGGACGGAACTCACCGGCGCCGGCGTGTTCGGCTGGCCCTGGCCGGGCAGCCTGGCCGAGGAGGCCGAGGAGGCCGAGGAGGCCGTGGCGACGGGTGTCGACCGGTCTCCGCGAGCATGCCGGCCCTGCTGAAGTCCGCCGTTGCGTACGGGCGGCGGGTGGACGTTCCCGCACGGCCTGCACGCCTCCGCCGTGGTCACCGGCGTGCTCTGCCTGCTGGGCGCGGTCCTCGCGGCGGCCGGCATGTGCCGTTGACCGGCCCCGGAGGCCGACGGACCGGCCCCGAGGAACCCGGGGCGGGTGCCGGGTGAGGAAGCCAGGCCGGAAGTCGGGTGAGGAGTCCGGGCCGGATGCCGTGAGAGGAGTACGGGCCGGGAGTCGGTTGACGAAGTCGCGTCGGATGCCGGGTGAGGGGTACGTGCCGGATGCCGGGTGAGGAGTCCGGGCCGGGAGTCGGTTGACGAAGCCGCGCCGGATACCCCTGAGGAAGCCGCGCCGCATACTCCCAGAGGAAGTCGCGCCGGGTGTCCCCGAACCACTGGGTGTTTGCCTTCGATTCCGGGGCATCCGACCGATGAGGCACCCGGGGCCGTCCCCCCGCTCCGGGTTGCGGTGTCTCCGCCGGCGGTCCACCCCCCCAGGGCCGCCGGCGGAGCCGTGCCCGGCGGCAGCGGGGACAGGTGCGGGGCACCTCGGGGTCCTGGGGTAACGTCCAGGTTCGAAAGCCGAGGTCAACCCGACGACGAGGAGAAGGGCGACGTGGCCGGCCGAGCCGACGAGAGCCCCCACGCCCAGCAGCCGCACGACACCGACAGCGCCTGGGCGGAGCAACTGCTGGACCATCTGCGTCCCGCGGGCCGCGAACCGCGCCGGGTCGTCGGCTGGCTCGGGCCGGCCGTGGGGGCCACGGTCTGCCTCCAGGACGCGCACGGCGGCCTCCTCGCCGGTGAACGCCTGTCGCTCGACGAGACCGTCCTCGCCGACGTGGTCGGCGGCCGGATCTCCTCGGCCGCTCTGGAGGACGGCGAACGCCACGTCCGCATGGTCGGGATACGGCAGCCCGGACAAGGCCCGGCAGCGGGCGCGGTGCTGGCGGTGGCCCGTCCGGAACCCTTCGACCGGCGCGCCGCCGAGATCGTCAACCGCACCGCGAGCGTCCTCGAACTGCTGCTGCGCGAACGGGAGCTGACGGACGCCGGGCGCCGGCTGCGCCGGGCCACGGCCGATCTGCGGCTGGCCATCCTGCAGCTGTTGATGGTGGAGGACACCGTCTCCGCCCGCCGGGTCGCCGCCGGCCTGTGGCCCGGCCTGCTCGAAGAGGACTCGGCCCACGTCTACGTCGTCGAGGGTTCCCCCGCCGAGCGGGACGCGCTCGCCGACGCCTGCGCGGACCTCACCGACGGCGAGGCACTCGTCGTGCGCTGCCCAGCGATGGACGGCCACGTGATCGTCGTCAGTCCCGGAACGGCTGCGGGGGAGCGGCTGCGCTCCCTCGTGGACGGCCGGCGGGACACCTTCATCGGCGGCAGCCTGCGCCAGCGCCTCGCCCGGACCGCCGTCGCCTACGGACAGGCCATCAGCGCCCTCGCCGTCGCCCGGTTCCGCCCGGACCAGGCGGCCGTGTACGCCGAACGCACCCGCCCCGCACGGCTCATGGACCCGGACGCGCTGCGCGCCTGGTCCGCCGGCCTGCTGCGTCCCCTCGACCGGCTGCCCCACCACGTCCGCGCCGAACTCCTCGCCACCACTCGGCTGGGCCTCGAGTTCACCGCGGTCAGCGCGGCCAAGGTGCTCGGCGTCAGCCGCAACACCGTCCGCGCCCGCATGGACCGCGTCGAGGCGCTGCTCGGCACCGACTTCTCCGACCTCACCACCCGCGCGGCCGCCCACCTCGCACTCAGCACGGAGGCGACCCAGGGCCCGTACGACCCCGACGGCACGGCGGCGCACCCGCAGGGTTCCGTCCGCCTCGGCGACCTGCTCGCCTCGACCGCGCTGGGCGCCTGGGCCCACGACCTCCTCGGCCGCCTCGACGGCGACGGCCGCGATCTGCGCGGCACCCTGCGCGCCTGGATCGCCGCCGACTCCAACGCCGAACGCACGGCCCGTGACCTGGGCGTGCACGCCCAGACCGTGCGCGAGCACGTCCGGGCCGCCGAACCCGTCCTGGAACGCCAGCTGCTGGCGATGGGCAGCGACCTGTTCGAGGTCGTTCTCGCCCATCTGGCCGCCGGCGCCCTCGGCGTTCCGGCGCTCGGCGGGGTGTACCGGGGCGAACCGGACGCGCCTGTGCACGACTGAGCCCTCGCCACCGGGGAAAGGGCACGGCCGCGATACCCATGGCGCCGTCCCGCACGTAAGTTCAGCAGTCCGCGGGGCACGACCGGAACGGGGGACCGGTCGGAGCCCCGCGCGCGTCTCAGGCTCCGAGCCGGACCGGCACCTCCCGCCAGCCGTGGGCGATGAACGACGGCACGTGCCGCAGCTCGCCGGGGCCGACGGCCAGGCGCAGCCCGGGGAAGCGGGCGAACAGCGCGGGCAGCGCCGTCAGAGCCTCCATGCGGGCCAGCGGAGCGCCGATGCAGCGGTGCACACCCACCCCGAACGCCAGATGGTCGTCGGCGCCGCGTGCCACGTCGAAGCCGGCCGCGTCCGGCCCGTAGTGCGCCGGGTCCAGACCCGCGGCCGCGTACGTCGTGATGATCGCGTCCCCGGCCGGGATCGTCACCCCACCGACCTTCAGGTCCGCGACCGCGAACCTGAGCGGCAGCGCGGCGATCGACGGGTGCACCCGCAGGGTCTCCTCCACCACCGCCGCCCAGCCGGCGCCGCCGGAGCGCACCGCCGCCAGCTGCGTCGGCCGGGTCAGCAGGGCGACGACCGCGTTGCCGATGAGATTGACGGTCGTCTCGAACCCGGCGCCGACCACCAGCAGCAGCGTGTGCAGCAGTTCCTCGTCGGAGAGCCGGTCACCGTCCTCGTCCCGGACCCGGATCAGCTCCGTGGTGAGATCGTCGCCCGGATCCTTTCGCCGGTGTGCGAGCAGCGCCCCCAGCACCGTGCCGATCCGCTCCTGCACCGACGCCGCCAGCTCCGGGCTCGGGTCGGAGGTGTCGAAGATGTCGGCGATGAGCCGGGCCGCGTCCGCGCGCAGCTCGTCGGGCACGCCCAGCAGTTCGCAGATCAGGCGCATGGGCAGCGGATGGGCGAACCCCGCTCGCAGATCGACCACCCGGCCGTCGGCGCCCTCGGCTGCCAGCGCGTCCAGCAGCCCGTCGGTGATGGCCGCCACCCGAGGGCGCAGCGCCTCGGTGCGCCGGTGCGTGAAGCTCGGCGCCACCAGCTTGCGCAGCCTTGCGTGGTCGGGACCGTAGGTGGAGAGCATGTTGACCACGCCCACCCAGGTCACGATCCAGCTCCAGGCCGGGTGCTCGGCGGTCCGCGCCCACAGCCGCCAGTGCCGGCGCGCGTCCTTGCTCACCCGCGGATCGAGGATCAGTTCCTTGAGGACGTCGTATCCGGTGGGCGCCCAGGCGGGTATGCCGCCGGGCAGCTCGACGGGGACGACCGGGCCGAGGGCGCGCAACCGGGCGCTCTCCGCCACGATGTCGGTGCCGAACGGGTCGAGCGGGATGCGGTCGGTGACGGTCACGACGGCTCCTGGCTGGTCGGCTCTCGCGAGACGGTCTGCTTCAGTACACACCGTCATCGGGCGTGCGCGAACAGTGCGTTTCCCGCCTCGGCCGAAACCGGTCGGACCTGCACGTCACCTGGCCGCGGGTTCGGCCGGCAGGTTGAAGACGTGGGCCGGGGACACGATCTTCGTGATCGCCTCGCCGAACAGGGTGCTGGGCTCCTGGCCGTTGTGGTCGATGTCGGTGTTGAGCAGCACGACGAGGGTCGCCCGCGCCGACGGGAGGTAGACGGTCAGGGACTCGTAGCCGGGCAGGGAGCCGTTGTGGCCGATCCAGCCCTGGACGTTGAAGATGCCCAGCCCGTACCCGGCGCCCGGGATCGGCGTCGCAGGCGTGATGAGCCGCTGCTTCTGCGTGGCCGGACTGATCATCCACCTGCCGTCCGGGAATTGGCCGGTCGCCACCGTACGCGCCCACAGCCGCAGGTCGTCCTGTTTCGAGATCATCGCGCCGGCCGCCCAGCCCCAGGACGGGTTCCAGTCGGCCGTGTCCGCGACCTGGCCGTTGGCCGTCTGGTTCGTGTAGCCCTGCGCGTGCGGGGCGGGGAACTCGGCGCCGGCCGGGAACAGCGTGTGCGTCATGCCGGCCGGGTCGAGGATGTTCTGCTGGATGTAGTGGCCGAGCCGCTGACCACTCTCCTTCTCGACGACCAGACCGAGCAGGATGAGATTGGTGTTGGAGTAGAAGAACTTCTGTCCCGGCGGGAACAGCACCGGGTGCTTGAAGGAATAGGCGAGCAACTCCTGGGGTGTGAAAGGGCGTTGCGGGTCGGACGTGAGCGCCTTGAAGAAGTCGTCGTCCTCGGAGTAGTTGAACAGCCCGCTGCGCATGCCGGCCAGTTCCCGCAGCGTGATCGTGTCCCCGTTCGGCACACCGTCCACGTACTTGCCGATCGGATCGTCCAGTCCCACCTTGCCCTGGTCCACCAGCTGCAGCAGCGCCGTCACGGTGAACGTCTTCGTCTCGCTGCCGATCCGCATGTACAGGTCCGGCGTCATCAGCCGGCCGTTGCTCTTGTTCGCGACACCGAAGGAGCTGACGTAACTGCCCCGGTCCGGCGTCCAGATGCCGACGGTCACGCCCGGCACGTTCGCCTCGCGCATCACCTGCTGCACGGCGGCGTCGAGTTGGCGGGCCACGTCCGGGGTGAGGGTGCGGACGTCCGCGCCCGAGGGGGTGGGGCTCGGCGAGTCGGCGGCGAACGCGGCGTGCACGGAGGGCGGTGGGGGCCCCCCGAGGGGGGGGCTGGCAGGAGAGGCGGGGAGGGGTGTCCCGCCAACA
>NZ_JBWKFL010000019.1:31942-72074 GCF_056434305.1 Streptomyces sp. NPDC044061 | reverse complement strand
GGGGGGGGTTGGCCGCCCCCCCCGGGGGGGGGGGGGGGGCGGGGGGGGTGGGGGAAGAACGGGGGGGAGAGGGGGGGGGGTCCCCCCCCGGGGGGGCCGCCCCCGGCCGGCGGCGCGGTCAGCGTCCCCACCACGACGGCGAGCGCGGCCCCCCGGCGCAGGCGTGCGGACGTGTGCGACATGGGCTGACTCCAAGCACGTGAGAGCCGAACGTGCGGTGGGCGAGACCTCGGAGCCCGTCTCCCCAGCATAGGAGCGCCCCCGCGGCCCCGCCTGTCGGCCGCACACGCCCCTCCGCGGGTCCCCGTTGGAGCTCGTGCGGCGCTTCGGCCCGTGCCCGGGCGGGTGATCCGTCGGGAGGCGGCCACGCCTGGCCCGCTTCGGGAACGGTCGTGGCCGTACGCCGTCTCGACGCGCGCCCGCGCTCGTCGGCCGGTGGAGAGAGGGTGCTCGTGAGGGTGGTCCGTCGAGGCTGCTCGCCAGGCGGTGTGCCGGGTGGCCGAATGCGTTCCCGCGGGATCGGTCGTGGTCGTGCGGCGGGTCGGTGCGGGAAGTTTGTCGGACGGGTGGAAGGTCCCGTTCGAGGGGCGTCCTCGCCCGACCCGGTGAGCCCGGCGCGCCGGGCTCACCGGTGGCGCGTCCCGGGCGTTGCCCCGGCATGAACGTCGTCGACCGCGTCGACCGGACGAACCGCGGGGCCCCGGTGGGTCCTGCGCGTGAGCCGATCTACGCCCAACTCGTCGCGGAGAGGCGGGCGCAGAGCCGTAAGGGGCCCGCGCGACCGGAGATCCCGTCGGCCCCCCCCGCCGGTGTCAAGGTGCGCATCCGGTCCGAGCGCGAACGCTCCTGATCCGCTACTGCTCGCACAGCGGCGCGAGGACCGCCAGCGTGCCGTTGGCCTCCCGCAGCGCCGCCTCCAGGGTGCCGGGCCTGTGCAGGGTGCCGGTGCCGTCCGGCGGGACCAGCCACTCCAGGAAGCGGGCGGGCCGGTACGGCGGCGGTACCGCGACCCAGGAGCCCTTGGTCGCGTACCGCAGGCCGTCGCCGATCCAGCCGCCGGACGGGTCGGGTGGGAGGAGGAACCCGACCCGGCCCGCGGCGGTGTCCACCAGCGTCGGCCCCGGCACCGGCAGCGAGGGCCGCCACAGCAGGTCGAGGGTGAGCAGGCCGAGCCGGTCGGGAACGCTCAGGACGTCCCAGAACCGGCCCGCCTCCAGGAGCGTGACGCCCTCGCCGTGGTCCCACTCCCATTTGCAGGCGCGCGGATCGGCCGCCGCCGCGGCCAGCCACTCCACGCCCCGCATCCACATCCTGTTCGTCATGCACTGCTCCGGGTGATCCTCGCTCGTCCGCCAGGGCGCGGGAAACGGCCGTGACCGGGCACTCGGTGCACGTGCACGCCAACCCGGCATATGCATGCTGGTAGATATTTCTACCTGGCGGAAGGGGTGGCGCGGCCTGGCGTTTGAGACGTCTTGTGCGAACACGAAGCGCGTGTTCGTCATCCGTAAGAGGGGATGCGTCACCCTCTTGGACGGCCCAGCTCGTTCCGCGCACGATTCAAGCGTGACCGCGATCGAATCATGCGCCACACCTTGAAGATGTCGCGTTTTCGGTCGTAGGCTCACGCTGTTCCGTCATCGCCCCGTACCGAGGTATTCCATGGACCGCACGCGTCTGAACGCCCTCCTGGCCCGCGAGAGCGCCGGGGCCGAACGCCGCAACCCGCGCTCCCGGGCGGCCTACGCAGGGGCCGACCACCTCTTCGGGCGGGTGCCGATGACCTGGATGAACAAGACGGCCGGAGCCTTCCCCCGGTATCTGGCAGGCGCGCGCGGCGCCCGGGTCACCGATGTGGACGGGCACGAGTACATCGACTTCTGCCTCGGTGACACGGGAGCGATGGCCGGTCACTCGCCGGCCCCCGTCACCGAGGCGGTCGAGCGCCGGTTCGCCGGCCTGGGCGGGGCCACCGCCATGCTGCCCACGGAGGACGCGGAGTGGGTGGGCGCCGAGCTGACCCGCCGCTTCGGCCTGGCCCGCTGGAGCTTCTCGCTGACCGCGACCGACGCCAACCGATGGGCGATCCGGCTCGCCCGGGCGGTCACCGGACGTCCGAAGATCCTCGTCAACAGCTACAGCTACCACGGCAGCGTCGACGAGTCGTTGATCGTCGTCGGCCCGGACGGACACGGCACCCCCCGCCCCGGCAACGTCGGCGCACCCTGCGACGTCACCCTGACCAGCAGGGTCGCCGAGTTCAACGACCTCACGGGACTCGAACGCGAGCTGGCCCACGGAGACGTCGCCGCCGTCCTGATGGAGCCCGCGCTCACCAACATCGGCATCGTCCTGCCCGAACCCGGCTACCTCGCCGGCGTACGGGGCCTCACCCGGCGGTACGGCACCCTGCTGATCAACGACGAGACCCACACCTTCTCCGCGGGGCCCGGCGGCTGCACGGCGGCCTGGGACCTCGAGCCCGACCTGCTCACCATCGGCAAGGCGATCGGCGGAGGCATCCCGGCCGGGGCCTACGGCCTCTCCGGAGAGCTGGCCGAACGGCTGCTGGCCCGCGCGGACCTGGACCTCGTCGACATGGGCGGCGTCGGCGGCACCCTCGCCGGCAACGCCCTGTCGGTCGCCGCGATGCGGGCCACCCTGGAAGAGGTCCTCACCGAGGAGGCCTTCGCCCGCATGGCGAAGCTCTCCGAACGCTTCGAGTCCGGCGTCCGGGCCGGTGTCGAGGCCCACCACCTGCCCTGGTCCGTCAGCCGCCTCGGCGCCCGCACCGAGTACCGCTTCACCTCGCCGGCGCCGCGCACGGGCACCGAGTCCGCGGCGGCCGCCGACCCCGAGCTGGAGGACTTCCTGCACCTCTACCTCGCCAACCGCGGCATCCTGCTGACCCCGTTCCACAACATGGCGCTGATGTGCCCCGACACCACCGAGCAGGACGTCGACACGCACACCGAGGTCTTCGCCGCGGCCCTCGCCGACCTGGCGGGGTGAGGGGCACCGTGGCACAGATGGACGACATCGACCGGGCCATCCTGCGCGAGCTGCAGACCGACGGCCGCATCGCCTACGCCGACCTCGGCCCGAAGGTCGGCCTGTCCGCTTCGGCGGCCCGGCAGCGCCTGCAACGCCTGCTGGACTCCAGGGCCGTGCAGGTCGTCGGCGTCACGGACCCGATGGCGATGGGCGGGCAGGCCATGGCGCTGCTCGGCATCGGCGTCGACGGCGACCCGCGCACGGTCGCGGACGCCCTGGCCGAACGTCCCGAGGTGGTCTACTCGGTGCTCACCTCCGGCGGTTTCGACCTGTTCGCGGAGGTGGTCGCGCCGGGTCCCAAGGACCTGCTGGACTTCGTCAATGACGTGGTGCGGCCCATCGAGGGCGTCCGTGAGGTCCAGACCTTCCCGTACTTCGGCATCCACACCCACCGCTTCCTGTGGGACGTGGGCTGACGGGGACATGGGCCGACGGGTGAGTCACCGCCGGCCCACGCCCTCACGGGGTGAGCGTGTTCGGGCGGCGGCCGGCTCGGGCGTCAGGACCAGCATGGTCGCGTCGTCGCGGACCTCGTAACGCAGGCGTGCGATGTCCGCCCATATGGCGCCGGCGAGTTCGCCGGACGGGGTGTCCGCCAGGGTGCCCAGCCGCTCGGGCAGCGGATAGAAGTCGTCGGCGGCGTCCCGGGCCTCCCAGACGCCGTCGGACGCGATCAGCAGGCGGTCGCCCGGCCCGAGCGGCACCGTGACCTCCTTCGGCGGATCGACGTCGACCAGCCCGAGGCCCAGCGGAGCGGCCGCCGTGACGGGAACCTCCCGGGCCCGGCCCGCGTGCAGCAGCACCGGTGCCGGATGCCCGCAGACGGCCACCCGGGCCGCCCGTGCGTCGACCGTGAACTCCAGCAGCACCGCGGTCGCGAACAGCTCCGCGTGCCGCACACCCGCCGAGTCCACCGCCAGCCTGCGGTCCATCCGGGACGCGACGGACTCCAGGTCCGGCTGGTCCAGCACCGCTTCCCGGAACGCCCCCAGCAGCGCCACCACCGTCGCGACCGCCGCCAGCCCGTGCCCCCGCACGTCGCCCATCACCGCGCGGACACCGTACGGCCCCTCCCGCACGTCGAAGAAGTCGCCGCCCACCAGCGTCCCGTCCTGGGCGGCCCGGTAGAAGCCCGCGCACGCCACCGGCCCGACGCGCTCCGGCAGCGGCGGCATCACGGCCCGCTGCACGGCCTCCCCGATCGAGCGCTCCGTGTGCAGCTGGGCGTCGCGGTGACTGCGGACGTAGGAGACGAACACACTCAGCAGGGCGACGAACACGATGGTGAGCAGATCGGTGTTGCCGGGGCGGTTCAGGTGTGTGTTCGGCAGATGCAGCACCACGACGACCAGCCCGCCGAGGACTGCGGTCGCCAGGGGCCCGTAGGAGAGGACGGCGAGCGGCGGAATCGCGCCCAGCAGGAAGCCGAGATCACTGGCATGGGGGGTGACGAGGGTGGCCAGGGTCACCCCGACCAGCAACAGCACCGGCAGCACCCGGACCCACCACGGCGGTGGCGCGCCCCGCAGCCAGCCGCGCTCATCCGGGTTCCGACGCGACGACCAGCCGCGCACCGATGGCACATCCCCACGCTACGCCGTCACCGGGGGCGCAGCCCCGGGAAAACCGCTCGACGCGGGACCGGCCGCCCGCTTAGCGTGTGCGGCACGCCCGAGACGGACGGAAGGAGGCGAGCGTCATGCGGTTCAAGGTCATCCAGCGCTCCCCCCTCCCCGTTCCGCGGGCGTGCCACGTCTGATCCGACCGGGAGCGCTTTTCGTTCAGCGCCGTACGCATCCCGGAGGAAATCCATGACCGCTGTGGTCATCCGCACGCTCGACGAGAGCAGTGCCCACCTTTTCGACAGCCTGCCCGACCCGCTGGACCTGCGGGAGAAGCACCGGCAGACCCGGTACCGCCCCGACTGGAAGCGGGTCGCACTGCGCGACGGCCGGGTCGTGGCCCGCGCCGCGTGGTGGGCCCGGCCCGAGGACCCCGAGCCGCTCCTGATCAACTGGTTCGACGTGGCCGAGGGCGAGGAGGACGCCGGAGCCGAACTCCTGCGCACCGCCCCCTGGCACACCGAGGAGCTCGAACTCGACCTGCCCACCGGCTGGCGTGCCGTCCCCGAGCGGCATGCCGCCGTCGCCATCCGCACCGCCGCCGCCCGCAGGGCCGGATACGAACCGCTGGTGGAGCGCTTCCTGTACCGCTGGACGGCGGAGCGGGGCCTGCCCGAGCGCCCCGGGCGGCTGGTCTTCTCCGCCGAACCGGACGACTCCGTGTTCTTCGACGCCCTGCGCCGCATCCACTCCGTCACCCTGGACGCCCACGCCCGCCGGGCCATCGCGCGGGGCGGAGTGGATCTGGCCGCCCAGGAGGAACTCGACATCTTCCACTGGTTCCCCTCGCCACGGGAATGGTGGCGGATCGCCCGCACACCCCAGGGTGAGACGGCCGGCATCCACATCCCCGCCCGCAACTCGTCCGGACCCTGCATCGGCTTCATCGGCGTCCTTCCGGAACACCGAGGCCACGGCTACGCCTACGACCTGCTCGCCGAGTGCACCCACTTCCTGGTCGAACGCGGCGCCGAGTTCGTCGCCGGCGCCACCGACCGGACCAACACGCCCATGGCCGCACATTTCACCAGGGCCGGCTACCCCGTCGTACGGGAACGCCTGAACTTCTGGTCCGAGGGCGTTGTCAGTGGCGGGTGAGATGCTGACGGGGCAGTGACAGGCAGCGGCACGGGGGAGGGGCCACGGGCTTCGACGGCGAGGTGTGGCGCGTGCGCGCCGGGGACGAGCCGGTCGGCGAGATCCTGATCGACGACGCCGACTTCCCCTGGCTGTCGGGCCGGTTCACCGCCGGCCCCGGCTTCCCCGCCGTACAGGATCTCTTCGCCCGGGAACTCGTGCTGCTGGAGCGGGACGAAGAGACGGCCGGCGAGGAGTGGGAGGCGGTGTACGGAGAGACGGGCCGCCGTGTCTCGCTGTCCTCGCCGCGTGACCCGGTCCCCGAGTTCCTGCTGCACATCGAGGGGGACCGGGCCTGGTTCCGCTGGAGCGACGAGCCCTTCGAGGAGGCGTAGGCAGGCCTGGTCCGAGAGAAAGCCCTAGTCCCCCGGTCCCCCGGTCAGGCGGGACTCCGCCGCCGCGAGGATCTCCGTGACCCGCAGGCCGAACGCGGCGTCGCAGGCGTGCGGGCGGCCCGTGCGGGCGGCGGTCAGCAGGGCGTCCGCGGCCCGGGTGAGGGCGGGGACCGCGCCCTCGGAGCTTCTCGGCAGCAGCGACACGCCGGCCTCGCCCCGCAGCTCCAGGTCGGCGCCGGCCGCCGCCGGCGGAGCCGTCAGGCTCAGCGTGAGCGTGCTCGACGCGCCCGTTGCATGGTCGAGGGCCAGGTGCACGGTGTCGGCGGGGCCGTACGCCGCCGCCAGGACCTGCCGTACGTCGCCGAGCACCGGCAGCAGCACGGACAGGGCGTGCGGTCCCACGTCCCACAGCGCGCCCTTCTCCCGCCGCCAGGGAGAGCCCGCGAACGGACTGTCGCTGGTGAACACCGCACCCAGCCACTGTGCCCGCGCCGTGAACCAGCCCGCCGTGGCGGCCTGTTCGTCGATCCAGGCCTCCGGTTCCTTCTGGAAGCGTGTGGTGAAGAACACCACCGAGGCCACCCCGGCCCGCTCCGCCGCCTCGGCGACGGCCCGCGCGTCTGCGACCCCCACCGCCACGGGCTTGTCCAGCAGCAGATGGCGGCCCGCCCGTGCGGCCCGCACCGCCAACTCGGCCTGCACGGCCGGAGGAAGGGCCACGGCCACCCCGTCCACGTCGGCCAGCAGCGCGTCCACGTCCTCGTACGCCCGGACGCCGTACTGCTCCGCCAGCTTGCGGGCCGCCTCCGGGCGGCGGCCCCACACCCCGGCGAAGTCCAGGCCGGTGTGCCCGGCGAGGGCGGGGGCGTGGGCCGCCCGGGCCCAGGGGCCAGTGCCCAGCAGTCCGATGCGCATGTCGCGTTCCTTTCTCGGTACCGCTTCCGGTGGCCTCACGACGCCCTGCCCCGGTCGCCGTCGACACACGGAACCGCCGGCTCCCCGTCCCCGGCCAGCCATCGCGCGATGGTCTCGGCGATCGGCAGGCCGGTGTCCATCTCGACGAAGCCGAACTGGCCGGACTGGTTGCACTCCAGGAACCACCAGATCCCGTCCGCGTCCTCCGCGAAGTCGAACGCACCGTACGCCAGTTCGGCACCCTTGAGGTAACGGAGCACCGCCTCCGCGACACGCGGGGGAACGTCCACCGGCAGCCAGGGAGAGGCCGAGGGCGCGAAGCGTACGTCCACGTCGTCGGGGCGGGCGTCCGGATCGACCGGCTTGCGCGCGGCCAGCAGCCGGTCGCCGACGGCCGTGAGCCGGATGTCGGCCCGCTTGGCGATCCGCCGTTGCAGCAGGGTCGGGCCGAAGGCGACGGCCGAGAAGTCGGTGTCCGGCGCCACCCGGCTGGTGGGCACCGCTCGCGGCGGCTCCTGCGGATGCGCGCCGGAGACCGGCTTGACCACCAGGTCCGGGAAACGCTCGGCGAACTCCCGGGCCGCCTGCGGGAACGTCGTGATCAGTGTGGCCGGTACCGCGAGTCCGCTGTGCTGGGCGAGCCGTAGCTGCCAGGGCTTGTGGCGGGCCCGGCGCGCCGCGTCCGGATGGTTCATCCAGCGCGCGTCGGTGCACCGCAGCATGCCGTACAGCGCCTGGGACGACTCCTCCGTCAGCCAGCCGGACGGCTGGGCGGCGCGCGCGGCCGCGTCCCCCGGCCTGCGCACCCACACGGAGCGCAGGCCGCTCATGCTCACCAGGCGCCCGCCGACGGACAGGTGTCCGCGGCAGGCGCCCTGCACGTACTCGCCCGACAGAGCCACCCCGTTGGTCAGATCGGCGGGGTCGAGCCGGACGACGGGTACGCCCGTCTCGCCCAGCCGGAGGACCACCATGTCCGCCGTCACGTCCTCTTCACTGGTCAGGATGAGCACGGTCATCTTCCGTCGGCCCGCGGTCAGTCGTCGAAGTGCGTCTTGGACCCGGCCGTGGAGGTCGTTGTCCCGAGCGCTCTCAGGGTCGCGTGGTCCATGGCGGCGATCCGTCCGTCCGGGAGGACGTTCAACTGCAGTCCGGAGTCGTACGCGTACGGAGTGGTGACGTCCAACTGCACAGCAGGGCGCGCGTAGTTGAGCGTGAACGGTTGCATGGTCTCTCCCTGATTCGGCTTTCACGTCCTTATACGAATCGAACGGGTGATTGGTTTCCTTACGCTCCGTAACCATGGTCCGGAGCGGGACCGTTCGGGCGTCGGCTAGTAGGACGCCGAAGGAGGCCGCGAGGCTCCGCGACGGCGCCGCGGATTCATCACGCGAGGGCCCCGCGGGCCGCCGCGATCGCCTGGTCGGCATAGCCACGCCCGAACAGCACCACGTGCACCAGCAGGGGGAAGAGCTGGTGCAGGCCGACCCGTTCCCGCCAGCCGTCGGCGAGCGGCGCCACCTCCCGGTAGCCGGCCAGCACCCGGTCCAGATGCGGGCAGCCGAACAGCCGGAGCATCGCCAGGTCGGTCTCCCGGTGCCCGCCGTGCGCGGCCGGGTCGATGAGCCGGACCTCCCCGTCGGCGCCCCACAGCACATTGCCGTTCCACAGGTCGCCGTGCAGCCGCGCGGGCGGTTCGGCCGGCCCGGCGAGCTCCGGGAGCCGCTCGCAGACCCGCTCGACCACGACTGCCTCCGCGGGCCGCACGGTGCCGGCGTCGACAGCGCGGCGCAGGTACGGCAGCACCCGGTGCTCGGCGTACCAGGCCGGCCACTCGTTCCCCGGTGCGTTGCGCATGGGCGCGAGGCCGATGTACGCCTCTTCGGGCCCGCCGGGCGGCGGCGCGCCGAGCGCCGGCGCTCCGGCGGCGTGCAGGGCCGCCAGCGCATGGCCGAAACGCAGCGCCGCTTCGCCGTCGGGATGCCCGGTCGGTACGCGCTCGGTGACCATCCACCGCTCGTCGTGGCCGAGCACCTCGGGCACCCGGACCGCGCCCGCCTCCCCGAGCCAGCGCAGCCCGGCCACCTCCGCGCATACGGCCCCGGGTGGGTCGCCACGCTTGACCATCACCACCGTGCCGCCCTCGAGCGTCACCTCGGCCGGCGAGCCGGACGCCGCCCTCGTGCCCGTGACCGGGCGCCCGGTGAGCCGGGCCGCCGCCTGCCCCGCATCCTCGTCTCGGTTGACCACGGCCCCAGCGTACGACCCGTGAATGAGGCTCTCGTGAGGGCACTTCGACCATTGATACGACTGTTTTAGGCCAAACCCAGGCAGTTACTACCCGTGTTGACGGCGTACGGCTAGCGTGAGGGCGCCGCGTCGCCACACCAGGGGCACAGGGCCCTCGAGGGACTAGCGCGCGGCGGAGGATTTCCCCCGTGACCACAGCATCCGTGCTGATGGCCGACGTCTTCGAAGTCCAGCCCTACACCTCCCAGTGCGAAGTCATCTTCGGCGAGGGCGCACACGCCGTGATCGGCGTGTCCCCGGGCAACAGCTACTTCTCCGCCCAACGCCTGCACGACCTCGCCCGCTGGGGACTGGACCACTTCGACAGGGTCGACTTCGTCTACACCGACCTGTACGTGGCCGAGATGTACGAGGCGTCCGGCTACGCGCCGGACGAGGCCCGCCGCAAGGCGGTGAAGAACCTGCGGGGCGTGCGGGCGAAGGTCCGCGACGCGGTGTCGGCGGCCGACCCTGACGGCACCCGGCTCGACTGGCACCCGATGTCGGCCTTCCGCACCAACCCCGCCTACCAGGACATCCACCGGCGGTTGCAGGCCAGGCTGCGCTCCGACGCCGACTTCCGCACCGTCTGCCACGCCCTGGTGAGCCGCTTCCTGTCGGCCCGCGGCGAACCGGCCGACGAGCGGCAGCGCGCCGTGTGCCTGGACTACGTGTGCGCCGAGGCGCCGCTGTTCCTGGACACCCCCGCCATCCTCAAGGTGCCGTCCTCGCTCAACTGCTACCACCAACTGCTGCCGATGGCCGAGTTGTTGTACTCCCGCGGCGCGGGGCTCCGCGCCTCCCGCAACCAGGGCCACGCCATCGTGACGCCCGCCGCCCCGGAAGGAGCCGCGGCATGACCGCCGCCCCCGACATCAGCCCCCGGCCGCCGTTGCCGGACTTCCCGTTCTCCTGGGACGGCACCCGCGTGCCCGCCGAGGTCGAGGACCTGCGGGCCGCCACCCCCGTGCGGCGTGTGCGGACCATCGCCGGCGACGAGGCGTGGCTGGTGTCCTCCTACGAGCTGTGCCAACAGGTCCTGAAGGACGACCGCTTCTCCCTCAAGGACACCTCGGCGCCCGGCGCCCCCCGCCAGTACGCGCTCACGATCCCGCCGGAGATCGTGAACAACATGGGCAACATCACCGGCGCGGGACTGCGCCGGGCGGTGCTGAAGGCGCTCAACCCCAAGGCGCCCGGCCTGCTGGACCGGCTGCGCGAGGAAGCCCACCGCCTGGTCGATCTGATGGTCGCCGACGGGCCCACGGCCGACCTGCGCGGAGCGTTCTGCGAGCCGTACTCGGCGGGCATGCACTGCCGCGTCCTCGGCATCCCGCAGACCGAGGCCCCGGCCTTCCTGCGCAGCCTGGACATCGCCTTCATGAACTCCCCGTGCCCGGTCACCGGCGCGAAGATCAACTGGGACCGGGACATCGCCCGGATGTCCGCCCTCCTCGACGATCCGGCCACGCACGGCCTCATGGGTGAGCTCGCCGCCCTGCGCGACGACCCCGACTACGCCCACCTGACCGACGAGATGCTGGCCACGGTCGGCGTCACCATGTTCGGCGCCGGGGTCATCTCCACCTCGGGCTTCCTCGCCATGGCCCTGGTCTACCTGCTCACCCACCCCATAGCCCGTGACCTGCTCAGGGACCGCCCCGATCTGATCGGTCCGGGCGTGGAGGAGCTGCTGCGGGTGAACCTCTCCATCGGCGACGCCCTGCCGCGCGTCGTGCTCCAGGACGTCCGGCTCGGCGACGTCGTGGTACGCGCGGGCGAACTGGCCCTGGTCCTGGTGGAGGGCGCGAACCTCGACCCGGCCAAGTTCCCCGACCCGCACCGCTTCGACGTCCACCGCGACAACGCCGCCGACCACCTCTCCTTCGGCGGCGGGGCCCACTACTGCCCGGCCACCGCCCTCGGCCGCGCACACGCCCGGATCGCCCTGGAGGTCCTGCTCGACCGCCTGCCGGACCTCGCGCTGGCCGTGCCCTCCGGCCAACTCGTGTGGCGCACCGGCTTCATGAAGCGGATCCCCGAACGGCTGCCGGTGACCTGGTAGCCGCACGCCGTCCGTACGCCCGGTACGGCGTCCCCCGCCCGGCACCCCGGGCGGGGGACGCCGGCGTGCCCGGCCGTCAGCGGCCGGCGACGGCGTGCTGTCCGGTCAGTCCCACCGGATTGCCGGGCGGCAGCAGCCCCGAGTCCACGACGGTACGGGCCAGCGGGTCCAGCAGGTCGGCCAGCCGCGCGGTGCGCTCCGCGCCGAGCCCGGTCCAGGGGCCCTCGGCCGCCTCGTCGGTGCGTGTCTCGACGTACGCGCGCCCGGCCGCACCCGCGCGGGTCAGTGATCCGTCCTCGGCGAGGAAACCGCGCTCGCGCAGAGCGGCCCCGGCGGCCGCCCAGTCCTCGGCCGGCCACTTGCGCGTCTCCCGCAGGAACGGTCCGTCGGACTCCCCGGCCGCCGCCTTGAGCACCATGGCCTCCACCGGCCCGAGCCCCAGGCTCACCAGGACCGCGACATGGCCGTCGCCCCGGTGCTCGCGCAGGGTCGTCAGGGCCTGCCACAGCCGTGCCGTCGGCCGCTCCGGCCGCTCCAGCGCCTGGTTCGCGGCGGCCAGCACCCGCCCCGCCGTGTCCGCTCCGGCCGCCGCCTCCCACGCCAGGTCGGCCGCCTCCGCGAGCTCGGCGGACCCCACCACGTCCGCCCCGAACAGGCCGGTCATGGCCGCGTCCAGGGCCTCCCACCGGGCCGTCAGCACGTCCGCCGGAGCCGCGTACCCCCAGGCGTCGGGCAGCGCACGGGCCACCCGGTCGGGGTGGAAGACGTAGAAACAACTCGTCACCACGGACGGGGACACCGCGCCGAGCGGAGCCGCCCGCAGCGCGAAGTAGCCCATCCAGTACCCGCGCATCCCCAGCGCGTCGGCCGCCCGTCGCGCCTCGGGCGCGAAGTACACGAGGTCGTGCACCGGCTCCAGTCGCTCCCACATCTCCCGTGCGATCCCGCCCGTCACTCGGTCCTCCCACCGCCTCGGCCAGTGGCACAAGACTGCGCTATGACGGCAGTCATAACAAGTGGGTACGGCCGAACTCCCGGCCTCGGCGCCCCGGCATCAACGGGAGAGAGCCCGGACGCGTCCGACGGCGTTGCCGATCAGTTCCGTGAACCACAGGGTCCGATCGGGGCCCGCGGTGATGCGGAACGGCACCCTGTCGGCGCCGCCCGGCACCGGCACGGTGGTGATCGCGCCGTTCGCGCCGACCCGTCCGATCCGTCCGGCCTGGTCGGCGTACCACACCCGCCCGTCAGGCCCCCGCGTGATGCCGCTCGGGCCGCTGTCCGGGCCGGGCAGCGGAAGCCCGGTGACGCGGCCGGCGGCGGTGATCCGACCGACGGAGTCCACGCCGGACGTGGTGAACCACATGCCGCCGGGGCCCGCGACGATGTCGTCGGGGAAGCCGGAGCCGCCCGGCAGCGGGAACTCGGTGATCCGGCCCGTGACGTCGATCCGTCCGATCCTCCTGCCGGTCAGCTCGGTGAACCACAGAGTGCCTGCCGGGCCCGCCGCGATGGAGTGGGGGGCGGCGCTCGCGGTGGGCACCGGGTACTCGGTGACCCGGCCCGAGGTGGTGATGCGGCCGATCCGGTTGCCGTTCTGCTCGGTGAACCACAGGGCACCGTCGGGTCCGGGCGCGATCCCGGCCGGGAAGCTGTCCGCCGTCGGCACCGGGAACTCGCTGAGCCGGCCGGCGGTGGTGATCCGCCCGATCCTGTTCGCGTTCCCCTCGGTGAACCACAGCGCCCGGTCCGGACCCGTGGTGATGGCGAGGGGGAGACTGTCCGGGCTCGAGGTGGGGAAGTCGGTGACCTTGCCCTCGGCGGTGATCCGCCCGATGCGGCCGACACCCGACCCCGCGAACCACAGCGCACCGTCCGGTCCGGTGGTGAGGCCGGCGGGGACGGTGTCGGCCGTGGTGGTGATCGGATACTCCGTCACCCCTCCGGAGTCGGCCAGGACCGGGGCGGCGACGGTGGTGAGCCCGATCAGGGCACCCAGGGCCGCGGTGAACAGGCGGCGGGGTCCGCGTCCGAGCGGGGCTGCGGCGGGCACGGTGCGGCCCCTTCCCGGCGGGGGAGCGGGCGCCGCCGATGTGATGGCTCGTCGGATTCATGGCTATGGGTGCCCGCACCGCCGTACGGCCGAATCCGCCCGGACGGGGGACGCCGGCTCCCGCGCGCCGGGGCGGCACCCGGATCTCGCCGAGCATGGACTGTTGCCTGATGCGGGCCGACTGGGACAGCCAACTGCGCGGCTCGGGCCACGAGTTGTGCTCCTGCCGGAGGGCCCACGCCCGCGCTTTCCGCGGGCGCACGGCCGGGCCGACGGGACGACGAGCCGGCGCGCACGCGGTGCAGCCGTCCGGCACAGCCTCGTCCTTACCTGCGTCGGCCGGGCGGGGGAGGGGGCTGCCGGGCTGACAGCCGGCCTGGGGCCCGCCGGGTGAAGCCGACTGGCCCGGACGGGGGGTGCTTCGGCGTGTCGCTGGGACAGACGGGTGGAGCGTTGACCCGGCTGGGCGGCCCGGATGGTGCGCTGCAACCAGCTGACTGACGGTGGTTCATGTCGAGGCCGGGTCCATTCAGCTGATGCCGTATCCGCTGCCCGGTCACGGCGGAAGGACCTCGACATGCGTTCTGCCCGCATCCTCCTCGCCACGGCGGCCGCCACCGCCGCCCTCTCCTTCGCCACGCCCGGGGCCGCGTTCGCCGTACCGGCCGGGGACGACTGGGGCCGTGACGATTCCTCGTACAGCAGCGACCACGACAGCGGTTCCGGCCGCGACAAGGGTTCCGACAGCGACCACGACAAGGGCTCCGGCAAGGAGCACGGTGACGACTACAGCACGGACCACGACAGCGACCGCGGCCACGACCGGCCGCACGGCGGAATGCACACGGGCGGCGGCGCCCTCGCGGCCGTGCGCGGTGACGACTGGAACTCCGGCGACGACGACAGCTCCCGAGACAAGGACAGTGGCGGTGGCCGGGACAGTGGCGGTGGCCGGGACAGCGGGGGCGGCCGGGACAGCGGGGGCGGCCGGGACAGCGGCGGCAAGGACAGCGGAGGCGGCAAGGACGACTGGGGCGGCGACGACCACGAGAAGCCCCGCGGCGGCATGCACACCGGAGGCGGCGCCCTCGCCACGCCCGGAGTCACCGCGGGCGGCCTGGCCGTGCTCGCCGTAGGCGCCACGGGCATGTACGCACTGCGCCGCAAGAAGGCGACCGCGCCGGCCGCCTGACCGCACTCCCGCTTCCGGGGGACCGCGGCCGCCGCCGGCGCCCACCGTGCCGGCGGCCCGCGTCTCCCGGGCCCCGACCCCCGTGCTGCCGTGCCGAGTGAGGTGGTGTCCGATGGCAGCAGAGCCCCACTCCCCGCCCACCGCAGAACCGGCGACGCAGGGCCAGCCCCCCGGAATCGGCGGGCGGCTGACGCTGTGGGGCGTGGCGATCGTCTTCCTCGCCGTCAGCCTGTTCGGCGGCCACAACCGCTCGAACGAGACCCCGGTCGTACCCCGGGCCTCGGGCGCGACGAGCGCGGTGCGGCCCGATCCGCAACGGGCCGTCGAGCCGCTGCCCCGCTCAGCGCCGCTCCGGCTCCTCATCCCGAAGATCTCCGTGGACGCCCCCTTCGCCGCCCTCACCCTCGCCCCCACGGGCCAGCTCGAACCCCCGCCGGCGGACAACACCAACCTGGTCGGCTGGTACGCCAAGGGCGCCACGCCCGGCGAGGACGGCACCTCGATCATCGCCGGCCACGTCGACACGGTGACCTCCGCGGCCGTCTTCGCCAACCTGGACGACCTCGAACCCGGCGACCGGTTCTCCGTCGACCGCGCCGACGGGCTGACCGCGCACTTCGTCGTGGACGACAAGGAGACCTTCGCCAAGGACGACTTCCCCAGCACGCGCGTGTACGCCGACACGGACCGCCCCGAGGTCCGGCTGATCACCTGCGCGGGGGACTACGACCATTCGGTCAAGGACTACACCGACAACCTGGTGGTCTTCGCCCACCTCGTGTGACGCCCCCGCGGACCGGTGCGGTCAGGCCGCGCCGTCGGCGAGGGGGCCGCCGGGGGCGAAGGCCAGCGCGGCGAAGCGTTCCCCGATCCGGCGGTGCGCGGCGGCGTCCGGGTGGAGGTCGTCGGGCAGCGGCAGTTCGGCGGCGTCCGCCTCCCCGTAGAGGTCGCGGCCGTCGAGGTGGTGCAGACGCGGGTCCTCCGCGGCCCGCTGCCGCACGATCCGGGCCAGTTCCTCCCGGACGACACCGAGGGTGAGCTTTCCGTACGCCCGTTCCGCCGGATCCCCGGTGGCCCGGAACCGCATTCGCCCGGCGCTCAGGGCGGTGAGGTCCGGGGCCGTGGGGCCCGGCGTGTCCTCGTGGATGGGGCACAGGATCGGCGAGACCACGAGCAGCGGCGTGTCGGGATGGCCCTCGCGGACGGTGTCGAGGAAGCCGTGGACGGCGGGCCCGAACGCGCGCAGCCGCATCAGGTCTGTGTTGACCAGGTTGATGCCGATCTTGACGCTGATCAGGTCGGCGGGCGTGTCGCGCAGGGCGCGTGCGGTGAACGGGTCGAGGAGCGCACTGCCGCCGAGGCCGAGGTTGACCAGCTCGACCCCGCCGAGCGAGGCGGCGAGGGCCGGCCAGGTGGTGGTGGGGCTCGCGGCGTCGGATCCGTGGCTGATCGAACTGCCGTGGTGCAGCCACACACTGCGGCCCCGGTCGGGCACCGGTTCGACGGGCGCGTCGGTGCGCAGGGCGACGAGTTCGGTGGTCTCGTTGTGCGGCAGCCAGATCTCGACGTCCTTGGCCACGGCCGGAAGGCCGGTGAACCGCACGGTGCCGACCGGGCCCGGCCGCACCTCGGTGGTGCCGGTGGTCATGTCGATCGTCAGGGTGTTGCCGCCGGTGGCCGAGGCGCTGCCGGCCGGGCGTCCGTCGACGAGCAGGTCGTACCGGCCGTCGGGGCGCGGCGGGGCACCGACGTAGACCCGCTTGGTCGGCAGGGTGTCGAGTTCGACGGTGGTGGCGCGGGTGCGGAGGACCACGCGGACACCGGAGGGCTGGGACTCCGCCATCCGCAGCTGCGGGTCGGCGCACTGGGCGCGGGCCCGGGCGGGCAGCCGGTGCGGAAGCAGCCCGTGCTCGGTCCGTTCCAGGTCGAGGGCGCCGCGTACGAGGTCGGCGGTGAGCGGGGTGGTGTGCATCATGTCGGCCTGCGTTCGAGTGAGTCAGGGGGTGGGCCAGTTGCGCAGCAGGGAGTCGAGCGCGTCCAGGACCCGCGTCCACGACTCCTCGGAGGCGGGGGCGCTGTGGCTGAATCCGCCGGCCGCCTCCAGACCGACGTAGCCGTGGAAGACGCTGCCGAGGAGACGCACCGCGTGGGTCTGGTCGGGCTCGGCCAGGTCGTAGCCGCGCAGGACCGCCCGGGTCATCTGCGCGTGCCGGCCGCCGGCGCTCGCGGCGGCGGCCTCCGGGTCGAGCCGGAACCGGGCCGCTTCGTAGCGGCCGGGGTGCTCGCGGGCGTAGTCGCGGTAGACGTTCGCGAAGGCCTCGAGGGCGTCCTTGCCCGCGCGGCCGGCCAGTGCGTCGGCGGCGCGGTCGGCGAGTTCCTCCAGCGCTAGCAGCGCGATCCCGGTCTTCAGTTCCTGGGAGTTCTTCAGGTGCGAGTACAGGCTCGCGACCTTGACGTCGAACCGCCGGGCCAGCGCCGACACCGTCACCTGCTCGAAGCCGACCTCGTCGGCCAGCTCCGCGCCCGCCCGGACGAGGCGCTCGGCGGTCAGTCCTGCGCGCACCATGTACTCACTCCCATCTGCCGAAAGCGATTATGCGACTTCCTAAAGCCTTTAGGCAAATGGAAGAGGTGCGTAAGGTTCAGTCGCCCGTCGACTCGCGGATCACCACCGAGAAGCGGCTGACGAACTCCTCCCGCTCCGGCGGCCCCGACTGCCCGAGGTGCGCGACGAGGGGCGAGACCGCGCGCTCGGGCATCAGGTCGTGGTCCGGATCCACGGTGGACAGCGAGGGGACGAGGAACGCGCTCTCGTCGACGTTGTCGAAGCCGATCACCTGACCTGCCCCGGCACCCGCACCCCCGCGTCGGCCGGGCCGCGCAGCGCGCCCATCGCCACGGTGTCCGTCACACAGAACACGCCGTCGAAGCGCAGCCCGCCCGTCACCATCGCCCGGGCCCGCCGGGCGGCGGCGTCCATGGTGAGCGACGGCAGGCCCTGCGCCAGGTCCGGGTCCCCGGGCGGGCCGGCGGCCGCCGGCTTGAGACGTCGATCTCGTCGCGCAGTTCCCCGCACAGCAGGGCGAAGCGCCGGCGGCCCCGCTCGGCCAGCTGCCGGGTGGCGTCCGCGGCGGCCTCGACGTTGGGCATGGCGACATGGTCCACGGGTCCGCCGAAGATCCGCTCGCCCAGGATGACCAGGGGGCGGTCGACCTTCAGGGACCCGACGTCGGCCGGGCCCATGCCGACGGTGGCGAGGATGAGCCAGTCGTAGAGCCGGTTGCGGGACAGGGCCAGTGCCGCCGGCTCGTTCTCCCGCCGGGCGCCGGTCTGCTCGATGCTCACCCGCGGGCGAGCGGGTGGTCACGCATGAACTCGGCGTTGGCGAGCACCTCGTCCTCGGTGACCGAGGTGCCGTAGCGGTCCCAGCTGTTCCAGCCCATCGGGGGGCGCAGATGCCGGGCGGGGATCGGTCGGTCGATGATCGCGGTGGCGGTGGGCGCGTGGGTACTCCGATCCGAGATCCTTCGTATCGATGAAAAAGGTCCCGTCGCGACCGGGCCCCGTCAAGGGACGGGCCTGGCGCGCTACGTCCGCCGCGCGGGGTCGAGCTGCTCACCCTCGAAGCCGGCCTCCGTGAGCACGGCGGCCGCCACTCCGCGGCCGACCTGCGCCAGTCCGGTCAGCAGATCCTCGCAGTCGATGAGCTCCGCACCCCGCTCCTGCGCCCGGGTCTCGGCGAGGGCGATGGCCCTGCGCGAGTAGGGTGTCCAGGCGATGCGCTCGGCGGCCTGTGAGGCGCCCATGCTCAGCCTGGCGCCGATCGCCCGGTGCACGTCCTCGGCGGGGACTCCGGCCGCGCCCAGGAGCCGGGTCGCGCTGTTGACCTCCGCGGTGAGCCCCCACAACAGGTGCTCCGTGCCGATGTAGTTGTTGCGGTGGTGGACGGCGGCCCGCTTGACGTGGACCATCGTCCGGCGCAGGTCCTCGGTCATCGCGTCCGGGCTGTAGCGCTTGTGGGGTGCCTGGAATCGCTGCTGGACGGCCTGCCGGGACACGCCGAGCGCGGCGCCGATGTCGGTCCAGGAACTGCCGTGCATCCGGCAGTGCTCGACATAGTCCTCGACCAGGTCGTCCGCCAGGGCCTGAAGCCTGCCCGCGACGCCGGCGGCCGCGGCCAGCAGCGCCAGCCAGTCAGGCTGTTCCTGTCCGTCCGGACGGTACGCGGTGGCACAGGTCCGGTCCACTTCGGCGATCAGTGCATCGAGATCGGGAAGAGTCATGAGGCAAGTACGCCTTGACAGTTCGACTTTGTCAACTGCCCCTTGCATCAAGCCGGTTGGCGGAGTTCGCGGGTAGTTCGAGAGGGGCCGCCGTCCGCGATGCGTGACCGTCGGGCCGGCTCGGCACCGGACGAGGCCGACTACGCGTACTGGCGCGCGTACGGAACGCGACGGTTCCGGACCCTCGACTTGTGCGCGCGGCGGTGCGGTGGAACGCTTCCGTCCGCCGGTCCCGACCACGGCCGGCGGTGGCTGTGAGCACCGGTTTCGCGGGAGACGGACGTTCCGCGGCGGCCGGCCGTGGGACGGAACGGGGAGTGGACCGATGGAGTTGGAGCTTCGGCACCTGCGGGTGCTGTGCGCGATCGCCGACGCGGGCAGCGTGGGCCGCGCCGCCGCGTACCTCGGGTACACCCAGCCCGCCGTGAGCACCCAGCTCAGACGCATAGAGCGCCATCTGGGCGAGCCGCTCTTCGAACGGAGCGCCAACGGAGTGCGGCCCACCCGGTACGGCGCCGAGGTCGTCGCCCAGGCCCGGGACGTCCTGGCCCGTGCCGACGCCATCGGTCACCGCCCCGCCTCCGCGCGGCCCCGCCGCACCCTGCGCGTGGCCTCGACCAACTCGCCCATGCTCTCGGGCACCGTGTCCCGCGTCCGCACCCGGCTGCCGGAACTGTCCCTCACCGTGACCAGCGTCTACGCCTCCTCGCGGATCGTCGAGCTGCTGGAGGAGGGCGCGGTGGACGCGGCCATCGCCGCCGACTACCCGGGCATGGAACTGCGGCACTCGACCGCCGTGCGGCACCGCGGGATCGTCACCGAGCCGACGTTCGTGGCCCTGCCGTCCCGCCACCGGCTGCGCCAGTGCGCGCAGGTGCAGCTGGCCGACCTGGCCGAGGACGACTGGTTCGTGACCCCGGACGACGGTGCCGGCTGGCCCGGGGTGTTCTACGACGCCTGCGCGGCCGCCGGTTTCACCCCGGTCGCCGTGCACGAGTTCCTCGGCGACCAGACCCAGCTGCAGAGCATGATCGCCGACGGGCTCGGGGTGTCCCTGGTGCAGCCGACGCTGCGCCCGATCCCGCACGTCGCGGTCAAGCCGCTGGCCGGCTCGCCGCTGTGGTGCCGCTATGTGCTGGCCTGGCGGCCCGGCGCCGTCGGCGAGGACGTCGTCGACGCGCTCGTCCAGTCGGCCACCGCCGCCTACCGTGATCTCGTCGCCCAGGCGCCGCACTTGAGGACCTGGGCAGCCCGCACCTGGAGCATCGCCGGCGCGTAGCCGACGGCTGCCGGAGCGTGTCGCGATGTTATGAGCCGGCAGTGCCATGTGCTATGTCACACGCCATTGTTGACGCGGGTGGCGCGCTGAGACAGTGCCACACACGCCTCAACACCCCACAGAGGCGCATCCCTTCGTGGAGGAACCCCAGATGCGCTATCGCTTCGCGCTGCCCAGACGCATGGCCGGCGCCGCCGCCGTCTGCGTCACCGTGGCCGGGCTGCTGTCGACACCGGCGCTGGCGGCACCCGGGCCGCACGCCGGCACGACCGCCCCCGCGCCCGGGAAGTCCGCCCCCGTGCCGCCGCCCACCGGCCGGGCCACCGGTGCCACCGAACGCCCCGCGACCCAGGGAAGGAAGCTCAGCCCCGCGCAACTCCCGCCCCGGGCGGCGACGTTCACCCGCAGTATGGAGAGCGTCCCACGCGCCTCGGGCAAGGCGGCCTCCTGCACCCCGGCCGACTTCGGCAGCCGTACCGGAGCCGCCCTCGTGTCGTTCGTGAAGGCCTCGTCCACGGACTGCGTGAACACCCTCTTCTCGGTCACCGGCAGGGACGCGCGCGACGTCTTCCGGCAGGCGCAGATGCTGACCGTGGCGAACGCGTTCACGAGCGCGGCCGGGCGGTACCGCGGCGACAACTCCGGCAGCCTGGAGCAACTGGTCCTGTTCCTGCGTGCCGGCTACTACGTGCAGTTCAACCACCCCGGTGACGTGGGCTCGTACACCTCCCGGCTCACCACCGCCGTCACGGCCGGCCTGGACACCTTCTTCGCCCGGTCCCACTCCCGTGACGTCAGCGCCGCCAACGGCGACATCCTCGGCGAGACGGTCATCCTCACCGACAGCGCCGACCAGCAGGGCCGCTACCTGGACGTCTACCGGCTGCTGCTGAACGACTACGACAGCTCCTACGACGCGGTCGACAGCATGATCAGGGCCGTCAACGACGTCTACACGCCCCTGTGGCGCGGCAACTGGAACCCCGAGTACGTCCAGGCGGTCGACGCCGACCCGCGGATCATCGACACCCTCCACGACTTCGCGCTGGCCAACACGGACCAGCTCGGCACGAGCCTGGCCTTTCTGGACTCCAACGCCGGGATGAATCTGGCCCGTTACGTCGAGCACCCGGAACTTCGGGACACCGTACGGCCGTTGACGAAGGACCTGCTGGACGAGACCGCGATCACGGGCCCGACGGCCGGTCTCTGGGTGGCCGTGGCGACGCAGGCGAACTACTACGACAGCGCGAACTGCTCGTACTACGACGTGTGCGGCCTGCCGGAGAAGCTGACCGAGGCCGTCCTGCCCACCACCCGCCACTGCGACGCGAACGTCACCGTCCGCGCGCAGTCCCTGACCGCCGCCGACCTCGACGCCGCCTGCGCGAGCGTCCTGCACCAGGACGCCTACTTCCGCTCGCTCGTGAAGGCCGGCGGTCCGATACCCGGCCAGTACGTCTCGACCCTCCAGCTCGTGGTCTTCGCGAGCCGGGCCGACTACCAGACCTACGCCGGTGCGATCTACGACATCAGCACCGACAACGGCGGCATGACCTTGGAGGGCGACCCGTCGGACCCGGCCAACCACGCCACCTCGATCATGTACCAGAAGGACTACGACGACGGATTCGTGGCCCGGATCTGGAACCTCAACCACGAGTACACGCACTTCCTCGACGCCCGTGACGACATGAAGGGCGACTTCGGCCAACAGATCTCGGTGCCGGACGTGTGGTGGATCGAGGGCCTCGCCGAGTACGTCTCCTACGGCTACCGGAACCTCGCCGACGCCCAGGCGGTCCAGGAGGCCGGCAAGCACACGTACCGGCTGAGCACCCTGTTCGAGAACACCTACGACAACAGCGACGTGACCCGCACCTACCCGTGGGGCTACCTCGCCGTGCGCTACATGGTCGAGCGGCATCCCGACGACGTCCAGCGCATGCTCGCCCGCTTCCGCGTCGGTGACTACACCGGCGGATACGCCGTCTACCACGACGGCATCGGCACCCGCTACGACGCCGACTTCGACCAGTGGCTCACGGCGTGCGCCGCGGGCGCCTGCGCCAGGCCGACCGGGACCTGACCACGCGCCCGAGCAGAACGGCCGCCGACCGGAACCCCGGTCGGCGGCCGCACGCCGTCGTGGCCGTCCGTCACACCGCAGTCGAGGGGTAGGTCGGGTACTCGACGCCCGAGACGTGCTGGACGACCCGGACCACCTGGCAGGAGTAGCCGAACTCGTTGTCGTACCAGAGGTAGAGGATCGCGTTGTCACCGTCGACCTTGAGGGCGCCGGCGTCCACGATCGAGGCGTGACGCGAGCCGATGAAGTCGCTGGAGACCGCGTCGGGCGCCGTGGTGAAGTCGATCTGGCGCTTGAGCGGCGAGGTCAGCGAGACGTCGCGCAGGTAGTCGTGGACCTCCTCGCGGGTGGTCTCGCGGGCCAGCTGCAGGTTGAGGATCGCGATCGAGACGTCCGGCACGGGGACACGGATCGAGCTGCCGCTGATCTTCGCCTTGAGGTCCGGCAGGGCCTTGGCCACGGCCGAGGCGGCGCCGGTCTCGGTGATCACCATGTTGAGCGGCGCGGAACGGCCACGGCGCTCGGACTTGTGGTAGTTGTCCAGCAGGTTCTGGTCGTTGGTGAACGAGTGGACGGTCTCCACGTGGCCGCGCAGCACACCGTACTCGTCGTCCATGGCCTTCAGCGGCGGGACGATCGCGTTGGTGGTGCAGGAGGCGCAGGACAGGATCTGCTCGTCCGGCTTGACGGTGTCGTGGTTGACGCCGTGCACGATGTTCGGGACGTCGCCCTTGCCCGGCGCGGTGAGGACGACCTTCTCGATGCCGGGGCGCAGGTGATTGGACAGGCCCTCGCGGTCGCGCCACTTGCCGGTGTTGTCGATGAGGATGGCGTCGCGAATGCCGTACTCGGTGTAGTCCACGTGCGACGGGTCGTCGGCGTAGATCACCTTGATCTCGTTGCCGTTGGCGACGATGGTGCTGCTGTCCTCGTCCACGGTGATCGTGCCCTGGAACTGGCCGTGGATGGAGTCGCGGCGCAGCAGCGAGGCACGCTTGACGAGATCCCCGGCGGCCCGGGCGCCGCCGCCGCGCACGACGATGGCGCGCAGCCGCAGGCCGTTGCCCGAGCCGGCCTTCTCGATCAGCAGGCGGGCGACGAGCCGGCCGATGCGGCCGAAGCCGTACAGCACGACGTCGCGCGGCTCGCGGCGCTCGATCTTGTTGGCGCCCGTGGCACCGGCGACGGCCTCGGCCGTGAACTGCTCCACGCTCAGGCCGCGGTCGTCGGCCTTGTAGGTGGCTGCCAGCATGCCGAGGTCGATCTGGGAGGGCCCGAGGTCGAGGGCGGTCAGGGCCTGCAGGAACGGCATCGTCTCGGTGACCGACAGCTCAGCGCCGGCGATCTGCCGGGCGAAGCGGTGCGTCTTGAGGATGCTGACCACCGACTTGTTCACCAGGGAGCGGCTGTGCAGCAGGACGGTCACGTCCCGCTCGCGGTGCAGCTTCCCGATGAGCGGGATCATCGACTCCGCGATCTCCTCGCGGATCTTCCAGTTGGTGAACGAGTCGTCGTTGACAGTCACAGATCCATCTTTCGAGCTAGGCAGCGCTCATATGGTAACCGCACCGCCGCCGCGGCCCTCGCGGGGGTCTTCCTCGCAGGCGGAGCGGGGCGAGGGCCCACCCGATTCCTGAATCAGGGTGGAAGACCGTAAGAAACCCGGGTCGTGGATTGCGTGCCCACAGAGGTGTGACCAAGGTCGGACCGTGAGCACGTCCTCCGTACCCCGGCCCGAGCCGGCCGCCCCCTCGCGTCCGCTGCGCCGGCCCTTACTGCCCCTCATCGCCCGGCACCGGATTCCCCGAGGCGCACTGCCCGCCCTGGCGCTCTTCGCGGCGGTCCGGCTCGCCGGACTCGCCGTCGTGATCGTCACCAACCACCTCACCGGACATCCCCTGGTCAGGAGCCTCGCCCACTCCTGGGACTCCCGCTGGTACCTGCACATCGCCACACACGGATACGGGCACCTCATCTGGATCAGCCAGAGCGGCGGAGTACAGGCCGACTGGGCGTTCTTCCCGCTCTATCCGGGACTCGTCCGCGCCCTGACCACGGTCCTCCCGCTCACCCCGGGCGAGGCCGCGCTGCTGATCGCCTGGACGGCCGCCGGTGCGGCCGCGTACGGCATCTACGTCCTCGGTCACCACCTGTACGGACGTGCGGTCGCCACCGCCCTGGTCGGCCTGTGGGCCGTACTGCCGCACGCCGTCGAGCTGACCATCGCCTACACCGAGTCGCTCTTCGCCGCCCTCGCCGTCTGGTCCCTGTACTGCGTGCTCAAGGGCCGCTGGCTGTGGGCCGGTTCACTGGCCGCGCTCGCGGGTCTGTCCCGGCCGACCGGGTTCGCGGTGGCGGCGGCCGTCGGTCTCGCCGCGGCGCAGGAGGTGCTGCGGCAGCGCGGCCGCGTGCCGGCGGACCTGTGGGCGGGCGCCCTCGTCGCCCCGCTGGGCTGGCTCGGCTACGTGCTCTGGGTGGGGGAGCAGACCGGTGACCTGCTCGGGGGCTACTTCCGGGTGCAGCAGGGGTGGGACTCGCGCTTCGACTTCGGGGCCGGCGCCCTGCGCTTCCTCAAGGCCCTGCTCCTGCACGGCGGCGGCTTCGTCTATCCGGCGGCCCTGATGATCGTCCTGACCGGCGTCGTGCTCTTCGGGCTGCTCTGTCTGGACCGTGCTCCGCTGGCCCTGGTGGTCTTCGCGGGAGTGCTGGTGCTGCTCGTGGTCGGCGGCTCCGGCTCGTTCTCGTCCAAGCCGCGCTTCCTGCTGCCTGTCTTCCCCCTGCTGATCCCTCCGGCGCGCGCCTTCGCCCGCGCCTGGCGGGTGCGGCCGGCCCAGGCGCTGCTCGTCGGCGGCGCCCTGGGTGTGGTGTCCCTGCTGTACGGCGCCTATGTGACCGTGGTGGCCCACTCGCCCCTGTGAGCCGCACCGCTGCGCCACTGCACCGCCCGACACGGCTGGATCCGGCGTCAGTTCAGTGAAAAGATCCTGCAGAGTCCGGACGAGAGAGGCGTGTTGATGAAGCTGCACACCCGCGAGTGGGGGACCGGAGACCGAGTCGCCGTCCTGGTGCACGGGATCATGTCCGACCACAGGACCTGGCGCCGGGTCGCACCGGCCCTGGCGGACAAGGGCTACCGGGTCGTCGGTGTGGATCTGCGCGGGCACGGCGCGAGCGGCCGGGGGGAGTACGGTGCCGAGATCTGGGCCGAAGACCTGGTGGAAACCCTGCCCAGGAAACCGGAGTTGGCGATCGGTCACTCGCTCGGTGCCATGGCGCTGGCCCTCGCAGTCGAGCGGCTGGCACCGAACCGGGCCGTGTACTGCGACCCGGCCTGGGAACTGGCCGCGAACGTCACCGCTGCCGCCTCCTTCTTCGCGGACTTCAAGAACGCGACCCGCGCGATGATCACGGGCTTCAACCCCCGGTGGGAAGAGGCCGACGTGGACGTCGAGCTGGCCACGCTCGCCGCCTGGGACCCCGCGACCGCCCACGCCCTCGCCGATGCCTACGCGGTCAGCAGGACCCCGGCGCGCCCGGTGGTGCCCTCCCTGGTGGTACTGGCCGACTCCAGCGCCCTCGTGTCCCCCGACCTCGCGGGCCGGCTGACCCGGACGGGTTTCGAGATCCGCAGCGTCCCGGGGGCCGGGCACACCCTCTACCGGGACGACTTCGACGGGTTCATGACAGCCCTGGACGGATGGATCTAGCAACGGGGCGCGCGCACGGGCGCGGTCCCGGCCGGCGCGCCGTGCTGTGCGAAGGTCCTGAATCGGGGTAGGCGTCAGACGCCCGAGGAAAGGATCGTCATGACGACCTACGTCATCACCGTGCCCGGTACCTTCACCGCGGGGGTCGGGGCCGACACCCGAGCGGTGCTGAGCCGGGCGCTCAGGCCGGTCGATCCGCACACCACGCGGATGGGCAGCAGCGAGGACCTGGACGTGCTGAGCGTCAACGAGGACAACACCTTCACCCTCCGCCTGACCGTCGAGGCGGACACCGGACCGCACGCCGAGGAGGAGGCCCGCCGGCTCGCGGACTCCGCCCTGCGCGACGCGGGGCTGGACGAGAGGACCGCACCGCTGGGCCCCGCGGTGATCACCGGCATCGATTCGGGGATCGGCTGACGGTGCCGCGGGTGACTACTCCCCCTGGGGCAGAACTATCCGATATAGGTAAAATCTAGGCATTTGCCGCGAAAGGTAACTCTCGGTCGGAAGTAATCGATGCCCCGCAAGCGCCTCACGGACGAGGGCGACGAGCTGCTGGTCAGACTCGGGTCGCTCACCGCCCAGGCACGCGAGCGCGCGGAGCAGCAGCGCACCCAGGTCGAGCTGGCCATCGCGCTGCAGCGCGGGATGCTGCCCCGGGACCTGCCCGCCGCCCCCGGCCTGCACCTGGCGGTGCGGTACACGCCCGCCACCTACGGCCTCAACGTGGGCGGCGACTGGTACGACGCGTTCGCCCTGCCCGACGGCCGTATGGGGCTGTCCATAGGCGACGTACAGGGCCACAACATCGAGGCGGCCGCCTTCATGGGCCAGGTCCGCGCAGGGCTGCGCGCCCTCGCCTCGGTCACCGGCGAGCCGGGCGAACTCCTCGGCCGGACCAACGAGCTGCTGCTCTCGCTGGGCAGCGAGCTGTTCGCCACCTGCACCTTCATGCGGCTCGACCCGGCCACGGGCGTGCTGGAGAGCGCGCGGGCCGGGCACATCCCCTTCGTCTGGGCCACGGCGGACGGAAAGTCCGGCGTCGTCGACGACGAGGGCGGGCCCCCGCTCGGCATCGACAAGGGCATGCGGTACCCGGTGACCCGGCACCGCCTGACCACCGGAGGGGTGTTCGTCCTGCTCACCGACGGTGTGGTGGAGGGTCCCTCGCTGAGCATCGAGGACGGGCTCGACCAGGTGGTGCGGCTCGCGGGCATCGCGGCCGTCGCCGGCCTGGAGGCGCACTCGCTGGCCGCAGCCGTGATCAAGTGCGCGGAGAGCGTGGGGCACGAGGACGACGCGGCCGTCCTCGTCGTGGGCCTCGACGGGCCCTGCGCCACGGGTCTGGACGGGGCCGGTGTTCAGCCATAGAGGCGGACGGACCGCCCCTCGCCTCGCCGTCGGCGGGCCATCGGTGTGAGATTGCTGTCGTGGTGGGTTTCGTGGAGCTGCGTCGGCCGGGCGGATACGCCGTCCAGGTGCTGGCCGTCGCCGCCTGCTACTACGCGGCGGGCCGGCTCGGACTCCTGCGCCGGCTCGTCGTCGAGGGCGCCGTGGTCACCCCCATCTGGCCGCCGACCGGCGTCGCCGTCGCCGCCCTGCTGGTCTTCGGCCTGGCTTGCTGGCCCGGTATCGCGATCGGGGCGTTCTTCGCCATCCTGTCCCTCACGAGCCCCAACGTCGACGTGCTCGGCTTCCTGGTCGGCAACACCGCCGCACCGGTGTGCGCGGCACTGCTGCTGCAACGGTCGGGCTTCCGCCCCGACCTCAGCCGCTTGCGCGACGGCCTCGCCCTGGTCTTCCTGGGCGCGCTCTCCGCCATGCTGATCAGTTCGACCATCGGCGTGGGCCTTCTCGTGTTCACCGACAAGCTCGCGGCCCACGGCTTCTGGGCCGTCTGGCTGGCCTGGTGGGTGGGGGACGCGATGGGCGTGCTGATCGTCACTCCGGTCCTGCTGTTGCTGTACAGGACCCGCTGGCCGCCGCCCCTGACCCGCTGGAAGGAGGCCACCGCGCTGGCCGTCGTGGCCTGCTGCGTCGTACCGCTCGCCGCCTACAGCTCGATCAGCCTGCTCTTCCTCGTCTATCCGCTCATCATCTGGGGCGCCCTGCGCTTCGAGCTGGCGGGCAGCATGCTCTGCGCGCTGATCACCTCCGTGCTGGCCACCGTCGCCGCGACAGACGGGGTGGGCGCCTTCGCCGGGCTGAGCCGGATAGAGGTCATGGCGAAACTCCAGGCCTTCAACGGTGCGATGGCCCTGACCGCGCTGCTGCTGTCGGCCGTGATAACCGAACAGCGCAACACCCGGCGGTCCGTCGAGCGGGCCTGCCAGGAACTGGTGGAGGTCCTGGAACACCTGACCGCCGGTGAGCCACCACCGCTTCGAGCGTTCCCTCCCCCCGAGAACCGGCCGCGACCCGGCGGCACCCCGGGCCCGGGGCCTGGCTGACTCCCCGCACGGGACACGGCGTGTCGAACCGTCGGCCGGGGGCACTGGGAGACGATGAGCGGTGCCGTACGGGCACAGGGCCGGGCCGACGGGACAGGGGCGCCATGGAACAGCGCGTGGCAGTGGGAAGAGGGGGCCGGGAGACCGCGGTACCCGGGCCCGACCCCGCCGATCCGACAGGGCACCCGGGCCCCGGCACCGACGTGCGCCGCAGGATCCCGCGGACCGACGCGCTCCTGCGCGAGCCCCGGCTGGCCGCGGCGGCGCACCGGCTGGGCGAGCGCGTGGTCAAGGCCGCGATCCGGCAGGCACAGCAACAGGCACGCGAGGGGACCGTCGCGCCCGAGGGCGTGGTGGACACGGCGGTCGCGCTGCTGCCCGGCACGGCCGGCGGACTGCGCCCCGTGATCAACGCCACCGGCGTACTGCTGCACACCAACCTCGGCCGGGCTCCGCTGTCGGCGGCGGCCCGCCGCGCCGTGGCGGCGGCCGCCGGACCCACGGACGTCGAACTCGACCTGGCGAGCGGAGTACGGGCCCGCCGCGGCCGCTCCGCGCTGGCCGCGCTGCGCGACCGCGTGCCCGCCGCAGCGGCCGCGCACGTCGTCAACAACGGCGCCGCCGCGCTGGTACTGGCCGCCACCGCGCTCGCGGCCGGCCGGGAGATCGTCATCAGTCGCGGGGAGATGGTGGAGATCGGGGACGGCTTCCGCCTGCCCGACCTGCTCGTCTCCACCGGCGCCCGGCTCCGCGAGGTCGGCACGACCAACCGGACCACCACCGCCGACTACGCCGACGCGCTCGGGCCCGACACCGGCTTCGTGCTGAAGGTGCACCCCTCCAACTTCCGGATCACCGGCTTCACCCGGGCCGCCGAGGTCGGCGAGCTGGCCGGGCTGGGCGTCCCCGTCGTCGTCGACATCGGCTCCGGACTGCTCGCCCCGCATCCCGCGCTGCCCGACGAACCGGACGCCGACACCCAGCTGCGCGCCGGCGCCGCCCTGGTCACCGCGAGCGGCGACAAGCTGCTCGGCGGCCCCCAGTGCGGGCTCCTGCTGGGCACGGACGACCTGATCCGCACCCTCGCCCGGCATCCACTGGCCCGCGCGCTGCGCGTCGACAAGCTCACCCTGGCCGCCCTGGAGGCCACGCTCACCGGACCGCCCGCCCCGACCGAGGCCGCCCTCGCCGCCGACCCGGCCGGGCTCAGGCAACGCGCCGACGGCCTCGCCACCGCCCTCACGGCCGACGGCATGGACGCCCGTGCCGTCACCAGCGCCGCCACCGTCGGCGGGGGAGGGGCCCCCGGCGTCACGCTGCCCAGCGCCGCGCTGTCCCTGCCCGCGTCCTACGCCGCCGCCCTGCGTACCGGCCGGATGCCCGTCGTCGGCCGGCTGGAGGCGGGGCGCTGCCTGCTCGACCTGCGAGCCGTGCCGCCCGAGGACGACGAGCGGCTGGCCGAGGCCGTCCGGACGGCCCGCCCGGCCGCGGAAGGGTAGGCGCCATGCGGGTCCTCGCCACCGCCGGCCACGTCGACCACGGCAAGTCCGCCCTGGTGCGGGCGCTCACCGGCATGGAGCCCGACCGCTACGAGGAGGAGCGCCGCCGGGGCCTCACCCTCGACCTCGGCTTCGTCTGGACCGGACTCGGCCCGGACGGCGAACACCTCGCCTTCGTGGACGTACCGGGGCACGAGCGGTTCGTCGCCACCATGCTGGCCGGCGTCGGGCCGGTCCCCGCGGTGCTGTTCGTGGTCGCCGCCGACCAGGGCTGGCAGCCCCAGTCCGAGGAACACCTGGCCATCCTGGACGCCCTCGGCGTGCGGCACGCCGTCCTCGCGGTGACCCGCAGCGACCTGGCCGACCCCGAACCCGTACGCGCCGCCGCCGTCGAACGCCTGGCCGCCACCTCGCTGGGCAAGGTGCCGTCCGTCGCGGTGAGCGCCGTCACCGGCCGGGGTCTGGACGAACTGCGTCGCGAACTCGGGCTGCTCGCCGACCGATTGCCCGCCCCGGACACCGAAGCCGACGTACGGCTGTGGCTCGACCGGGCGTTCACCGTGCGCGGCCACGGCACCGTGGTGACCGGCACTCTCGGCGCCGGCACCCTGCGCGTCGGCGACCGGCTGGTCACCGGCGACGGGCCGGAACCCCTGCGGGTGCGCGGGCTGCAGAGCCTGCACGAGGAGCGGACGGAGGTCGGCGGGGTGGCCCGGGTGGCCGTCAACGTGCACGGACCGGGGGACAGCCGCCTGCGGCGCGGCCAGGTGCTGCTCACCCCGGACCGCTGGCTGCTCACCGAGCTGATCGACGTCCGGGTCACCGGGGAGCCGGCCGCCGACCTGCCCCGCTCGGTCACCCTGCACATCGGCACGGCTGCCGTCCCGGTGACCGTCCGCCCGCTCGGCGAGGACACCGCGCGGCTCACCCTGAACCGGGCGCTGCCCCTGCGGATCGGCGACCGCGCGGTGCTGCGCGAGCCCGGCGGCAGCCGCACGCCCTGCGGCGTCACCGTCCTCGACGTACGGCCGCCCCGGCTCACCCGGCGCGGCGCCGGCCGGGCCCGCGCGGCCGAGCTGGCCGCCATGACCGGCCGCCCCGACGGCGCCGCCGAGCTGCGCCGGCGCAGACTGATCCGGCGGGCCGACCTGCTCGCCATGGGCGCCGCGCCCCCGGCCGCACCCGTCGCCGGGGACTGGCTGGCCGACGAGACGTACTGGACGGGCCTGCGGGACCGGCTGGCCGGCGAGGCCGACCGGCACGCCCGTGACCACCCGCTGGAACCCGGCCTGCCCGCCGAGGCGGCCCGCCGTCTGCTGGGCCTCCCCGACCGCGCCCTGGTGGACGCGCTCGCCCGGAGCGCTCCTCGACTGCGCAGCCGACAGGGCCGGTTGTACCCGAAGGACACCCTCCGGCCCACCCTGCCCCCGCCCGTCCAGGCGGCCGTGGACGCCGTACGCCGCGACCTGGCGCGTACGCCGTTCCGGGCGCCCGAGGCCGACCGTCTGACCCGACTGGGGCTCACCCGCAAGGCGTTGGCCGCCGCCGTGTCCGCCGGTGCCCTGCTGCGCATCGCCGACGGCATCGTCCTGCTGCCCGGCGCGGACACCGAGGCCGCCGCCGTACTGCGCGGGCTGCCGCAGCCGTTCACGCTCAGCGAGGCACGGCGGGCGCTGGACACCACCCGCCGGGTGGCCGTACCGCTGCTGGAGCACCTCGACGCCCAGGGGTACACGGAACGCGTCGACGACCAGCGCCGCCGCTGCCGGCCCGAGCCGGGGAGCGGAGGCGGACGGGAATCGAACCCGCCTGCCCGAGATCCTCGGGCACCTCGGTTTTGAAGACCGGGAGGGCCACCAGGCACCCACACGCCTCCACCGCTCGCCCAGGCTAGTGCCCCAGGAGACACGTATGACACCGACCCGCGAGGCGTCCGTACGCCTCACACAGTTCGCCCACGGGGGCGGCTGCGCCTGCAAGATCCCGCCCGGTGAACTGGAGGAGGTGGTCAGCGGCCTCGGCGCGCCACTGCCCGGCGGCGACACCCCGCTGCTGGTGGGACTCGCCACCGGTGACGACGCGGCCGTCGTCACGCTCCCCGGGCAGACGGGCACGGCCCTCGTCTGCACCGCCGACTTCTTCACGCCCGTCGTCGACGATCCCTACGACTGGGGGCGCATCGCCGCCGCCAACGCCCTCTCCGACGTGTACGCGATGGGCGGCCGGCCCGTCCTCGCGGTCAACCTGCTCGCCTGGCCCCGCGACCGGCTCCCCTTCGAGCTGGCCCGCGAGGTGCTGCGCGGCGGCCTCGACATCGCCACCGAGGCGGGCTGCCACGTCGGCGGCGGGCACAGCGTGGACGACCCGGAACCGAAGTACGGCATGGCCGTCACCGGCCTCGCCGATCCCGGACGGCTGCTGCGCAACGACGCGGGCCGGCCCGGTGTGCCGCTGTCGCTGACCAAGCCGCTCGGCCTCGGTGTGCTGAACAACCGGCACAAGGCCACGGGGGAGCGCTTCGAGCAGGCCATCGCCGCGATGACGGCCCTCAACCGCGACGCCTCCGCCGCCGCCCTGGCCGGCGGGGCCAACTGCGCCACGGACGTCACCGGCTTCGGCCTCCTCGGCCATCTGCACAAGCTCGCCCGGGCGTCGGACGTGACCGCCGTGGTCGACACCGCCGCCGTGCCCTACCTGGACGGCGCCCGGGAGGCCGTACGGGACGGGTACGTCAGCGGCGGCACCCGGCGCAACCTGGAGTGGGTCGCGCCCTTCACCGACTTCGGGAGCACGGACGCGGACACCCGCCTGCTGCTGGCCGACGCCCAGACCTCGGGCGGGCTCCTCGTGGCCGGAGAGGTGCCCGGGGCGCCGGTGGTCGGGGAACTCGTGCCGCGCGGCGCCCACTCGATCGTGCTCCGCTAGGGCCCCTCTTTCGGATCTTGCCGGGGGCGCGGGGTCTGGCACGCGCATCCGCCGCGTTGTCGTCGGTTGCCGACTCCCCCACGCTCGGCTTCACTCGCACGGGGGCACCCCCATCGCGTCGACGCCCTCCTCCGCCTTGCAGCTGCACCCACCAGACCCCGCTCGGGCCGGACACAAGGCGCCGCCGCTCCGAGCCGGCCGGATCCGAAAGAAAGGCCCTGAGCCGGGTCAGGGCTCGGTTCCGGTCGTCGCGTCGATGCCCGCCCGTGCCCGGTACGCCCGCACCAGTTCCAGCGACGCCGGGCCCCGGGGCCGGCGGCCCGGACGGATGTCGACGGCGAACGCCTTCGTCTCCTGGATGTGGGTGTTCGGGTCCAGGGACAGGTGCATCAGCTCGTTGGCCGCGTCACCGGTGCTGTAGCCGTTCGGGCCCCAGTGGTACGGCAGGCCCACCTGGTGCAGGGTCCGCCCCTGCACCCTCAGCGGAGCCATCCGGTCGGTGACCAGCACCCGCGCCTCGATCACCGCACGAGCGCTGACGATCGTCGCCCAGCCCGTGTGCTCCAGGCCCCGCTCGGCCGCCAGCTCCGGCGACACCTCGCAGAAGAACTCCGGCTGCAGTTCCGCGAGGTACGGCTGCCAGCGGGACATGCCGCCCGCGGTGTGGTGCTCGGTGAGCCGGTAGGTGGTGGCCACGTACGGGAAAACCTCCGAGCCGGGTTCGGTGCCACTCGGCTGATAGCGGTTGTCGGGTCGCGAGGGGATCAACTGCCGTACAGGGTTGCGCTGTTGTGTGTACAGCAGGTTCGGGAACGGCGAGTCCTGGGGCTCGTAGTGCGTGGGCAGCGGTCCGTCCGTGAGCCCGGACGGCACGTACAGCCAGGCCTTGCCGTCGGCCTGCATGATGAACGGGTCGCGGCCGGACAGGGCCTCCGGGCCCGTCGCGTCCTCCGGTGGCTGGTGATCGGGCGCCTTGTCCTTCTTGAAGTCGGGCACGTCGTGCCCGGACCACTCGCCGCGCTCACCCTTGTCCGGGTCCCACCACACCAGCGCCTTCCGCTCGCTCCACGGCCTGCCCTCCGGGTCCGCCGAGGCGCGGTTATACAGGATGCGGCGGTTGGCCGGCCAGGCCCACGCCCACTCGGCCGCCACCCAGTCCTGCTCCGCTCCCGGCTTGCGGCGGGCTGCCTGGTTGACGCCGTCGGCGTAGACACCGCAGTAGATCCAGCAGCCGCACGTCGTGGAGCCGTCGGCTTCCAGCTGTTCGTAGGAGGAGAGCGGACCGCCGTCGGCGCCGCGGCCGTTGATCTCGGCCAGCACGGCCTCCGCGTCCGGTTCCGCGTGCTCGCCCTTCGTCGGGTAGTCCCAGGCGAGGTCGAGGACCGGCCGGTCCATCTCGTCACCGGACCCGGCCAGCTTCTCCCGGATGATCCGCCCGAGGTGGTAGGTGAACCACAGGTCGCTGCGCGCCTCCCCGGGCGGCTCGACCGCCTGGTGGTGCCACTGCAGCAGCCGCTGGGTGTTGGTGAAGCTGCCCTCCTTCTCGGTGTGCGCGGCGGCCGGCAGGAAGAACACCTCGGTGCGGACGTCCTCCGTGCGCAGCTCGCCGGTCTCGATCTCGGGGCCGTCCTTCCACCAGGTCGCCGACTCGATCAGGGAGAAGTCCCGGACCACCAGCCAGTCCAGGTTGGCCATGCCGAGGCGCATCAGCTTGGAGTTGGCGTTGCCGACCGCAGGGTTCTCGCCGACGAGGAAGTAGCCCTTGCAGACGCCCTCCAGCTGGGCCATCGCCGTCTCGTACGCGGAGTGCGAGCCGGTCAGCCGGGGCAGGTAGTCGAAGCAGAAGTCGTTCTCCGCCGTCGCCGCCTCACCCCAGTACGCCTTGAGCAGGCTCACCAGATAGGCGCGCATGTTGCCCCAGTAGCCCTTGCGGGCCGCCTCGGCCCGTACGAAGGCGTCCAGGTCCTGGTTCTGGTGGGCGTGCGGCATCGGGATGTAGCCCGGCAGCAGGTTGAACAGCGTCGGGATGTCCGTCGAGCCCTGGATGGACGCGTGCCCGCGCAGCGCCAGGATGCCGCCGCCCGGACGGCCGATGTTGCCGAGCAGCGTCTGCAGCACGGCGGCCGCCCTGATGTACTGCACGCCCACCGTGTGCTGCGTCCAGCCCACCGCGTACGCGAACGCCGTGGTCCGGTCGCGCCCGGAGTTCTCCGTCACCAGCTCGCACACCTGACGGAACAGCTCCTGCGGCACCCCGCAGGTCTCCTCCACGACTTCGGGCGTGTAGCGGTCGTAGTGCCGCTTGAGCACCTGGAAGACGCAGCGCGGATGGGTGAGCGTCTCGTCCCGCTCCGGCTCGCCCTCCCCGATGTCCGCGCCGCCCGAGCCGTGGGCCTCGCCCCGCGCGGCCTCGGTCACCGTGCTGCCGCCCCCGGTGCGCTCCTCGTACTCCAGGTCGCGCTCGCCCGAGGCCGCCTGCATCTCGGTGCCCTCGTACTGCCAGCCGGCGTTGTCGTAGCTGCGCGTGTCGGGATCCAGGCCGGAGAAGACGCCGTCCAGGTCCTCGGTGTCGCGGAAGTCCTCCCGGAGGATCACCGAAGCGTTGGTGTAAGCCACCACGTAGTCACGGAAGTACTTCTCCCGCTGCAGGACGTAGCGGACGATCCCGCCGAGGAAGGCGATGTCCGAGCCCGCGCGCAGCGGCACGTGCACGTCGGCGAGCGCGCTGGTGCGGGTGAACCGCGGATCGACGTGGATCACCTTCGCACCGCGGGCCTTGGCCTCCATCACCCACTGGAACCCGACCGGATGGCACTCGGCCATGTTCGAGCCCTGGATGACGACGCAGTCGGCGTTCTGCAGGTCCTGCTGGAAGGTGGTCGCGCCGCCCCGTCCGAACGAGGTTCCCAGACCGGGAACGGTGGAGGAGTGTCAAACGCGCGCCTGGTTCTCGATCTGGATCGCCCCCAGCGCCGTGAACAGCTTCTTGATCAGGTAGTTCTCTTCGTTGTCGAGCGTCGCCCCGCCCAGGCTCGCGATGCCGAGCGTGCGCCGGGTGCGGGTTTCGTCGACCTCCCACTCCCAGCCGGCCCGGCGCGCCTCGATCACCCGGTCGGCGATCATGTCCATCGCCGTGTCGAGGTCCAGGCGCTCCCACCCGCTGCCGTGCGGCCTGCGGTACAGGACGTGGTGCTCGCGGGCGTCCCCGGTGGTCAGCTGGAGGCTGGCCGCGCCCTTGGGGCACAGACGGCCGCGCGAGATCGGGGAGTCGGGGTCGCCCTCGATCTGTGTGACCTCGCCGTTTTTGACGTACACGTTCTGCCCGCAGCCCACCGCGCAGTACGGGCAGACGGACTTCACCACCCGGTCGGCCGTGGCGACCCGGGGCTCGAGCCGCGCGGTGCGCCCGCTCCTGGCGGCGGCTCCCCGGCCCAGCGGGTCCGTCCCCGTCAGCTGGCGGTAGACCGGCCAGGAGTCGATCCAGGTACGTACGCCCACGCCTCGCTCCTCCCGTCCGGCCTCTCGAGCCTCACGCCACGGCGCGACCAGGGCACCTCCCCGGCTCCGGTGAGGCGCGGAGTACCCCCGCCCGGACCGGCCAAACTGCCCGGGCGGGTGCCGGTGACGCCGGGACTCCGGGTGCGCCCCCACCGAGGGCACCCGGCGGGCCGTCCCTCAATGCCCGCGCGCCCTCAGCCGCTCCCGCTGCGGTACGACCGTGTACTTCGGGTCCTCGGCCGAGGCCACCCCGGCGTGGAACACGCCGAAGCGCAGGGCCGCCGAACCGGAGAGCAGCGCGGCACCGGCCACCGCGGCCGGCCGCCGGTCGCGCAGCCGACCCGACAGGACCGCCAGCGCGGCACCGCCCGCCGTCAGCGCCTCCGCCGCTCGCAGCAGCCTGCGCGGCCTGCCCTCCTCATAGGGCTCGGCGGACAGACCCATGCGCCGCTTCATCATCCGGAAGGCGCCCAGCTCCAGCGCGGCGCCGAACACGGCCATGCGGCGCGCCGGACCCGCCTGGCCGGCCGGGGCGGCGGCCAGCGCCAGCCCGGCCGCCGCGGTGGCACCTGAGCCCGCGAAGACGAACGGCAGCTCCCGGTACCCCTCGTGCCAGGAGGGCACCGCCGTGTCCGAGATCAGCACCGCCGTATAGGTCGCCACCGCCGGGCCGAGGACCGCGGCGCCCGCCGTGGCGGCCGAGCCCAGGAACCGAGCACGGCCCGCGACATCCGTGGCCGCGGCGGCCAGCGTCAGCGGGGCGTACCCCGCCAGCAGCCAGGAGCCCACGCTCATCGGCGAGGTGGGCTTGAGGACCCGTAGCATGTTCAGGAAGCGGGCCGGGCGGCCCAGGTCGTGGACGAGCGCGGCCAGGGAGAGGGATATCGCCCCGGCGGCGCCCAGCTTCGCCGGGCGGGCCAGCGCCGGCCGCCCGGTGAGATCGGCTCCGGCCGCCAGCAGCGAGGAAGCCCCCGCCAGTCCGCCGAGGTACAGGTACCCGGCGATGTCCAGGGGCTTCCACGTCGGCTTGTTCAGCACCGGCCTGCCGTAGTACGACGAGAACTCCGCGTCCGGGACCATCGGTTGCTCGCCCCGGCCGCGCCGGCGCCGGCGACGCCCGGCACCCGCTCCCGTGGGCGCCTCGCGTCCCGGCCGCTCGCCCTCGACGCCGCCCCGGGTGACGTCCGATCCGCTCGCCGCGGCCCGCTTGTCCCCCTTCTTAGGCTCCTTCGGCTTCTTCGGCTTCTTCGGGTCTCCGCTCATCGAGGCCTCCTCGCGAAGCCGGCGACGGCCAGCGCGCCGAGTGTGACGGCGGCCAGCGCCGCGTGCCGCCACATGGCGGGCAGGTCCCGGGTGGTGACGACCGGGTCCGGGGGCAGGCCGTAGACCTCCGGCTCGTCCAGCAGCAGGAAGAACGCCCCGTCCCCGCCGACCCCGTCCCGCGGGTTCTCGCCGTAGAGCCGGGCGTCGGTCACCCCGGACGCGTGCAGCTGAGCCACCCGCGTCGCAGCCCGCTCGCGCAGCTCCTGAAGGGGACCGAACTGGATGGAGTCCGTCGGGCAGGACTTGGCGCAGGCCGGCTCCATGCCGACACCCAGCCGGTCGTAGCACAGGGTGCACTTCCACACCCGGCCGTCGTCCTCGCGCTGGTCGATGACACCGTACGGGCAGGCCGGCACGCAGTAGCCGCAGCCGTTGCAGACGTCCTCCTGGACGACGACCGTGCCGAACTCGGTGCGGAACAGCGCACCCGTGGGACACACGTCCAGGCAGGCCGCGTGCGTGCAGTGCTTGCACACGTCCGACGACATCAGCCAGCGCAGCTCGGTACGGCCGTCGGGGGACACCGGCGAGATCTCCCCGGCCGGGGCTCCCGCCGGGGCCGCGCCGGGCGGGGGAGCGGTGGCGCCCGGGCCGGGCGAGGCCGCGTCGGTGCCGAGGCGGGAGGCCGCGGCGAACACGTCGATGTCCTCCGGGTCCTCGTGATCCCCGTAGCCCTCGGGGGCCTCGTGGCCGACCCCGGGCTCCTGTCCGCCGAGCGGCTTGCGCTGCTCGACGAAGGCCACATGGCGCCAGGTGTCGGCGCCGAGCCCCTGCGTGTTGTCGTAGGACATGCCGGTCAGCTCCAGCCCGTCCTCCGGAATGGCGTTCCACTCCTTGCAGGCCACCTCGCAGGCCTTGCAGCCGATGCACACGGAGGTGTCGGTGAAGAAGCCCATCCTGGGCGGGGCGTCCGGGTAGCCGGCGGCACCCGCCACGTCCGGCTGCGGACCGTACAGCAGACTGCCGAGGCCTACCTCGGCCTTCTGGTCCCCGCTCATGCCGCACCCACCTCACTCACGACTCGTCGCCCTCCTCGGGTACCTCGCCCGGCGGGTGACCGGTTCGAACCTGGCACGGGTGCCCTCGCTCCGCTCGCCCGAAACGGTCCGCGGGCCGGGCCCGCGCCGCCCGGACCGCCGCCGTACGGTGACGGGGCACGAGGTGTTCGAACTCGCCCGTGTACCCCGGCTCATGGACTCCACACCCGCGGCGTCTCCTCATCGCCCGAGGGTGGTCCATGGCTTTGTCCGCGGTCGTGAAAGTGGGTTAGCCTGCCCCGTATTTCTCAGCACGCAAATCCGTGAACTGCGGAAATGCACTGATTCTTCTGCCGGGTCAGGCCGTGTGCCCGGCTGTGGTTCCGAGCCCTCCGCGCGAGGGCTCCTGGGGAGCGGAACGAGGGTGCGCATGGCCGGCAGGACGACCGGGACGACCGGGACGACCGAAGCGGTCCCGGGTGAACAGGAACTGAGAAGACTCCTCGCGGGGCTGACCGCCGTACGCGACGGGGACTTCGGCACGCGACTGCCCGACGACGCCGGCGGGCTGATGGGGGACATCGCCACCGTCTTCAACGGCATGGTGGACCAGTTGTCGGTGTTCACCTCCGAAGTGACCCGAGTGGCCCGCGAGGTGGGCACCGAGGGCACCCTCGGCGGCCAGGCGGAGGTACCGGGGGTCTCCGGCACCTGGGCCGACCTCACCGACTCCGTCAACGCCATGGCGGGCAACCTCACCACCCAGGTGCGCGACATCGCGCAGGTCGCCACCGCCGTGGCCAAGGGCGACCTGTCGCAGAAGATCGACGTGCCCGCGCGCGGCGAGATCCTGCAGCTGAAGGAGACCGTCAACACGATGGTCGACCAGCTGTCGGCGTTCGCGGACGAGGTGACCCGCGTCGCCCGCGAGGTCGGCACCGAGGGGCGCCTCGGCGGCCAGGCGCAGGTCCCCGGAGTCGCCGGTGTCTGGCGCGACCTGACGGACTCGGTCAACTTCATGGCCGGGAACCTGACCGCTCAGGTGCGCAACGTCGCCCAGGTGACGACGGCGGTGGCGCAGGGGGATCTGTCGCAGAAGATCACGGTGGACGCGCGGGGCGAGATCCTGGAGCTGAAGAACACCATCAACACGATGGTGGACCAGCTGTCGGCGTTCGCGGACGAGGTGACCCGCGTCGCCCGCGAGGTGGGGACCGAGGGGCGCCTCGGCGGCCAGGCGGACGTCAAGGGAGTGAAGGGCACCTGGCGCGACCTGACGGACTCGGTCAACTTCATGGCCGGGAACCTGACCGCTCAGGTGCGCAACGTCGCCCAGGTGGCCACGGCGGTGGCGCAGGGGGATCTGTCGCAGAAGATCACGGTGGACGCGCGGGGCGAGATCCTGGAGCTGAAGAACACCATCAACACGATGGTGGA
>NZ_JBWKFL010000019.1:14053-31842 GCF_056434305.1 Streptomyces sp. NPDC044061 | reverse complement strand
CCAGCTGTCGGCCTTCGCGGACGAGGTGACCCGGGTGGCCCGCGAGGTCGGCACCGCCGGGAACCTCGGCGGCCAGGCCACCGTGCGCGGAGTCTCCGGCACCTGGAAGGACCTCACCGACAACGTCAACGTGATGGCCTCCAACCTCACCGGTCAGGTCCGCTCCATCGCCCAGGTCGCCACCGCCGTCGCCCGCGGCGACCTGTCCCAGAAGATCACCGTCGAGGCCGAGGGCGAGGTCGCCGCGCTCGCCGACGTCATCAACACGATGGTCGACACGCTCTCCGCCTTCGCGGACGAGGTGACCCGGGTGGCCCGCGAGGTCGGTACCGAGGGCCGGCTCGGCGGCCAGGCCCACGTGCCCAACGTGGCCGGCACCTGGAAGGACCTCACCGACAACGTCAACTCCATGGCCAACAACCTCACCGGCCAGGTGCGCAACATCGCCCTGGTGACCACCGCAGTGGCCCGGGGCGACCTGTCGAAGAAGATCGACGTCGACGCCCGCGGTGAGATCCTGGAGCTGAAGACGACCATCAACACGATGGTGGACCAGCTCTCGGCGTTCGCCGACGAGGTCACCCGCGTGGCCCGCGAGGTCGGCACCGAGGGCCGGCTCGGCGGCCAGGCCGAGGTCGAGGGCGTCTCCGGCACCTGGAAGCGGCTCACCGAGAACGTCAACGAACTCGCGGGCAACCTCACCCGGCAGGTCCGCGCCATCGCCGACGTGGCCAGCGCCGTCGCCGAGGGCGACCTGACCCGCTCCATCACCGTCGACGCCTCCGGCGAGGTCGCCGACCTCAAGGACAACATCAACTCCATGGTGGGGTCACTGCGCGAGACGACCCGGGCCAACCAGGAACAGGACTGGCTCAAGACCAACCTCGCCCGGATCTCCGGCCTCATGCAGGGCCACCGCGACCTGCCCGTCGTGGCCGAGCTCATCATGGACGAGCTGGTGCCGCAGGTCTCCGCGCAGTACGGCGCCTTCCACCTCGCCGAGGACGGCGAGGCCGGACCCGAACTGCGGCTCGTCGGCTCCTACGGCCGGCCCGAGCAGGACACCCGCCCCGTCCGCATCCCCTTCGGCCGCTCGCTGGTCGGCCAGGCCGCGCGCAGCCGCCGCACCATCGCCGTGGACGAACTGCCGCCCGGCTACGTCACCATCTCCTCCGGCCTCGGACAGATCGAGCCCACCGCACTGTTGCTGCTGCCCATCCTCTTCGAGGAACAGGTCCTCGGAGTGATCGAACTGGCCTCGGTCACCCGGTTCACCCAGATCCAGCGGGACTTCCTGCAGCAGCTGGTGGACACCATCGGCGTCAACGTCAACACGATCGTCGCCAACGCCCGTACCGACGAACTGCTCGAGGAGTCGCAGCGCCTGACCAGCGAACTGCAGTCCCGCTCCGCCGAGTTGCAGGCGCGCCAGGAGGAGCTGCAGCGCTCCAACGCCGAACTGGAGGACAAGGCCTCGCTGCTGGCCGAGCAGAACCGGGACATCGAGGCGAAGAACCTGCAGATCGAACAGGCCCGGCAGGAACTTGAGGCCCGCGCCCAGCAGTTGTCGCTGGCCTCCCGGTACAAGTCCGAGTTCCTCGCGAACATGAGCCACGAGCTGCGCACCCCGCTCAACAGCCTGCTCATCCTCGCCCAGCTGCTGGCCCAGAACCCCTCCCGCAACCTCACCCCCAAGCAGGTCGAGTACGCGGGCATCATCCACTCGGCCGGCTCGGACCTGCTCCAGCTCATCAACGACATCCTCGACCTGTCCAAGGTCGAGGCCGGAAAGATGGACATCGCGCCCGAGCGGGTCCCGCTCAAGCAGCTCATCGAGTACGTCGAGGCCACCTTCCGGCCGATGACCTCGCAGAAGAGCCTCGAGTTCACCGTCACCACCGCGGCCGGCGCCCCCGCCGACCTGCTGACCGACGACTCCCGGCTGCGGCAGGTCCTGCGCAACCTGCTGTCCAACGCGGTGAAGTTCACCGAGCAGGGCAGCGTGGAACTGCGGATCGAACCGGCGCCCGACCAGGAGGTGCCCGAAGGCGTGCTGCGCGGCGGCACCATCGTGGCCTTCCGGGTGAAGGACACCGGCATCGGCATCCCCGAGCAGCAGCGGGAGACCATCTTCGGCGCCTTCCAGCAGGCGGACGGCACCACCAGCCGCAAGTACGGCGGTACCGGGCTCGGCCTGTCCATCACCCGGGAGATCGCCCACCTCCTCGGCGGCGCCGTCACCGTGGACAGCACCCCCGGCAAGGGCAGCACGTTCACCCTCTTCCTGCCCGTCGCCCGGGCGGACTTCGAGGAACTGCTGCGCGGCGGCCGGGGCACGCCCCAGCAGCTTGAGCCGTCCCGGGCCGAGGAGCCGGCCGAGCGGGAGCCCGTGGCCGAGGCCCGGACGGGTGCCGCCGGCGGGCAGCGCCCGCGTCGCCTGCTCGTGGTGGAGGAGCGCCCGCGCGGCCTGCTCACCCTCGTCGCCGAGAGCGTCGTCGGCGACCTCGCGCCCGCACCGGGCGGCGCCCGGGTCGACATCATCAACGCGGTCGGCGCACAGGAGGCCGCCGGAGCCCTCGCCGCCGAGCCCTGCCACTGCGTCGTCGTCGAACTCGGCGCTCCCGAAGGGGAGTCGGCCCGCTTCCTGCTGGCACTTCGGGGCGACTCGGCCCTGGCGAGCGTCCCCGTCCTGGTGCACAGCTCCCACCGCACGGAGCAGCTCGCGCAGGACACCGTGGGCGGCTCGCTCGAGCACCTGTACAGCCTGGACGAGCTGCGCGAGCGGATCGCCCTGCACCTGTCGGCCGAGGAGCCCGGCGAGGTGCTCACCCTGGTCCGGGGCGACGAGGCGCAGCCGGCGGAGCCCCACCAGGTCGACGAGCGGACCCGCGGCCGTACCGTCCTCGTCGTCGACGACGACGCCCGCAACCTGTTCGCGCTCAGCGGCATCCTGGAACTGCACGGCTTCCGTGTGCTGCACGCGGAGAACGGCCGCAAGGGCATCGAGACGCTGGTGAACAACCCGGACGTCGAACTCATCCTGATGGACGTGATGATGCCCGAGATGGACGGCTACACCGCGACCGCCGAGATCCGCCGGATGCCGCAGTACACGGACCTGCCGGTCATCGCCGTGACCGCCAAGGCGATGCAGGGCGACCGGGAGAAGAGCCTCGCCTCCGGTGCCAGCGACTACGTGACCAAACCGGTGGACACCCATGACCTCCTCGCCTGCGTCCGGCGCTGGCTGCCCGCATGAGGACGTTCCCGCCCGCCCCACCGTCCGCCGGCCGAGGAGCACGTACACCGTGAACGCCCACGACCCGTCGCCCGAACCCGTGGCACCCGCCGCGGGTCCCGCCGGCCCCGGCCTGCCGGACGTCTTCGAGGCGCCCGGCACACCGCTCGGCACCGCCCTGCCCGGCCTGCCCGACCTGTCCGGCCTGCCGGAGGTTGCCGAGTCGGACCTGCCCAAGGTGCCCGCCACCTCGCCCGTCGGCCGGCTGGCCGCGACGGTCGAGCGGCTGCGCCGGGAGGTGCGCGCGGCGCAGGCGGAGGCGGAGGGCCGGGCCCTGCTCGAACTGGCCAAGGGCATCCTGGTCGAGCGCCTCGGCTGCGGCCCCGCGCAGGCTGCCCGGCAGCTCGCCGAGCTCGCCGATCAGGCCCGGGTGACCCCGCTGGAGTTCGCGGTCGAGGTCATCAACCAGGCGGCCCGGGACCGGGTGTCGGAGGTGGCCGGCGCCTTCCTGGCCGCCACCTCGGCCCCGGCCGCACCGGTCGAGGAGTCCGCCGCCGTGCGGCTGCGCGCCGCCGAGAGCGGCGTCCTCGCCGCCCACGACACCCAGGCGGTCGCCGACTCGCTGCTCCAGCACGCGCTGCGGCCGCTGGGAGCGGTGGCCGTCGCCGTGTGGGCCGCGGGCTCCGACGGCTCGCTGACCCTGGCGGGCAGCGCCGGGTTCCCGCCGGCCGAGGCGGCCCGCTGGCGCTACGTCCCCCCGGACGTGGCCACGGTGGCCCGGCGCGGTCTGACCGAGCCCGACGGGCTGTGGCTGCCGTCCCTCGCCGAGTCCGGGCTGCCCACCGTCGGACGGCACGAATTCGCGGACGGTGCGCGGGTGGCCGTGCCCGCCGGCGCGGGCGGCCGGATCCACGGCGTCCTGGAGATCGCCTGGCCCAAGCCGGAGGGCCCGCAGCCGCCCCCGGTGGTCCGCCAGGTGGAAGCGCTGGCGGAGCTGTGCGCGCACACCCTGGAGGCTCATGTGCTGCTGCCCGGCACCGCGCAGGAGCCCCGGGTGCTGCCGGACGCGGCGGAGCTGATGGACCTGGCGGACGGGCTGCACGACCCGGCCCTGGTGCTGGTGCCGCACCTCGACGACGCCGGGCGGCTCGTCGACTTCCGCATCCAGCACGTCAACAGCCACTTCCTCGACCCGGCGGGCCGGCCGCGCGCCGTGATCAACGGCGCGCTGCTGCTGGAGGCCTACCCCATGGCCGCGGGATCCAGCGAGCTGTTCCAGCGGGTGGAGCGGGTGCACGCCACCGGCGAGCCGTTCCGCGCCCACCGCATGCGGCTCACCGCGCTGGTCGACCAGGTGCCGCTCGCGGCCGTCGCCGACATCAGCATCAGCCGGCACGGCGCCGGGGTGCTGCTGATCTGGCGCATCGAGGACGAGACGGCACGCCTGGCCAGCCTGCTCCAGCACGCCCAGCGTCTCGGCCGCATCGGCGGGTTCGAGGAGAACCTGTTGACCGGCGAGATCACCTGGAACGGCCAGCTGTTCGACCTGTACGGCCGCCCGCCCACCAGCGCGCCGGTCCCGCTGGAGAACCTGGCCGCGCACGCCCACCCCGACGACGCCGTCCCCATCGGCCGCTTCCTGCGGACCCTGCTGCACCACCGGAGGCCCGCGTCCGCCGCGTTCCGGCTGCTCCGGCCGGACGGGGTCACCCGGCACATACGCGTGGTGGCCGAACCGGTGCTGGACACCGACGGCCAGCTGTTCGTCGTACGCGGCGCCTACCAGGACATCTCGGCCCAGCACTGGACCGAGGTCGCCCTCGCCGCCACCCGCGACCAGCTCGCCCACACCGAGCAGCAGGCCGACGCGCGCAACCGCCTGGCTCTGCAGCTCCAGCACGCCATCATGCCGCCCACGCAGGCACCGCTGCGGGTGCCGGACCTGCAGGTGGCGGTGCGCTACCGGCCCGCCGAGACCGAGCAGCTGGTCGGCGGCGACTGGTACGACGCCGTCGCGCTGCCCTCCGGGCTGGTGCTGCTGTGCGTGGGCGACGTCGCCGGGCACGGCATCGAGGCGGCGACCAGCATGGTCGTACTGCGCAACGCCCTGCGCGGGCTGGCCGTGACCGGCGCCGGGCCCGGGCAGCTGCTGTCCTGGCTGAACATCGTCGCCCACCATCTGACCGGCGCCGTCACCGCCACCGCCGTCTGCGGCCTGTACGACGGCGAGCGGCGCACCCTGCGCTGGGCGCGGGCGGGCCACCTCCCGCCGGTCCTGGTCCGGGATGCGGAGGCGTCCGCGCTGCCCATGCTCAGGGGTCTGCTGCTGGGCGCCGTGCCGGAGGCCGGCTACGAGGAGACGGAGGTGCAACTGGCGGCCGGGGACACCCTGTTGATGTACACCGACGGCCTGATCGAGCGCCGGGACCGCTCCGTGGAGGAGTCCCTGTCGCATCTGCTGGTCACGGCCCGCTCGGCGCCCGGCAGCCTGGACCAGCACCTGGACCGGCTGCTCACCTACAGCAGGTCGGACACCGACGACGACACCTGCATCGTGGGGATCCGGGTGGCCTGAGTCAGGCGGTGCCGGGGCCCGGAACCGGGTCCACGGGTGCGGTGAGGTGGTCGAGGGTGTTGGTGAGGTCCAGCATCCGGTCCAGCGTGGCGGGCCGTTCGTCCAGGTGGAGGGCGGCGCGGGCGGCGCCGGTGCGGCGGCGGACCGCGAGCAGCGCGGCCAGTCCCGAGGAGTCGATGTGGGTCAGCCCGCGGAAGTTCAGGCGCACGTCGAGCAGGTCGGGCGCGGTGTCGAGGCGGGCGGCGACGAAGTCGACCAGGTCCCCGCAGGTGTCGTAGTCGAGGTCGCCCGCGATGTGCACGGTCAGCACGGGGGCGTCGGCGTCCGCGGTGAGTTTCAGCTGAGATGCCACGCCCTCAGGTTTACACACCGTGCGCCGCGGTGAGGGCGACGGTGGCGGTGACGCGCTTGCCGTGGGGCAGCGGGGTGACCTCGAGCCCGCTGCTGAGCAGGCTCACCAGATGCAGTCCGTGGCCGCCGACGCGCCCTGGATCGGGAGGGCGCTGCCGGGGCGGTTCGGCGGAGGTGTCCGTGACGCTGATGCGCAGTGCGGTGTCGTCCGGGGACAGCTCCAGCCGCAGCGCGCACGGGCCGGGAGCGTGTTTGACGGCGTTGGTGACGAGTTCGCTGACGACGAGCTGGGCGTCCTGGACCGCGCGCCGGGCCGGCGCGGGCCGGAGCTGCGACAGCAGGGCACCGACGGCGTCTCTCGCGTCGGCGATGCAGGCCACACCGGCGTCCCAGGTACGGCTGAGCCGCAGGGGCACCGGGCGGCTCAGCCTCGTCGCGTGAGTGCTCATGTGGAGGTCCATGCTTCGCTGCCCGTTTCCTCGTGACACGTCGAGGCAGGCCCGGGGAATCCGATCCATGTGGAGTTCCCGGACCTGCCCCGGTACGTCGTCCGATTCAGTGCTCGAAGGTCAGTGCTTGAAGACGTCCTTCGTCTTCTCCTTGGCCTGCCGGGCGTCGCCGCGCGCGGCCTCCATGCGGCCCTCGGCCTCCATGCTCTCGTTGCCGACGGCGCGGCCCGTGACCTCCTTGACCTTGCCCTTGGCCTGCTCCGCCTTGGCCTTCGCCTTCTTGTTGGCAGCCATCGGGTTTCACATCCCCACGTCTGTTCGGTGTGCGGTCCACATTCGGCTTGCCACTGAACGCCAGTCCAAACGGCCCCTGATTACTAACATGTGGTTGAACAGTTCAGACTGATAAACCTGCGATGAGTAACCGTGGACACGGACGGCGGGAAACGGGGCGGGTTCGAGGACACCGCGGTGCTCGCCGCCGCGCCGCGGCTCGCCATGGGCCGGATCGTGCGCCGACTCCGCCAGGCCCACGCCGTGGGGACGTGACCCTCTCGGGCGTCTCCGTACTGGCCCGGCTGGCCGCCGTCGGCCCGGACTCGCCCGGCTCGCTCGCCGAGCTCGAGCGTGTGCGGCCCCAGGCCATGGCCACCAAGCTCGCCGGGCTCGAACAGCGCGGACTGGTCAGCCGTGCTCCTGACACGGAGGACGGCCGGCGGGGCCATCGTGCCGATCACCGACACGGGCCGGACCGTGCTGGAGGAACGCCGCTCGGAGTCCGTCGGCCGGCTCGCCCACGCGCTGGACGAGTTCACCCCCGGGGAACGCGCGGCACTCCGTGCCGCGCTGCCCCTGCTCGACCGGCCGGCGGAACGGCTGTGAGCGGCCGGCCGCCGCTCCCGGGCGGTCCCGCGGAAGGCCTGCGCGGCCGGTTGCTCGCCCGTTCGGCCCGTCACCGGGACACACCCCGGGCCCCGGCGACAAGTGGATCGCCCTGTCCAACACCACGCTCGGCGTCCTGATCGCCACGATGGACGCCTCCATCGTGATCATCTCCCTGCCCGCGATCTTCCGCGGGATCGGCCCGGACCCGCTCGCCGCGGGCAACATCGGCTACGTGCTGTGGATGATCCTGGGCTATCTGCTGGTCTCGGCCGTGCTGGTCGTCGTCCTCGGCCGGCTCGGCGACATGTTCGGCCGCGGTCGCGGGACGGAGTGTGGAGCGCCCTGCCCTCCGCGATCCGTGCTCGACGCGGCGGGCACGGGCCGTGAGCGTCAGCCGGTCACTGCGTCTGCTTGCCATTTGGTGACGACAGGGAACAAGGTGAAAGAGCAAGGGAAACCAAGCGGTCAGGAGCGGCCGGGCCTGCGGACTGATCGGGGTGTGCCATGCGGAGGCGTGCGGAGATCGCGGGTGAGGCGCCATGACGGCAGGCGCCTCGCTCACGGTGCAGCCGGTGGCCGACCGGGCGGTGGTACTGCGCCTGTCGGGCGCCCTGGACGGACGCGGCGCCGGGATGCTCGGCCGGGAACTGGACCTGCGGCTCGGCCGGGCCGACCGGCGCGGCCTGCGCCTGGTGCTGGACGTCTCCGGCGTGCGCCGGCTGAGCGGTGCGGCCCTGGACACCCTGGCCGACCACACCCGGCACCTGGTCTCCGGGCCCGTTCTGGTCACCGGTGCCGGGCCCGAGGTGCGCGCCGCGCTCGCGGCCGCCGAGCTGCCCGGCGTCCGTCTGTACCCCACCCTCGAGGGCGCCCTCTCCGACCTGTGCGGCACGGGCGCGGTGCCGCACCCCGGACCGGGAGTGCGATTCCTGCCGGAGGACGTGCGCACCGAGGTGTTCGGCCTGCGGGCCAAGGCGCGCACCAGCGGGCTCATCGGGATCGCCCAGGGCATCCTGCTAGCCCGCTACGGCCTGCCCGGACCGGCGGAGGCCTTCGCCCTGCTGCGTGAGGGCTCCCAGCGCCACAACGTGCCGCTGCGGGTGCTGGCCGCCGCCCTGGTGACGGCCCCGGCGCCCTGGTCGGCGCAGGAGTGGTTCCCCAGCCGCGTGCACCTCCCGCCGCCGGTCCTCGGCCTTCCGCTCGCCGACCGAGTGGACCCGCGCGACCGCCGGCAGGTCCTGCGGGCCGGCGTGTACGCGGCGGTGACCCTGACGGACGCGGACGCGGCGGAGATCCATCTGACCGACTACACCCAGGACGAGGCGCTCGTGCTGGAGGCCCACCACGGCCTGGACACCGTCTACCGCGACTGCCTGGCCCTCGTCTGCGGGCCGCCGGCGGTCTGCGCCCGGGCGCAGGCGGACCGGAAGCCCGTGACCGTTCCCGACGTGGCCGCCGAACCCGGGCTGGTCGGCCATCCCGTGGGCCGGGCCACCCTCGCCGCGGGCATACGTGCCCTGCACAGCACCCCCATGATCACCTCGGACGGTGACTGCAACGGCGTGGTCTCCGTGCACCGCGCGGATCCGGGCGCCTGGCTGGCCCCGGGACAGGAGAGCGCGCTCGACGCCCTGGCCTGCGAGCTGGCCGGGTGGCGTTCGTGGTACCGGCGCACGGTGGTGCTGGACGCCCTCGAGTACCTGCACGCCCAGGGCGCGGCGGAGACCTGACACGGAGCCGCCCGGGGCGGTCAGCGTTCGCGCCGGCGCCGCGCGAGCCGAAGGACGACGAGGGTGCCGATCAGCACGCCGGCGGCCACGAGGACGTAGAGCTGGTAGTGCGTGATCTCGTCGTAGGCGGCCGTGATGTGGTTGCCCACCAGATAGGCCAGGGTGGCCCAGAGACCGACCCACAGGGCCGCGCCGAGGGCGTTGAAGGCGAGGAAGCGGCGCCAGGCCATGCCCGTCGTGCCCGCGACGATGCCGTTGGCCTGGCGCAGCCCCTCGACGAACCGGGCCACGCCGACGATCTTGCCGCCGTGCCGGCCGAAGAAGTCCTCGGCGGCCTGGAAGCGCTTCGGTGTGAGGAAGACGTACCGTCCCCAGCGGTGCACGGCGGCCCGCCCGCCGCGGCGGCCGATGAGGTAGCCGATGTTGTCCCCGAGCACCGCCGCCACGAACGCGACGGCCGCCACGGCGACGATGTTCAGCCGCCCCGCACCGGCGAGGACGCCCGCCGCGATCAGGATGGTCTCACCGGGCGCCGGCACCCCGAAGTCCTCCACGAGGACGACGGCCCCCACGGCCCAGTAGCCGTAGTGGCCGAGCAGCGGTGCCAGGTGAGCCAGCGGGCCCGGAAGCGGAGGGGCCATGCCCCCACCGTACGTCGCGGCCGCGCACGGCCTCCGGGTACGGCGGTGAGGACTAGCGGAGAAATCCCGTGCCGTACTCCTCGTCGCCCGACTCGGGCTGGCAGGTGCGGCACAGTTCGTGTCCCCCGTCGCGGGTGACGACGGTTCCCCAGCCGAGGCAGTGCTCGCAGTCGCGGGCGAGGCCCAGGTCGGGACGGGGCGGCAGACAGGGGCTGAGGGGGGCTCCGTAGGCCATGCGGTGAGCGGCTCCTTGAAGGGGCGGGGTCGCGGTCCGGATGACTTCCATTATGTCTGACTTTTCCTTTATGTCCAGGTTTCATGTCACTCGGTGCCAGGCATTACCCCAGATTCCCCAGGCGGGCGTCCCGCCACAGGTCCACGCCGCCGTCGGTGGCGTACTTGTCGATCTCGGCCAGTTCCTCGGCACTGAAGTCGAGGTTCTCCAGCGCGGCCACGTTCTGCTCCAGCTGCTCGGTGCGGGAGGCGCCGATGACCAGGGAGGTGACACGCTCGTCCCGCAGGGCCCAGGCCAGCGCCATCTGGGCCAGGGTCTGTCCGCGCCGCGCGGCGATGTCGTTCAGGGAGCGCAGCCGCCCGCGCATGTCCGCGGTCAGCCAGGACGGGTCGAAGGACTTGCCCTGCGCGGCCCGCGAGTCCTCGGGCAGACCCTCGAGGTAGCGGCCGGTCAGCAGGCCCTGCGCGAGCGCCGTGAACCCGATGACGCCGAAGCCCTCCTCCTGGGCCGCGTCCAGCAGGCCGTCGGTCTCGATCCAGCGGTTGAGCATGCTGTACGAGGGCTGGTGGATCAGCAGCGGGGTGCCCAGTTCGCGCAGGATCGCGGCCGCCTGCCGGGTTCGCTCGGCGTCGTAGGAGGAGATGCCGACGTACAGCGCCTTGCCCTGGCGGACGGCGGTGTCGAGCGCGCCCATCGTCTCCTCCAGCGGCGTGCTCGCGTCGAGCCGGTGGGAGTAGAAGATGTCCACGTAGTCCAGGCCCATGCGGCTCAGGGACTGGTCCAGCGAGGCCAGCACGTACTTGCGGGACCCGCCGCCCTGCCCGTAGGGGCCGGGCCACATGTCCCACCCGGCCTTCGTGGAGACCACCAGCTCGTCCCGGTACGGCGCGAGGTCCCGCTCGATCAGCCGGCCGAAGTTGATCTCGGCCGCGCCGTACGGGGGGCCGTAGTTGTTGGCCAGGTCGTGGTGGGTGATGCCGAGGTCGAAGGCGCGCAGGGCGATCTCGCGCTGGTTCTCGAAGGAGCGGTCGTCGCCGAAGTTGTGCCAGTAGCCCAGGGACAGGAGCGGGAGGTCCAGTCCCGAGCGGCCGGTGCGCCGGTAGCGCATGGTGCCGTCGTAGCGAGCGGGGTTCGCGACGTGGTTCATCGGGTCGTCTCCGGGTGGTGCCGTAGGGGTGCCCGTCGTGCGCGACGGAACCCGTCCACCCTGCGCCTCCAAGATTCGTAAGTCCAACCGCTGCCCCTCATGGGATTGAGCGGCGCGGTTTCTGAATCGGGTGGCGCACGGGGTCCGAGAGGCCCGTGTGGCGAGTGTGCCCGTCGCTGGTGTGGCGGGTGCGGAGAGGGGCAGCCGGAAGGGACACCCGACGAAACGGACGGGTACGCGAACCGGCGGTGAGCGCATGCGCCGGCGGTGCGGGAACGGAGGAGCCTGTGAGTGGGGCGAAGCCCGTCGGTGAACGGCGGGCCGACGGGAGGCCGGGGACCCCGAAAGCGGTGGCCGAGCTGCCGCGCCAGGTCCGCAGGGATCTGACCGGCAGACTGCGCCGCAACCACGGGGCCTTCCGCAAGGACGACGTCCAGGTCGTCGAGCGCCCCCTGCTGAAGCGGGCCGTCGGCGCCTCCGCGCTCGGCAACTGCATGGAGTGGTTCGACTTCGGCGTCTACAGCTACCTCGCCGCCACCATCGGCAAGGTGTTCTTCCCGGGCGCCTCCCCGGCCGCCCAGGTGATCTCCTCCTTCGCGACCTTCGCCGCCGCCTTCGTCGTACGACCCCTCGGAGGGCTGGTCTTCGGGCCGCTCGGCGACCGGATCGGCCGGCAGAAGGTGCTCGCCACCACCATGATCCTGATGGCCGTGGGCACCTTCGCCATCGGCGTCATCCCCGGCTACAGCACGATCGGAATCGCCGCTCCCGTGCTGCTTCTGCTGGCCCGCATGGTCCAGGGGTTCTCGACCGGCGGCGAGTACGGCGGGGCCACCACCTTCGTCGCCGAGTACTCGCCGGACCGCAGGCGCGGGTTCCTCTCCAGCTGGCTCGACTTCGGCACGTTCGTCGGCTACGCCCTCGGCTCGGCCCTGGTCACCGCGCTGAACCTGCTGCTGACGGACGGTCAGATGCTCTCCTGGGGCTGGCGGATCCCGTTCCTGATCGCCGGACCGCTCGGGGTGATCGGCCTGTACATGCGGCTCAAGCTGGAGGAGTCCCCGGCCTTCCAGCAGCAGCTGGACGAGCACGAGAAGAGCCTGGCACAGGAGTCGGCGGGCAACGAGTTCAAGGACATCGTCGGCAACCACTGGCGTGCGCTGCTGGTCTGCATGGGCCTGGTGCTGCTCTACAACGTCACCAACTACATGGTCACCGGCTATCTGCCGACCTATCGGACCGAGACGCTGAACCGCTCCAGCGGGTCGGCGGACCTCCTGGTGCTGACCGGCATGGTCTGGATCGTCGTACTGATCACCTTCGTGGGCCGGCTCAGCGACCGGGTCGGCCGGCGGCCGGTCTACGCGGTCGCCGCGGCCGCGATGATCGTGCTGGCCGTTCCGGCGTTCCTGCTGATCAAGGCGGAGGGCACCTGGCCGCCGATCCTCGGGGTGCTGCTGCTGTCCACCCTGCTGGCCTGCTTCGCCGCACCCAGCGCGGCCACGCTGCCCGCGCTGTTCCCGACGGCGGTCCGCTACGCGGCCATGGGGATCGGCTTCAACTTCGCCGTCGCCGCGTTCGGCGGCACCACACCGCTGGTGACCGCCGCGCTGGTCGACGCCACCGGTGACGACCTGATGCCGGCCTACTACCTGATGCTGGCAGGCGCCATCGGACTGCTGACCGTGAAGTTCCTGCCGGAGAGCGCCCAGGTGCCGCTCAACGGCTCCCGGCCGATGGTCGGTTCGCAGGCGGAACGGCGTGAGCTGATCACCACGTCGAAGGAGCTGTACGCCTACGCGCGGGAGCGGGCGAAGACGCCTCACGGGTGAGGCGACGGGGCGGCCGGGCCGCACTGTTCGATCCTACGAACTTCTCGCGGAACGGGTTACCGCCCTCTCCGGGGTTTGATAGGAAACTTTCCTACCAGTGCGGTACGGACCAACTCCCCACCCCCCACCCCTCTTTGGAGTCCCTGTGGTGCACACAGACAGCGAGTCGGCAGCCTCAGCCCACCTCTCCCGCCGGACCGTCGTCGCCCTGCTCGGCGCCGTCGCCTCCGGTGCCCTGGTCGGCGCCCAGCGCGTCGCGGCGGCACCGTCGGCCGCGCCCGGCCTCGACGACCCGGCGAAGAAGGAGATCGCCATGCAACTGGTCTCGAGCGCGGAGAACTCCTCGCTCGACTGGAAGGCCCAGTACAAGTACATCGAGGACATCGGCGACGGCCGCGGCTACACCGCCGGGATCATCGGATTCTGCTCCGGCACCGGCGACATGCTCGACCTCGTCCAGCTCTACGCCGACCGCAGGCCCGGCAACGTCCTGGCCAAGTACCTGCCCGCCCTGCGCCGGGTCAACGGCAGCGACTCGCACGACGGCCTCGACCCCAACTACCCCAAGGACTGGCGCAAGGCGGCCCAGGACTCCGCGTTCCAGCAGGCCCAGAACGACGAACGCGACCGCGTCTACTTCAACCCCGCGGTCGCCCAGGGCAAGGCGGACGGGCTGCGCGCCCTGGGCCAGTTCACCTACTACGACGCCATCGTCATGCACGGTGACGGCGACGACCCCACCAGCTTCCGCAACATCCGCAAGCGGGCCCTGCGCAGCGCCAAGCCGCCGGCGCAGGGCGGCAACGAGACGACGTACCTCAACGCCTTCCTCGACGCCCGGGTGTGGGCCATGAAGCAGGAGGAGGCCCACAGCGACACCAGCAGGGTCGACACCGAGCAGCGGGTGTTCCTGCGCAAGGGCAACCTCGACCTGGACACACCGCTCGACTGGAAGGTGTACGGGGACAGCTACCACATCGGCTGACGACAGGCCCTAGGACAGGTGCGGCAGGCCCATGGCGCCCGGGACCGGGCGTATCGCCTCCAGCGCGGTGGCCTGCCGCGCCGTGACGCGCTGGATCACGGCGATCGCCAGGGTGCCCGCGGCCAGTTCGAGGGCCTCGGACCCGAGGAGGAGAGGGAGCGAGGTCCCTCCGCCCAGGTTGCCCAGGGCGAGGACCAGCGCGTGCCCGGCCCAGGCCGTCCACCAGGCGTTGACCAGCACCCGGTCCCGCCCCTCCGCCGTACCGGGCCCGCTCGCCCGCTGGACGTCCAGGACCAGTCGGCGTGGCGCCCACAGGTTCACGACCGGGATCAGCCAGGCGAACACCGCCCAGGCGGCGGAGCCGCGGACGGTTCCGGGGGAGAGCAGTCCGGCATTGCGCCGGCACCGGGAGAACCACACCAGGAACACCACGACGGTGGCCATCATGACGTTCACGTACACCCTCGAGGCGTGTCCCGCGGCGCTCAGGGACGTGTCCCGCGGATGGAGGAGGTGCGCCCGCAGGGTCACCGAACGGCAGGCGTCCGCCACGACTGCCGCGGCCACCGCCACCTGGGCGCAACGAGCAAGTGGCCAAGGGGCCTTCACGGTGGGTCCGGACACGGTGGGGACCTGCCTGTCTGAGCCGCGCGCACGGAGTGGCGCGATGGTGATCATCGGGGAAGCGGATCATGGGGCAACCGGCCGAGGTCCGCTCTCGGCACCGGTGGCGCACTCGCATGCCGGGGCCCTGACGAGGAAGGATGGGTCCGAGCGATCGATCACACCGATGCGGAGGAGCGGACTCATGCCGCACGAGCGAGCCGGCCGGCCGGCCGGTCCCGAGGATCTTGTCGACGTGGCCCGGCTGGTCACGGCGTACTACACGCTGCGCCCCGACCCGGCCGACCCGGCGCAGCGGGTGGCGTTCGGCACGTCGGGGCACCGGGGTTCGTCCCTGGCGACCGCCTTCAACGAGGACCACATCGCCGCCACCAGCCAGGCCATCGTCGAGTACCGCGCGGCCCAGGGCGTCGACGGCCCGCTGTTCCTCGGCGCCGACACACACGCACTGTCCGAACCCGCGAAGGCCACCGCCCTGGAGGTGTTCGCCGCGGCCGGCGTGACCGTGCTCATCGACAGCGCGGACGGCTACACCCCGACCCCGGCGGTCTCGCACGCGATCCTCACCCACAACCGGGGCCGCACCTCGGGCCTCGCCGACGGCGTGGTCGTCACCCCCTCGCACAACCCGCCCGCCGACGGCGGCTTCAAGTACAACCCGCCCAGCGGCGGCCCGGCGGCCTCCGCGGCGACCACCTGGATCCAGGACCGGGCCAACCAGATCATCGCGGGCGGCCTGAAGGACGTACGGCGAGTGACGTACGCCCGTGCGCTCGCCGCGGACACCACCCGGCACCACGACTTCCTGGGCACCTACGTCGGCGACCTGCCGAGCGTCCTGGACCTGGACGCGATCCGCGCGGCCGGCGTGCGCATCGGCGCCGACCCGCTCGGCGGAGCGTCCGTCGCCTACTGGGGCCGGATCGCCGAGGAGCACGGCATCGACCTGACCGTGGTCAATCCGCACACCGACCCCACCTGGCGGTTCATGACGCTGGACTGGGACGGCAAGATCCGCATGGACTGCTCCTCGCCGTACGCGATGGCCTCGCTCATCGAGCAGCGCGACCGCTTCCGCATCGCCACCGGCAACGACGCCGATGCCGACCGGCACGGCATCGTCACGCCCGACGCCGGCCTGATGAACCCCAACCACTACCTCGCGGTCGCCATCTCCTACCTCTACCGGCACCGCGAGCAGTGGGCCGCCGACGCGGGCATCGGCAAGACGCTGGTCTCCTCCACCATGATCGACCGCGTCGCCGCGGACCTGGACCGCCGGCTGGTCGAGGTGCCGGTCGGGTTCAAGTGGTTCGTGGACGGACTGGCCGGCGGCACCATCGGCTTCGGCGGCGAGGAGTCGGCCGGCGCGTCCTTCCTGCGGCGGGACGGCTCGGTGTGGACCACCGACAAGGACGGCATCATCCTGGCCCTCCTCGCCTCCGAGATCACGGCGGTCACGGACCGGACGCCGTCGGAACACTACGCCGACCTCACCGCCCGCTTCGGCGAACCCGCCTACGCCCGCATCGACGCCCCCGCCTCCCGCGAGCAGAAGGCGCTGCTGGCGAAACTGTCCCCGGCCCAGGTCACCGCCGACACGCTCGCCGGAGAGCCGGTCACCGGGGTCCTGACCGAGGCGCCGGGCAACGGCGCCGCCATCGGTGGGATCAAGGTCACCACCGCCAACTCCTGGTTCGCGGCCCGCCCTTCGGGCACCGAGGACGTCTACAAGGTCTACGCCGAGTCGTTCCTCGGCCCCGACCACCTCGCCCGGGTGCAGGAGGAGGCCAAGGGCGTGGTCCTGGCCGCGCTCGGCGGCTGACACGGTTCGGCCGTACGACGGCCTCCGCCACCCGGTGCGCGGAGGCCGTCGCCGCTGCTGCTCAGCCGCGTCCGCGTCCCCGCTCCAGCCGGTCCAGCACGGCCTGTGCCATGGCCGCCTCGCCCACGGCGTTGGGATGGGCGGGGGCCGCGGGCGAGGCCGGCTGGAGCGGCTCGATCCAGCGGTCCGCGGGCGCCTTGCACATGTCGTGGCCGATCGTGGGGCCGTAGGTGTCGACGTACTCGGCCCGGTTCCACGCGGCCACCAGGCGCAGCATCAGGTTCAGCCGCTTCTCGGTGTCGCGCAGATACGGGAAGTCCCGCTGCGCGAACGGCACCGAGGGGAAGCAGCCGCTGCCGTCGTCCGGGAGCAGGTCCGGGTAACCGACGAGGAGCACCCGCGCGTGCGGCGCGCGGGCGTGCACGGCCCGCAGCACCCGGTCGATCTTCGGCGCGGTCTCCGCGATGGTGAGCGCCAACCGGTCGTAGCCCGAGGCCTCGTAGAAGCGCTCGCAGGGGTTGCCGGTCTGGTCCTGGGCGCCGAGGCGGGCGCAGGTGCCGATGATCGACCCGAAGCCGACGTCGTTGCCGCCGATCTGCACCGTCACCAGGTCGGTGTCCCGTCCCAGCGCGTTGAGCTGGGGTGCGTTGGTGCCCTGCGCCTTCCACATCTCCTCGGTCGTGGCCCCGGCGCAGCTCACGTCCTTGAACGCGGTCGCCCGGCGCTGCGCGGCCAGCAGCGAGGGGTAGTTGCGGTCGGAACGTGCGCAGTCGGCGTCCACCTGGCGCGGGATGGCGGGGCCCGAGGTGTAGGAGTCCCCGAGGGAGACATAGGTGAGGTCGCGGGGACCGGTGGGGTGCGCGGCGGCGGGCGTCGTGGACGCGGCCACGAGGGCGCAGCCCCCGAGTGCCGCGCCCAGTGCGGCGGTCCGCCGCCGGGCTCTCGCCCCGTCCGCCGCGCGTGTGTCGTTCGCCATGGAATCCTCCCCCTGAGGCCGGGACAACGCACGCGGCCCGCAATGAGGTGCGGTCCGCGCGGTCAACTGGGCCTGTATACCGTCCGGTAGGTCTCCCGGACCAGAAGCGGGAACGAACATTCGTGCCCGTGGGGGTGGTTGACGGGGCAGGCGAGCCCGGGGGAGGGGAACGCGGACCGGCCCGCGGGGGCGCCCTCCTCGCCTGGTCGCCGGGCGGGGGGGGGGGGGGGAGCGGGAACCCGCTCTCCGCCCGGCCCCGCTCCCCCCCGCACTGGTGATTAGTTGTAGTCCCATCT
>NZ_JBWKFL010000019.1:0-14043 GCF_056434305.1 Streptomyces sp. NPDC044061 | reverse complement strand
CCAACCTTTTCTACCTGGGGGGTGGTGGGAGGGAGAGGCCGCCCCGGGGGGGGGGAAACGGCACCGTCCTGGGCCCAACCCCTCAAGGACCGCCACGTGGGGCGGCGGGGTGGGGCGAACGGTCAGATGCCGGCCGGTGCCTTCCGCGCCGGGACGGCCGCCCGGAGGAGGGAGTCGTCCTCCGGCCGGGCCCCGGACAGCCGGTGCCGGGCGGCGATCAGGGCCATGTCGACGTCCTTGGTGCCGGTGGCCACGCACAGGGTGTAGGAGATGTCCGCCAGCCGCTGCCGGGCCGACGGCGTACTCTCCTCCGCCCCGAGCAGCGTGAGGGCCTCGTACTGGGCGATCAGGTCCTTCAGTACCGCGGGGTGTGCCATGAGCATGAGATCCGCCTCCCTGGTGCGAAGCCAGCGTCGATCATGTAGCTCGCGGCTACCCGCGTTGTCGCCCGGCATGCTCCGGGGAGGAGCGGAGAGGGCAGGATTCGAACCTGCGTGGGCCCCGTGGGGGCCCGACCGTGAGCCGTGCTCGCTGGTCCCCGATCAACCACTCCGGGCACCTCTCCCCGTGACCGGCCTCCGGTTTCCCTCGCCGGTCACGAGAACCACGGTGCCCGGACCCGCTGACACCGCGCTGACGGGGCCGCTCGGCCGCCGGACCGCGCCCTGTGTGCTTCCGGTTCCCGGGCGCGGCCGACTTCGCCCGAAGGGCTTACGGCCCCGTGAATATGCCAACCCGGCGCCGCCCAGGGTCTACGGTCGCCCAGTCGGTAACAGCGAGACGAGGGGGTGCGTGGGGTGAGTCGGGAAGGCATGCTCGCCGCACTGGAGGCGGTGCACCGGATCGGACGGACGGCCCCGCACGGCTGGGTGCTCGACGCGCCCGCCGTGGAGCTGGGTTCCGCCCTGACCGAGCCGACGCGACTGGCCCTGGTGGAGTGGGGCGACCGGGAGACACGCGCGGAACTGTCCGCGCTGGAGGGCCGCCCGGTACGGCAGGCCGTCCGCCTGTCCCGGTACGGCCGCGACGTGCTCGCCTACGCCGCCAGGCGGTCCCGCCGGGCGCCGGGCGGACTGGTGCCCGGGCCGGGGCAGCGGCTGGTGGAGCTGAAGCCGTCGCAGATGAGTGCCCTGCGCACCTTCGTCGGCCTCGCCGGCCATCTGCGCGAGCCTCCCGCCGAGGGACTGGCGGAGCAGGTGCACCTCGCGGTGTTCCGCCGTGAGGACAACCGGTGGCGGCTACTGCTGACACGGCGTCAGATGGAGTCCGTGGCCTACGGCTACTGGCTGCACCGCATCGCCGCCTCGGCCACGGAGGCCAACGCCTTCGGTCGCGAGCAGGGCGTCACGTACCGGCCCGGCGGCACGGAACGGGAGACCGCGACACCGGTGCCCCGTATGCGGTGAACCCGCCGAGGCCGGGGTGAGGCCGGGGATCGGGCATCGTCGGCCGGAGGGCGGCTGGAAGGACCGGGCTTCAGCGACACCACCGGCACCAACCGCGCCTTGCGGACCACCCGGACACGGTTCGCAAGTGTCCTGAATCGGACCCTCTGGACAGGTCTCCATCCGGTCTGGACCACTGGCGGTTCAGTGGACAGGCCCCAGGAGCCCGCCGGTGCCTCGGGCAGGGCCAGGACCAGCGCGCCGCGGCCGCCGTGTCGCCGCCTCCCCCGCACGCCCGTGACGGGAGAACGGCCCGGAGGGTTGCCTTCACCGGCCCGTGGACACCCGCACTTTTCCGTCATGTTTCGCAAGTCGACCTCGAAAGCTACACACAGACACCACCATGTGACGCGACGGATGCGTCGACGACCGGCTTCTGAGGGGGACGCCGGCGTCGCGCAAGGGGGTGCGTCCGCTCCACGGGAGCCGTGCTCACCCCTGCCCGGGGAGGGAACTTCACCGCATGCAGCGGACGTTTCGCACCACCGCACCGACGGTGGGCGCGCCCATCGCCGCGCCCGGCCTGCCGGCCGGGGCGGCCCACGCCGACTCCACGACCCCCCGCATCGACCTGACGTCGGCCACCGAGACGCCGGCCACCGACCCGGCCCCGGGCACCCAGGCCCCCGCGGGCGTGACCGAGCAGGTTCCGTACACCCTGGACAGCTGAACGCCGCACCGACCGAGGGATCCGTCCCCGCAACCGCCGCCCGAGAGCGGTCGGTTGCCCGACAGGCCCCGGGTCCCGGCCGCCCGTCCGCGACCGGACCCGTACGACCACCCCACTTCTCGGCCGTGGAGCACATCGATGCACGTTCACCACGGCGCGCGCCGCCCCGGCGCGGCGCGCGTCACCCTGCTCACCGAAGGCACCTACCCGCACAGTCACGGCGGCGTCAGCGTCTGGTGCGACCAACTCGTCCAGGGCATGCCCGACTTGGACTTCGACGTCGTCGCCGTCACCGGCACGGGACGCGAACCCGTCGTCTGGGACCTGCCCGCCCATGTCCGCGGCGTGCGCACAGTCCCGCTGTGGGGCGCCCCGCCCGACGGCCGCCGGCCCCGGGGCCGCGCCCGCGTCCGACTCGCTGCCGCCTACGAGCGGTTCCTGACCGCGCTGCTCGACCAGCGCGCGGAGGACGGGTTCGCGCCGGCCCTGTACACGATGGCGAAGGCCGCGGCGGAGGGCACCCTGAGCCCGTTCCTGCGCGGCGACCGGGCGATCGCCCTCCTCGCCGCGGTGTGGAACCGCCCGGGCCTCGCCGTCCGCGAGGCCCGGCCCACCCTGCACGACGCGGTCACCGCGACCGCCCTGCTGGAACACGCCCTGCGCCCGCTGGCCGCACCGCCACCCCGGGACGGCGTGGCCCACGCGGTCAGCGGCGGCCTCGCCGTCCTGCCGGGCCTGGCCGGCCTCCACCGCTACGACGTCCCGCTGCTGCTCACCGAGCACGGCGTCTACCTGCGCGAACGCTACCTCGGCCAGCGCACCGCGCCCTATCCCTGGCCGGTGAAGGCCGTTGTGCTCGGCTTCTTCCGGCTGCTCGCCGAGGAGAGCTACCGGCAAGCCGCCCTGATCACGCCCGGCAACCGCTACAACCGGCTGTGGGAGGAACGGGGCGGCGCCGCGCCGGAGTCGATCCGCACCGTCTACAACGGCGTCGATCCGGGCGCCTTTCCGCCGGCCGGCCCCGAACCCGACGCGCCCACGCTCAGCTGGGCCGGCCGCGTCGACCCGATCAAGGACCTGGAGACCCTCATCCGCGCCTTCACCCTGGTGCGGGAACGAATACCGGAGGCCAGGCTGCGCCTGTTCGGCGGCACGCCCCGGGGCGGGGAGGCCTACCACGAGCGGTGCGAGGCGCTCGCGGCCGAGCTGGGACACGCGGACGCCGTCACCTTCGAGGGCCGGGTCGACGACATCAAGGACGCCTACGCGGCCGGCAACGTCGTGATGCTCTCCAGCATCAGCGAGGGATTCCCGTTCACCCTCATCGAGGCCATGTCCTGCGGCCGTGCGACCGTCTCCACCGACGTCGGCGGGGTACGCGAGGCCGTCGGCGACACCGGGCTCGTCGTCCCGCCGCGCGACCCGGCAGCCATGGCCGCCGCCGCCCTGGAACTGCTCGCCGACCCGGCGCGCCGCCGGGCGATGGGGGAGGCGGCACGGCTGCGCGTGGTCGGACAGTTCACCCTGCGCCGGACCATCGACACCTTCCGCTCCATCTACCTCGAACTGCCCACCCTCGTACAGCCGTTGGCAGCGCCGTCCGCGCCACCCCGGGACACCCCGGCCGCAGCGGGGAGCCTGGCCGGATGAGCGGGCCGATGGCGCTCGAACCGGGCGGACGGGAGACGCCGGTCCTCCGGCTCGCCGGGACCCCCGCGCGGGTCCGCCGCGCCGACGACGGCACCCTCGCCCCGCGGTCGCCCGGACACGGGCCGCACGAGGAGGCGGTCAGCCGGCTCGCCGCCGAACTCGCCGACGACGTCGGTCCGGCCGTCCACCCCTACGAGGTGGCCGCCCTGCTGGAGGCGGAGGGCCTGTCCGCCGACCTGATCGAGGAACGGTACGGGCATCCCGACCTGTTCTCGCTCGCCACGGCCCTGTACGAGCAGGTGCCGAGGACCTTCCCCGAACCGGCACCCGCGCCCGACCTCTGGCGCCCCGACCACGCGCGCTGTCTGCTGCGGGGCGTGCTGTTCGCCCTGCCGGGGCTCGGCCACCTGCTCACCGCACCGCTGTGGCACCCGGGTCGGCACGCCACGGCCCTGATCGTGGCGGCGCTCTTCTCCTGGGCGTGGGGGCAGGCGCTCGGCCACCGCGCCCACCTGCGCATGGCCACCGGGCGACGGGAGGCCGCCCGCACACTCCTGGCCGGGACGCCCGCGGGCGCGGCCCTCGCCACGGCCGCCGCCGTACCCGCCGCCGACGGCGGCCCGGCGATCCTGGCGGCGGCGGCACAGTCGCTGTACCTGGCGGCGGCGGGCGTGCTGCTCGTACTGGCACGCGAGCGCCTCCTGCTGGCCGCGCTCACCCCGCTGATCGCCGGGGCCGTACTCCTGCCCTGGCGGGAACCCGGCATCCCGCTGCGGGCCGGGCTCCCCGCGCTGGCCCTGCTGGCCACGGTCTCCGTCACCGGCCACGCCCTGCACCGCGCCCACGCCGCCCCGGCCGCACCCGAGGACAGGCCGCCCCACCCGGTGCGGTCCCTGCCCTACGGGCTGTTCGGGCTGGCCGCGGGCCTGCTGGTACTGCTGGAGGGGCGGCGGGCACCGTACGCGGTGATCGCGCTGACGCTGAGCATGGGACCGGCCGAGTGGCTCCTGTACCGCTACCGGGGCCTGTCCGTCGCCGCACTGCGCGCCACCGCCACCCCCGCCGCATTCCTGCTGCGCTCCGCCTGCGTGCTCGGCCTCTGCCTGCTCCTGTACCTCCTCCCGCTGCTGCCCGCCGCGCTCCTCACCGGAGCCCGACCGGCCGCCCTGCTCCCGCTCGCCGCCACCCTGTGGACCGCGCTGCTCCTGCAGGCCTTCGGGGTGGCCTGGCCGCCGGCCGTGATCTGCCTGGCCGCAGCGGCCGTGGCCTGGGCGGCGGCGTTCCTGCGCCTGCCACCCGGCCCGGGCGCGCTACCGCTGTGCTGCGGCGCCGCGGCGCTGTGTCTCGTGGCGTGCGCGCTGCGGCGCCTCGGCCGGCCCGCCGCGCACGCCTGAAATGCCCAAGCCGCCTATCACCCTGCGCAACCGACCGGAAGGACAACCGACTTGACCTCCGCACCGCTCGCCGCCGTCACCGGAGCCGAGGGCTTCATCGGCTCCCATCTCACCGAGGTCCTCGTCGCCTCCGGGTACCGGGTCAGGGCCATGGCGCAGTACAACTCCTTCTCCTCCTACGGCTGGCTGGAGACCCTCGCCCCGGACGTCCTGGACCAGGTGGAGATCGTGCTCGGCGACGTGCGCGACCCCGGCTCGGTCCGCGGCCTGCTCGAAGGGGCCGACACCGCCTACCACCTGGCCGCGCTGATCGCGATCCCCTACTCGTACCAGGCCCCGCACAGCTATGTGGAGACCAACGTCACCGGCACCCTCAACGTGCTGGAGGCGGTCCGGGCCCTGGACACACCCCGGCTGGTGCACACCTCCACCAGCGAGACCTACGGCACCGCGCGGACCGTGCCGATCACCGAGGACCACCCGATCAACACCCAGTCGCCGTACGCCGCTTCCAAGGCCGGCGGCGACCGGCTGGCCGACAGCTACCACGCCAGCTTCGCCACCCCCGTCGTGACCCTCAGGCCGTTCAACACCTTCGGACCCCGCCAGTCCATGCGCGCGGTCATCCCCACCGTCATCGGGCAGGTCGCGGCGGGGGAGCGCACCATCACCCTGGGCGACCTGCGCCCCACCCGGGACTTCAGCTACGTCAAGGACACCGCGCTGGCGTTCCTCGCCGTGGGCACCGCGCCCGCCGAGCGGGTCGTCGGACGCACCTTCAACGCCGGTACGGGCGGCGAGATCTCGGTCGGCGATCTCGTCACCCTGATCGGCAAGGTCATGGACACCGCCCTCGACGTCCGGGAGGACCCCGAGCGCGTCCGGCCCGCGGGCTCGGAGGTGATGCGGCTCGTCGCCGACGCCGGCCGGCTCGCCCGGGCCACCGGATGGCAGCCCGCCCGCACCCTCGAACAGGGCCTCGCGCACACCGTGGACTTCTTCCGCGACCCGGCCAACCTGGCCCGCTACAAGACCGGCATCTACAACATCTGACCCCACCGGCCCGTCCCCCGACACGACGAAGGAGGAGCCCCATGCACGCAGTGATCCTGGCGGGAGGCAAGGGCGTCCGGCTGCGGCCCTACACCACCGCGCTGCCCAAGCCGCTCGTCCCCATCGGCGACCAGCACGCCATCCTGGAGATCGTGCTGCGCCAGCTGTCGGCCACCGGCTTCACCCGGTGCACCCTCGCGATCGGCCACCTCGGTGAGATCATCCGTGCCTACGTCGGCGACGGCTCCCAGTGGGGCATGGCCGTCGACTACGCCACCGAGGACAGCCCCCTCGGCACCATGGGTCCGCTGCTCACCCTGCGCGACCGGCTGCCCGAGACCTTCCTGGTCATGAACGGCGACGTCCTCACCGACCTCGACTACGCCGACGTCCTGCGCCGGCACGAGTCCGCCGGCGCACCGCTGACCATCGCCACGTACGCCCGCAAGGTGCACATCGACTTCGGGGTGCTCACCACGGACGCGAGCAGGGTCGTCGCCTTCACCGAGAAGCCCAGCATGGACTACCGCGTCTCCATGGGCGTCTACGGCCTCAGCCGCTCGACCCTCGACGGCTACACCCCCGGCCTGCCGCTGGGCTTCGACGAACTGGTCCTGGACCTGCTGGCCGCCGGCAACCCGCCGCAGGCCTACGAGTTCGCCGGGTACTGGCTCGACATCGGCCGCCCCGACGACTACGACCGGGCCAACGCCGAGTTCACCACCCGCAAGTCGCTTCTGCTCAAGGGAGCCTGAGTACCGCATGCGCATTCTCGTCCTGGGCGGCACCGGATTCCTGGGCCGCCACGTGGCAGAGGGGCTGCGCGGCCTGCACGGCGCGCAGGTCCTCGCCGGCGGCCGCTCGTCCGCCGCCGAGTTCCCCGTCGACCTCGCCACCGACCGGCCGGAGCGGCTCGCGAAGACCCTCGCGGCGGCCGCGCCCGACGCCGTGGTCAACTGCGCGGGCGCGACCGGGGGAGACCTCTTGACCCTCGCCGAGGTCAACGCCCGCGGCCCCGCCGCACTGTGCGCCGCGCTCCGCGAGGCGGCACCCACCGCCCGCCTGGTCCACCTGGGCTCGGCCGCCGAGTACGGGCCCGGCGTTCCGGACACCCCGGTCACCGAGTCGGCGCCCGCCTGCCCGGTCACCCCCTACGGCGTGACCAAGCTCGCGGGCACGCTCGCGGTGACCTCCGCCGCCCTGGACGGCGTGGTGCTCCGGGTCGGCAACCCGGTGGGTCCCGGAGCGCCGGTCGCGAGCCTGCCCGGCCGCATGGCGGCGCAGCTGCGCACCGCCGGCCGCGACCCCGGTGCGGTGCTGCGGCTCGGCGACCTGTCCGCCCACCGCGACTTCGTGGACGTGCGCGACCTCGCCCGGGCGGTCGCCCTCGCGGTCACCGTGCCGGGGCCGCTCCCGAGCGTTCTCAACATCGGGGGCGGAAGAGCCGTGGCGGTAAGGGAGTTGGTGGAGGGCCTGGCCCGGCGGGCGGGGTTCCGGGGGCGTCTGGAGGAGAACACGGGCGGCTCGGCCCGCTCCGCCCGGGTGTCCTGGCAGTGCTCCGACATCACGGCAGCCGACCGTGCCCTCGGCTGGCGGCCCGTCCACCACCTGGGCGATGCCCTCGACGCGCTGTGGGCGGCCACGGCGGCGAACGGGCGGCTGCCGTGAGCCTGTTGATACCGCTGTACGTCCACCCGGCCGAGGATCCCGGCGCCTGGCACCGGCTGATCTGGGCGGCCGCGCGCACGTACGCGGTCGTCCTCAACCCGGCGAACGGGCCGGGGGCCGGACCGGACCCCGCCTTCACGGCGGCCGCCGGGGCACTGCGGGCGGCGGGCGCCCGCCTCCTCGGGTACGTCGACACCGACTACGGCGTCCGGGACCGCGCCGAGGTCGTCGAGGACGTACGGCGGCACCAGGACTGGTACGCGGCCGACGGCTGCTTCCTCGACCGGGTCACCGCCACACCGGCCGCGCTGCCGGCCTGCCGTCGCCTGGTCCGGGAGGTACGCGGGCTCGGCGCGGGCACCGTCGTCCTCAACCCGGGCGTCCACCCGGCGCCCGGTTACGTGCGCCTCGCCGACCTGACCGTCACCTTCGAGGGCCACTGGACCACGTACGTCTCGGCGTTCACCCGCCCGCCCTGGACGGCACGCCACCCGCCCGAACGCTTCTGCCACCTCGTCTACGGCGTACCCGGGGCCCTCGTGCCCCTCGCCGTGCGCACGGCGCACGAGCGCGGCGCCGCGGTCTGCGGGCCGGTGAGGGGAGAACCGCCCAACCCCTGGGCCGAGTTGACGCCCGCGCTGACCGGGACGGGGGAGTGACCGGCGCGGCCGGTGTGGAAAGCTTCGAGGATCCGCACCGGCACGACGGGAGAGACACACCGGCATGGCCATCATCCACCACACCACCCTCAAGCCGACCAAGCTCGACCTCCTCACCACCTGGCTGCCCACCCGCCCGTGGTACCGCGGCGGTCCGGGAGCCCCCGTGCTGGCGAAGTCCGGCGGCTTCCGGCTGGACGACCCGGCGGGCGAGGTCGGGATCGAGTTCATGGTGGCCACCGACACCTCCACCCCCGAACCGACCGCCTACCTGGTCCCGCTCACCTACCGCGGTGCGCCGCTGGAGGGAGCGGAGCACGCGCTCGTCGGCATCATGGAGCACGGCGTGCTGGGCAACCGCTGGGCCTACGACGGCTGCCACGACCCGGTCCTGGTCACCGAACTGCTGTCCCTGATCGAGGGCAAGGCCCAAGCGATGGCCCAGAGCATCAGCGACACACCCGACCACGAGGTGACCCGCTCCTACACGGGCGAGCCGTTCTCCGCGCGGCACCTCGCCCTCGAGCCCACCGACGACGAGCGGGGCACCCACCTCGCCGCACCGCACGGCACCACCCTGCACGTGCACCGCGTCCTGACACCCGTCTCCGAGAACCCGCCGCTGCCCGGCCAGGGCGCGGTCGGCCATGTCGCCGACGGCTGGCCGGGACCGGACGGCACCCGTCTCCGCGCCGTCTTGATGGTCCTGACCGCCCACTGATCCACCACAGTCCGGGCCACCGAAGTGTCCGGGGCCGGCAGCGGGCGTGTCCGCCTGTCCGGGCCCCGGGCCCCTCCGTGGCCGAGCGGTGCTGAACAAGCACGCTCGTCGCCGGCACCCTCCGTACCCCGTTCAGGCGGCATCAGGAGCACGGTCACCCACTTCGCCGCCCCTTCTGGCATGCCCCGGTCAAATCTGTCACGCTTTCGGCAGTCCCCGCCCCGACCCCATGGGGCGCGGCGCACCTCTCCGTACAGCGCTCGCTCAACCCCATCCGCGGCCGCCCCGGCGCACCCCAGCCGGCCGGGCGGTCATCGAGCAGGCCGGGATCCCGGCCGTCGCAAAGGAGCAGCGTGTGAGATCGACCCCCCACAGGACCCTCGGCGCCGGAGCGTTCGCCGTCGCCGCGCTGGTCGCCCTCTCCCTCCCCGTCACTCCTGCCGCGGCCGGACCGGCCGAGAACACCGCGGCCGCCGCCTGCACTCCGGCGCAGGCAGTCACCAACGGCGGCTTCGAAAGCGGCACCTCGCCCTGGACGCAGTCCTCGTCGAGCGTGATCACCAGCCGCTCCGGTGAGACCGCCCACGGCGGCTCCTCCTTCGCCTGGCTGAACGGTGTCGGCAGCAGCCACACCGACACCCTGACGCAGAGCGTCACCGTCCCCGGTGGCTGCAGCACCGCCACCCTCACCTTCTGGCTGCACATCGACACCGCCGAGACGACCTCGTCCATCGCCTACGACAAGCTCACCGCCAAGATCGGCAGCACCACACTGGCGACCTACTCCAACCTCGACAAGAACACCGGCTACGTGCAGAAGTCGTTCGACGTCTCGTCCTTCGCGGGCCAGACCGTGAACCTCTCCTTCACCGGGACCGAGGACTCCAGTCTCAAGACCAGCTTCGTCCTGGACGACGTCGCCCTCGACACCTCGGACGGCACCACCCCGCCCCCGGCGGACTCGACCCGCACCCCGGGCGCGCCGTCCTACACGGTCAGCCTCTCCAGCGACACGAGCGGCACCGTCTGGAACGGGCACGAGAGCGTGTCCTTCACCAACGCCTCCGCCACCGCGCTCAGCGAGGTCTACCTGAGGCTGTGGGACAACTACCACGGCACCTGCTCGTCGATGCCGATCACGGTCAGCAACGTCACCGGCGGCACGGCGGGCGCCCTCTCGGTGGCCTGCACGGCCCTGAAGATCGACCTGCCCACCCCGCTGAACCAGGGCCAGAGCACCACCATCGGCTTCGACCTGGGCATCACCGTGCCCAGCGGCGCCGACCGGTTCGGGCACGACGGCGCCTTCAGCTTCATCGGCAACGCCCTGCCCGTCCTCGCGGTCCGCGACGGCGCGGGCTGGCACCTGGACCCGTACACCAACAACGGCGAGTCCTTCTACTCCCTGGCCGCCGACTTCAAGGTGACCCTCGACCACCCCAGCACCCTCCTGGTCCCGGCCACCGGAACCTCCACCGACACCCCCGGCTCCAGCGGCCGTACCGTCACCACGGCCACCGCCTCCAAGGTCCGTGACTTCGCCTGGGCGGCCGGACCCTTCAGCAAGATCTCAGGCACCTCCTCCGCCGGCGTCACGGTGAACGTCTACTCCGTCTCGGGCATCAGTTCCTCCAGCGCCCAGTCGATGCTCAGCACCGCCAAGTCCGCCGTGGACGCCCACGCGGCACGCTTCGGCGCCTACCCCTACGGCGATCTGGACGCCGTCATCGACAACAATTACTGGTTCGGCGGGATGGAGTACCCCGGGTTCGTCCTGGACCTCGTCAGCACCACCGCCCTCACCCACGAGATCGGCCATCAGTGGTGGTACGGCATCGTCGGTGACGACGAGTACAGCAGCCCGTGGCTGGACGAGGCGTTCACCGACTACGCCACCGACCTGGCCCTCGGCAAGACCGGCAGCAACTGCTGGAGCGGTGTCTCCTGGGCCTCCAGCGCGGAGAAGATCACCAACCCGATGGCGTACTGGGACGCGCACTCCTCCCGCTACTCCACCGTGGTCTACGGCTACGGCAAGTGCGCCCTGCACGACCTGCGCAGGGTGCTCGGCGACACCGCCATGGCCAAGCTGCTCAAGGACTACGCGACTGCCCACTGGTACGGCGTCTCGACCACGGCCGAGTTCAAGGCCGCCGCCCAGGCCGCCACGAGCACGGACCTGACCTCGTTCTGGACCCAGCACCGCATCGACGGCTGAACCCCGCACCGACCGTTCGTGGGCGGCGCCCCTCCGGCGCCGCCCACGGCTCCCCGAACACCCGTGGCACGCCACTCACATGGCGTAATCCCCCGCCGTAATGGCTCCGTTGGGCGGTACCCGGAGTGCGGTGCGGCCCGACCGCGGGTCAGATGGATCCTGTGCGAAGCCATATAGCCCTTCACCGCCGCCGCTCACGCCGGTCCGTCACCGGCGCCCTGACCGGCCTGCTGCTGTCCTTGTCGATTCCCACCGCCGCCCACTCGTCGGCCGACTCCATGCCCCTGCGCGGCAGCGCCTACATGGGCATGGGAGTGCTGGCCCACGACGGCGCGAGCGCCCCCGACGACTCCACCGAGTCGGTCCCCCGGGCGACCCTGACCGAAGGCGTGGACGTCGCCAGCTACCAGGGCAACGTCGCCTGGTCGACCCTGTGGGGCAGCGGCGTCAGATGGGCCTACTCGAAGGCGACGGAGGGGACGTACTACACGAACCCCTCCTTCGCCCAGCAGTACAGCGGCTCCTACGACGCCGGCATGATCCGTGGCGCGTACCACTTCGCGACCCCGGACACCACGAACGGCACCACCCAGGCCGACTACTTCGCCGACCACGGCGGCGCCTGGTCGAAGGACGGCAAGACCCTGCCCGGCGTGCTCGACATCGAGTGGAACCCGTACGGCGACGCCTGCTACGGCAAGTCCAAGAGCGGGATGGTCAGCTGGATCCGCGACTTCCTGGACCGCTACAAGTCCCGCACCGGCCGCGACGCCGTCATCTACACGGCCACCAGCTGGTGGACCCAGTGCACCGGCGACTACTCCGGGTTCGGCGCCACCAACCCGCTCTGGATCGCCCGGTACGCCTCGACGGCGGGCACGCTGCCGCCGGGCTGGTCGGCGTACACGATGTGGCAGTACACCTCCTCCGGGCCGACGGTCGGCGACCACGACAGGTTCAACGGCACCACGGACAAGCTGAAGGAACTCGCCACCGGCTGACCCGCCGTCGGCCCTCGTATCCGTCGATCACCATGCCGCAGGCGTGCCACCCGTCACCGGCAACGGCGGCTCCGTCCCCGGGCGTTCGGCGGAGAGGGCAGGATTGGCCGCCCGAAGCCGTTCGACAGTCCATCACCCCAGATGGCAGGCTCCCGCCACATGGAGTTATTGCACGTCCTGACGGAACTTGCCCGGTCGGGGCAGCTGGGTCCGGTCGCGAACGGCGCCGCCTGGGGCGCGGTCACCGAAGCGCTCGGCGAACCCTTTGAAGTGGTCGTCGGAAAGCGTCGGTCATGGCCCCGTCTCTTCGCCTACGGCGACCTCGAGCTGAGCGTCTGCCGCTGCCAGAAGATCATCCTGATCTGCCTCCAGACCTGGCGGGACACCGTTGAACTCCCCGCGGGACTGGTCGAGAAGCGGGCGTTCACCGGCCACCCCAAGTACGCCGAAGTGATCGAAGCTCTCGGCCGCGTCGGTTGCGCCTGGCAGCCATACACACCCCTGACCTTCGGCAACCAGTGCGCCATCCAGGCCACCCCCTCCGGAGTCGTCTTCGTCTTCGAAATCCCGGAAGGAGAAGACCCCATCCTCAACGTCGCTGGCCCCCAGCCCCACCATCACGACTGTCCGGCCGCCACGTCCAACAGCGGGATGCCAGGACGTCCGGGTGGTCAGCGCTGAAGAGTGGATTCGAATCCGTCGCGGCCTGCGGTTCGGGCAAAGAATCCGAGGGAGGGTGACGGCAGTCCCGACGACGGACCCGGATCTGGCCCCAACCCCGAAAACGCCGACCATGCCGACTGGTTCACCTCCGCCGTCGACTACGTCACGCCGGTGGACGATGTGCACTACGAAGGCATCACGGCCGCCGATGTCATCTCTCTCGCCCCGGCCGCACACGATCTCGGATACGGGCACCTCTACCTGGCCGACGCGCAGACCTTCGCCAGTCCGGACCTCCCCTCCTCGGAGTCGACATCGACCCCGAGCATGAGCGCGTTGCGGCCTTCCGGATCCCCGCGCACGCCGTCTCCGCCATCGAAACGAACGAAGAGCTGGGCAACATGTTCTTCGCCGAGTATCGCGAAGTGGCAGCCGGGGGACCTGGTCGTGGCATCCCGGGGAACGGCTGTGTGGCAGGCCTACCGGGACTTGCAGTGACCCGACGTAGGACACCGGCAACGTGCTAACGTCGCAGCCGTCTCGGAGCCTCCGCACCGCTCAACTCACCCGATCCAGCACCTCGTTCGAACCACGTCGCAACCACGCGATCCCAAAGAGAACAGGCAGTTAGCTTGACGTTTAACCTCGCCTGTCACCCGACCTGCTGATCTGCGGTTTTTCTCGGGACAGCGGAGGCGGCCGTTCTCCACGCTTCGAGATGTCGAGTCATGAAGCACGAGAGAACGGCCGCTGCGTATGAGTCTCCCGGTCCACGCGCCCGCGGGCGAGGCGTTCAACGTCTTGTCCCGCTTTCGGGTCGAGTTCTACGAGTGCCTTTACGCCCGTGCGGATGCGCTCTTCGAGCTCACGGACGCGGTGCTGTGTGCGGACGGGCCGGTGA
>NZ_JBWKFL010000018.1:46826-228295 GCF_056434305.1 Streptomyces sp. NPDC044061 | reverse complement strand
GGGTCGGCGTATACGGCCACGCTCGCGATCCCGGCGTCCCGGCAGGCCCGGGCCACGCGGACAGCGATTTCGCCACGGTTGGCGATGAGCACCTTGCGCACGATGGCTCCTTCTGTGGTTCGTGCCGTTCGACGGCGGGGTGCTTCACCGCCGTCGAGGCTCCTTGGCTCCCGAGTGCGGGGCGCACCGGGTCAGGGCCCGATGCGGCCCCGCGCGCCCCGGGGCAGGACGACTGGTTCCGGGGTGGTCGGCACCGGGGCGTCGAGGAGGGCCAGCGCGGCGGTGAATCCCGGCGCGCACGGCACGTCCAGGACCGTCCAGCCGGCTGGGCGGTCCGGGCTCCCGGCGCCGCCGTCGCCCAGGTAGTCGGCGTTCAGGGGCCGTCGCAGGCCGGTGCCCAGACCCTTGAGGTAGGCCTCTTTGCGCGCCCAGAGCCGCGCGAAGTGCTCCGGCCGGTCACCGGCCGGGCGGGCCAGCACCTCCGCCCGCTCCGCCGGGTGCAGCCGGCCGCCGCACAACTCGACCGCCGACGCACCGGGCAGGCACTGCACATCCACGCCGATCACCCGGTCGGCGATCCCCAGCAGCGCCACTCCCCCGCTGTGCGAGAGGGAGAAGTGCACGGTGGGCGAGTGGCCGGCCAGGACGGGGCGGCCACCGGCCTCGCGGCGCAGCACCACCTGCTCGGGGCGGACGCCGATGCGCTCCCCGAGGAGGTGGCGCAGCGCCACGTGCGCAGCGACGTACGGTGCGGCGCGCGCGGGACGGCGGAAGGCCGCGGCCCGCCGCCGTTCCGTGGCGTCCAGCACGGTGAGGTCGGCGGTGCCGGGCGGCCCCGAGGGACGGACCAGCCACAGCTCCGCGTCCGGGCACCCCGGCGCGTGGATGCGCACCACGTGCGGCGCGGACGCCGAGGGGCCCGACGGGTGGGGTGTCCTGTGCACGAGCGGGGTCTCCTTGAGGGCACGGGCGGACACGCCTGATCAGATCGACAGGCCTCCGTCGATCTCCAGGACGGTTCCGGTGACGTACTGCGCCTCCGCGAGGTAGGCGACGGCCTCGGCGACGTCCTCGGCGCTGCCGAAGCGGCGCAGGGAGATGCCCTGTACGGCCTTCTCCCGGAAGGAGTCGGAGAGTCCGGACACCATGTCGGTGTCGATGAAGCCGGGGGCCACCGCGTTCGCACGGATGCCGTACCGCCCGGTCTCCTTGGACAGGGCCTTGGTGAATCCGATGATTCCGGCCTTGGACGCCGAGTAGTTGGTCTGGGTCGCGTTGCCGTGCACGCCGGCGACGGAGGAGATGTTGACGATGCAGCCGGACTTCCGCTTCATCATGCCGAACACGGCCGCCCGGGAGACGTGGAAGGTACCGGTCAGATTGACGTCGATCACGTCTTCCCAGTCCTCGTCCTTCATCATCACCAGGGGCGTGTCGCGGACGATGCCCGCGGAGTTGACGACCAGGTCCAGCGGCCCGAGCTCCCGCTCGGTGTCCTGGACCCAGGCGCGCACCGCCGCGGCGTCGGTGACGTCGACCTGACGGCCCACCACGGTCGCGCCCAGCTCGGCGGCCTCCTTCTCGAGGCTCTGCACGGACTCGGACGGGTTCTGGTAGCAGAACGCCACCCGGTGGCCGTCGCGCGCGAGCCGCAGGACGACGGCGCGCCCGATACCCCGCGAACCTCCGCTGACAAGGGCGGTCTTGCTGATTTCGTGGGCCATGTGGCAACTCCCGGAATGTTCTCTCGTGGAACGAGCAGGAAAACAAGACGGAAGGCCGCTGCTCAGCAGCGGCCTTCCGTCTCTTTATTGGGGGGAGGGACAGTGCCGCACCACCGCCCTGTATCCCCAGGATTCGCGTTCCCGTGAATTCGACGCACCGAACCGAACCCTGGTAAACAGCTTCTTCACGGCGCCGGTTAAGTTCAATACGGCACCGATTAAGTTTCCGCTAGGTGCGGATCACACGCCGTCGCGCAGCGGTTTCAGCGCCCCGGACCAGGCGACGACCTCGCCCAGCATGGTGGCGAGGGTCTGCGCCTGGTGCGGGCCGGGCGCGAATTCGGCGCCGGGCTCCGCCGGGTTGGTCGTGGTGAAGTCGACGAACAGGGAGAGCGAGACCTGGGAGCGGACGGTGGCCACCTTCAGCTCGGACAGGATCAGCCGCAGGTGCTCGACGGCACGGGCTCCGCCCTGCATGCCGTAGCTCACGAAGCCGGCCGCCTTGTTGTTCCACTCGGTGTAGATGAAGTCCAGCGCGTTCTTCAGCGCGCCGGGGATCGAGCGGTTGTACTCGGGGGTCACGAAGACGAAGCCGTCGTAGCCGCTGACGGCCTCGGACCACGCTCGGGTGTGGTCCTTGGTGTAGCGGCCGAAGGCCGGCGGATGCGGTTCGTCGAGGAGCGGAAGAGCGAAGTCGGCAAGATCGACGATCTCGAAGACCGCGTCCGGGACCTGCTCGGCACCGGCCTTGGCCACCCATTCCGCCACCGCTTGCCCTTTGCGGCCCGGGCGGGTGCTGCCCAGAATGATTCCGATCTTGGTCATGTGGTTCGGCCCTCTTCCACCCTTGACACCAGGGGACGACGAAATGAAACAAAGTCGGGGTGCGCGAAAGAACCCCCGCGAATTGGTGACATTTCCGCGACCCTGACCTCTATCTTCTTCGGAACGAGTGGCACCCTCAACCGCTCACGTCACAGGGTTTCGTCCGCTTTGCAAGCCGCGAGAAACGGACTTCAGAAAAACGTCAGCCGAAGTACAGAGGACCGTCAGGAACGGGGCCGCGGGGCCAGGGTGAGGTGCGTGGTGAAGACACTCTCGTCCTGCTGCACACCGCGCACCCGCACCCGGACCTCGCCGGTGGCACCGGGCGCCTCGGCGTGTGCCTCGATCCAGCAGGGGGCGTCGAATTCGGCGTAGCGCGTGAAGTCGCTCTCCAGGCCGAGCAGAAGCGCGTCGGACAGCCCGGTCGAGGCGACGGCGGCCTGCCGGGCGGCCTCCAGCAGCACCATCCCCGGCACATGGTCCACCGGGTGGTCGAAGTAGGTCGGGTGGGCGGTGTCGACCCGCAGTTCCCAGCGGTTCCCGGCGCCCGGCAGGGGGTTGGCGAGGACGACGTGCCGGGGATCGGTGTGCCCCACGCGGGCCGGCTCGATCGCGGGCGGCGCGGCGTGGACGGTGGTGGTGGGACGCTCACCGCGCACCCGCCGGTACACGTCCGGGTGCATGCACCGGAAGGCCGCCCCGGCGGTGGCCAGCGCCCGGCCGTCACGCACCACGGTGACGTCGTAGCGCATGCCCTGGAGCGAGCCGCGCCGCAGGACCAGGTCGCTGCACACGGTGCGGACTTCTATCTCGGTGGGGGCGGTGTCCGCGACGAAGAGGTCGGGTGCGGCGGTGAGGGACATGTCCCTCATCAGGAACTGGTGACCGAAGGGGACCCCGAACTCGGCGTGCGCGAGAAGGGATCCGACCTGGCGGACGGACTCGATCAGAAGCATGGGGTCCTGGTAGCCGCCTTCGGGCGCGAACAGCGAGTGGCTGCGCGGCCACTGCGCTCTGACCACGAAGCCGTCCTGTTCACCGGAGCCGACCGAGGCGTCGGCCTCCCAGCCGGTCAACAGGACTTCCGATACTGCGGCTCGGTGGACGTACTCGCGCGGAACCGTCGTGGTGAGTCCGGACATGTGACCCAGGTACGACATACGGAAGATCTCCTGTCAGTTTCTGGGCAGGGGAGATCACTCCTGATGCCGGCTTCCCCCCTGCAGGCCGACGATCTGGTCAACAAGATACAGACAGGTCAGTCCGTTTTTTCAAGTAAATCTTCCACCCAGTCGTGCCGCAGTACCGGAGTCGGCGCGCATTTTGTCGGTTTATCTACCTAGATGTCCGGCGTCATCGACAAAACATGCGGGGCTGCCCAATTGGAAGGCATGTGCACCATCGATTGCGCCGACATCTCCGTCATCCGACCAGCAGGCAAAGGTCTGCCAACTCCATGCAAAGTAAGCGTATATGCAGGTCAGCGACCCCTCTCCAGCACTCGCCAAGGACCCGCCCGGTGAGCCGTATCTCATTGACAATCAGACAAGTCTGTTTGATACCGTGCGGCATGTGAAGCTTCGAGCAGCCCGATACGACGGGCTGCCTGAGGAGGGGGCACATGAACCTGCAGGCAGTGGATCTACTGGAATCCAGTCCGGAGCACCACCAGTCGAACCGTCCGGCGGCAGCCCCGGCTCCACCGGCGTTCCCCGCGCAGGCCACCAGCCCGGAAGGACCTCTGCGCGTCCTGGTCGTCGAGAACGACGCCCGGGCAGCCGACACGCTTCTCAAGGGCCTGGTGCGGCAGAGCTACGCCGCCCGCGGCGTGGCCACCGGCGCCGAGGCGCTCCGGGCCCACCGCGACGCCGACCTGGTCCTGCTCGACCTCGACCTGCCGGACCTGGACGGTCTGGAAGTGTGCCGGGGCATCCGGGCGATCAGCGACACCCCGATCATCGCCGTCACCGCGCGCGGTTCGGAGCTGGACCGCGTGCTCGGCCTACAGGCGGGCTCGGACGACTACTTGGTCAAGCCGTACGGCTTCCGCGAGCTGCTGGCCCGCATGGAGGCGGTGATGCGACGGGTGCGCTCGCAGCCGGCCGCCGCCCCGCACGTCATCCACCACGGCTCGCTGCGCATCGACGCGGGCGCCCGGGTGGCCACGGTCGACGGGGTGCCGGTGGACCTCACCCGCAAGGAGTTCGACCTGCTGCACCTGCTGGCTTCGCAGCCCGGCACCGTCATCCCGCGGCGCCAGATCATGGCCCAGGTCTGGGACGATGCCTGGTCCCCGAACGGCCGCACCGTGGACACCCATGTCAGCACCCTGCGCGGCAAGCTCGGCTCCAGCAAGTGGATCACCACCGTGCGCGGAGTGGGCTTCCGGCTCGGGCATCCGTAGGGCGCCCGAGCGGCACGGGAACCGCCGCACAGGACCCTGTGCGCAACTACCTCGTACCTGGAGGCTGACGGAACCTCCTTCGCCCGTTAACATACAGACAAGTCTGGTTAAAGTAAGGGCAAGGGACTTGTCATGGCTCAGCAGGAACGCGGAAAGCGATCGCGACGGTCGATTCTCGAGGCTGCCGCCCAGGTGTTCGACGAGCGCGGCTACGACGCCGCCAGCACCAACGAGATCCTGGCCCGGACGGGGCTCACCCGCGGCTCGCTGTATCACCACTTCCCCTCCAAGGAGGCCATCGCCTCGGCCCTGCTGGAGGCGCACAACGAGGCACTGGAGGTACCGGAGCAGCCGCTGCGGCTCCAGGCAGCGATCGACCTGACCCTGCAGTTCGCGGAGCGGCTCCAGCACGACTCGGTGCTCCGCGCGAGCGTGCGTCTGGCGGTCGAGCAGACCTCGCTGTCCGTCCCGCCGGAGACGGCGTACGAACAGTCCAAGAAGACCATGGTCGAGCTGCTGCAGCAGGGCGCCGAGCAGGGCGAAATCCTGCCGGCCGTGAACGTGCAGGAGGCCGCGGCCACCATCGTCGGCGCCTTCACCGGCCTCCAGATCATGTCCCAGGCCTACAGCAAGCGGGAGGACCTGCCCGAGCGGGTCACCGTGTTCTGGCGCTTCCTGCTGCCCGGTCTGGCCACCCCCGGGGTGATCGGCCGGCTGCGTACCACCATGCCGCCGGCCGCCGCGAACACCTGAGCGGGCGTCAGGCCCGCCTTCCGCGGGCCGCGGAGAACAGCGGGCGCAACATCTCCCACAACCGCTGCGAGGCCTTGACCTCCCACCAGCCCGGGTCCGCATGTCCCAGGGACTCGATCCCGGCGGCCACCACCACGGTCAGGTCGGCCAGATCCTGGGCAGAGGGGACGACGGACTCCTCGTACGCCTCCACGACCCGCTGGTGCACCAGGGCCAGCAGTTCGTCGCGCAGGGACGGCCGGGCGTCCGTCCCGTCCGCCGCCAGCTGTATGCCCGCCCGCACGGTCTTCTCCGTCCGCATCGCCGCGCCGAGGGCGACGAAGAAGCGCTCCGGCGCGTCCGTGGGCGACACCTCGAACGCCTCGTCCATCAGCGCCACGAGACAACTGCGCGCCTGGTCGTACACGGCGGCCGTCAGCTCCGTCGTCGATGAGAAATGGTGATAGAGGGCCCCCCGGCTCACGCCCGCTCTGCGACAGATGTTGACCAGACCCGCATCGTGAACCCGGCCCTCTGCGATCAGCTCGGCCGTCGCACGGACGAGAGCTTGCCGGGTCTGTTCGGACCGTGTCTGCATCGGGCCCCACCGCCCCTTCTCGACATGAACACCATGTATCGCCCCCGTTGACGCTGCTGGTCACAGCGACGCGAGCCAAATCATACAACCTCGCCTGTTTCTTGTCCCCATCTGATCAAGCCCCCTCACAGTCGATGCTTCGAGGTCAGGCAACTTGCAACATGAATAGCTGATTTATCGGGGTATTCCATCCCCCACTCGACAGGTGAGGCACAGCAAATCACCTAGACAATCAGACATGTCTGTTTGTTACATTGGGACGGAGACGTTGTGCGGGCACCCAAGCAGCGGAGGAACTCGATGAGCAGCACGAGCGCCCCCGTGATGGGCAACGGATTCACCGAAGTCCTGCACGAGGGGCTGGTCCGCGCGGCAGCCCGGATGTCCCCGCGCCCGTGGCCCGGGTCCGCCTCCGCCACCCCCCTCCCGGCGGCCTCCCCGGTTCTGGGGGCCGGCGAGACCGAGGCCGTCCTGGACCGGTTCGCCGCCCGGCTGACCGGTGTGCCGGCCCCTGCCGAGGCCGAGGTGCCCGAACTGCGTGCGTCACTGCGGGAGTTCGCCCACGCCGTACTGGACCGCGCGTGCGGCCGCGACGGGTCGGCCGGCCCTCGGCCCACGCCGATCACCCCTCCCCCGGCCTCACCGCACCAGGTGACGGCCGCGGCGGCCCTGCTGCTGGAGTGCGCGCTGCTGCATGTGCTGGGGAGCGGTATCGCGCACAACGAGACGGGCCTGCTGCGTGCGGCGACCGTGGCCAGACGGCTCGGCGAGTCCCTGCGGGCGGCCACCGAGGAGGTGTGGGCCGGCGACGACGGGTGGAACGAGCGGCGGCGAGTGGCCCGGCAGCTGCACGACGAGCTGGGAGGCGCGCTCTCCGACACCCGGCTCAGCCTCGACGCCGCGGTCCGGGACCCCGGCGCCCGTGCCGCCCATCTCGCCGCGACCGTACGGTCGTTGACGGTGGCCGAGCGGGAGAACCGGGCGCTGATCGACGGAGCGCGCAGCCGGTGCGACCTGCCGCCGCTGTGGGAGGCACTGGAGGGCTTCCTGCCCAACTGCGCACCCGGGACGGCCTTTCGGGCGACGCGGGTGTCCGGACCTGTGTCCAGGTCATCGGGGACGAGCGCGTCCTCACCGAGCGGTATCGGGTGGAGGTCCACTTCGCGCTGCGCGAGGCACTGCGCGACCGCGTGACCCGCTCCGGCGCGCAGCACGTGACGGCCGTGGTCCGGGTCAACCGGCGCCGGCTGCACGCGAAGGCGACCGATGACGGGCGCAGGTCCGCGGAGGGCGCCGCCGTAAACCTGCGTTTCCTCACCGAGCGGGTGGAAGGCCTCGGCGGCCGCACGGACTTCGGCGCCGGTGCCGGACCCGGCACCGTGCTGGAGATCCGTCTGCCGCTGCGCCACCGCTGACGCACCGGCACGCGCCCACCCACGGCTGCGTCCCGGCGGGGACACCGTTTGTGCGGCACGGCCGCGGCGACCCTGCAGACCAGTACCGCACCACTGGCCCCGAAGAACCCCCACCCCGCTGCCGCACAGCCGACCGCGGGGCTCACGGCCGGGTGGTCCGCAGCGCCTCCCGGTACCAGGGCGTGTACCGGGCGAAGGACTCCGCGAAGCCCGGCCCGGGGGCCTCGGCCAGGTCCGACCAGAGCGGTTCCCCGTCGAACCAGTGGTCAGATGTGAGCATGTCAAGTCCGTGCCGGGAGTACGGATCGCCGATGAGCAGGTCCTGGGCCTGCCGGACGGTCAGTTCTCGTTGCGGCCAGGTCAGCCCGGCGCAGTCGGCCACCGCCCGCAGCAGCTCCCGGGCGGTCACCGGCTCCGGATGGACGGCGTGGTAGACGGACGCGCTCAGGTTCCGTGCCGGGGCGAGCCCCGCCCCCACCGCCAGGCGTGCCAGGTCGTGCACGGACACCAGCGACAGCCGGGCGGGCCAGCCCTCGACCGTGCCGGGCAGTGCCCGCAGCACGCCGACCAGCCCCGGCACCAGCCAGCTGTCGCCCGGGCCGTGGACGAAGTGCGGCCGGAGCACGGTCCCGCCCGCGGCGAGCACGGCGTCCTCGGCCACGGCCCGGGTCGCCGAGGTCGGCGACTCCGGGTTGCGGACCAGGTCCTCCGGGCGGGCCCGGCGGTAGCTGCCCCGCCCGTATACGGAGGCCGTGCTGATCTGGACGATGCCGGACACCCCGGCCCGCCGGGCCTCGGCGACCAGGGCGCGCGTGCCCCCGGCGTTGACCGTCCTGTTGGCCTCGGGGCTGCCGCTGATCTGAGCGGCACAGTGCAGCAGCACGTCCACCCCGTCGCACACCCCGCGCAGCGAACCGGGGTCGCCGAGGTCGGCCCGGATGGTCACGGGCGATCGCACGGCGGCCGGCCCGCCGTCGGAGCCGGGCAGCGGGCGGCGATGAGACATCAGCCGGAGCTCCACGCCCGGGCGTGCGGCCTCGCGGGCGACGTGACGGCCGATGAATCCGGACGCACCGGTGATCAGAACGGTGGGTGGCACGGGGCTCCCTCTGTGGGGCGGGTGGGGTCGGGGCGGGGAGTTGATGGCGCTGCGCCATCAACTCCCCGAGATCTAAACCCACTGCACACTCTCCGCGGTTCTCCTGCCGCACGCACGCGCCCGTGACATGGCTCACCGGGCTGGAGGCTGCGTCCGTTGCCCGGGCCGCGGGCGTGCGACCCCTGGCAAGGCCGCCACCAGAAAGGCCGGGGTGAGGGAGGTCAGCCACGCCTCGTGCCGCGCCCGCTCGGCGGCGGCCCGGGCCTCCAGGCAGCCCTGCAGGATGTGGGCGGCAAGGTGGGGCTCGGGCGAGCACCAGCCCCAACCGACCTCCTGAGCACAGTGCCCGGCCGGGCGGGCGCAGCGGCCTCCGTCGGTCAGGGCCCCTCGACGGGATGGTTGTTTTGCTTCACACCAAACTCAACTTCCGTCGGAGGCCCGCCAGTTACGCCCTGGCCGTCCCCGATCCGGCGCGGTTACAGGCGCGTGGTGAACTTTCCGTCGGGCCGCTTGTGCAGCCAGCCACGATCGGCGAACTTGGTCATCTTCGCCCGCAGCGGCTCCAGCTTCCCGCGCACCGTCACCTCAGGGCCCAGCTCGTCACCCACCGCCTTGATCTGCAGCGGACCGTCGGCGGCCCGCACGATCGCCAGGATCCGGCGGTAGTCGGCAGGCAGCCCGGCCCCGTCGCCAGTCTCACCACGGGGCGGGATCAACAGCACCGCACGCCCCGCCACCCGCGCTTTCACCGGGGCCGCCGCTCCAGCGGCCTCCGTATCGGCCCTGTCCTGTTCCGCCAGGCGGAGCAGGACCCGCCCGGCGATCCCCAGTTCCTCCCGCTCGACCGCGACCTCCCCAAGCCGCTTGGCCAACTCCTCGGCAAGCGCCTCCAGTTCGCTCGCGGCATCCACCTGCCCCTCATCGCCCCCAGCCCCGCGGGCTCACCCCTGTGCTGAGTCCAGGAGTCGACGGCGCCGTGGGCAAGGTGCTGAAGGCTCTCGCCCACCGGGGGCATCCGCTGCGAATCTTGAGTGAGGCCGAACCGACGAGGAGGCAAGCGCCGGGTACGGCCGCACTGACGGCCGTCACCCGATGATCGGCACCTACCAGGAGTGCGTTGCTCCTGTCGAGACCGGCTGGGGCAACGACGGGCGACCAGCGTCCGCGGGCTTGGAGCGAGGCTCCGCCGCGGGAGCGCCCCTCCGGGCCGGTGATTTTGCGGCTCGGCCCGGAAGCTTCTCCATCTGGTGCGACCCGATCGCCTGGACGACCCGGCTCAGGGATCTTCCACTGCGTGTGGTCGGGCCAGAGCAAGATGCCCAGCGCACCCTCGAGGTCCACGACCGTCAGCATGTCGGGCCAGACGGTGCCGTTGAGCACGTTGGCGATGACCTGTCGGTTGACACCGCTCATCTTCGCGAGGGCATTGGCGCTGATTCCCCGCTCCGCCATCGCCTCAGCGAGCTTGCGGGCTATTGCCTGCGCGACGAGAGAGCCTCGATGCGGCTCCATCATGGCGTGCGGCCAGTCGCCGTCGATGACGAAACTGCTCGGCTTCTTGGCGCGTCTGATTCCTCCAGGCACCGCACAAGTGTGACCGAGGCGCACCCCGGATGCGCCCCAAGCCCCCATACGCTACTTGTATAGCAGGTAACGGAGCGTGATTTCTCGGGAAGACGCGCATGGAGCCGGAACAGCGAGCGGTGCAACGATCCACTCGGGATGCCCCTGGGGCCCCTGCCGTGCAAAAGCCTCCGTGGAACCGCCGCAGAGCGACTCGCCCGACTTGCCGACGCGACCGGACAACCGCCACGGCCGGCTCCCGTCAGGCCACCTACCTGGGGGATTCACTCCCCTCGATACGCGTTCGCTGTCACACCAGTCGCCAAGGGGCCGCCCCTGCGAGGTGCACTGTCGATGCGACCTCCACGTCGAATGAATTCCGGTGTACGAAACTCAGGAAGATGGATTGCTGGATCCAAGGACGAAGCGCACGAGGTTCAACAGGACCGAGCACCTCCGAATCCTTCCGCCAGGCACCGAAGCCGGAGTGCGCCTCATCGGGTTCCGCCAGGACAGCGAATCCGGATTCTCCACCCTGGATGAGACACACCGCCTCCGACGGATCCCCGCGTACGGAGCCGACGGCGCTCTGCTCATCTACATCGGGTACGCCTGGGCCAAGAACCCCGTGGCCCTCGGCATCACCCGCCGGACACGGTGGCCACAAGGCCGGTCGGCGCACGTCACCGCACGACGCGCTCCGCCGGTCGACACAGGGGGCTCGGCACACAGGGGCGGGGCCACACAACAGCAGGGCATGACGCCTCGGTGCGCTGCCGCAACCGCTAGACTGTGCGCGGTGCACCACTCTGGTGGGGCGCCCTGTGGATGCCTGGGGCTCTCAGGGTCGGGATCCGTCCGATGTGGGCGGATTTCCAACACCTTTGCCCACACATCCCTGCCTTCGTAGCTCAGGGGATAGAGCACCGCTCTCCTAAAGCGGGTGTCGCAGGTTCGAATCCTGCCGGGGGCACCACTCCTGACCAGCGCGTTTACCCCTCTGGGGTAGGCGCGCTGTTCATCGTGGCCATGGTATTGACCATGAATAGGTTCCGTAGCCATGGCGAACACACGATCCAGGCGACGTCAGCGCGGCAGCATCCGCCCCCACGGAGACGATCTCCAGGTCCGCGTCCATGCAGGGCGTGCCCCGCTCACGAAGAAGGACCTCTACCTCCACGAGTAGGCTGCCACCCCGGAGGAGGCCGAGAAGGTCCGCACGAGACTCCTCCATGAGGTGGACGAGCAGCGGCACCCCAAGAGCCAGGTGTCCTTGTCGTTCCTGCTCGACCGGTGGCTCGGCATCGCCGAGCTCGACGAGACGTCGTTCGAGCGGGCTGAGGGTCTGATCCGCAACTAGGCAGCCCGCGACCAGCTATCAGCTCACCTACGGCGACTGGGTCAAGGTCCTGCGCGGCGCGGGTCTCATCATCGACGACCTCATCGAGCCGCGGCCCGAACTCGGAACACCCAACGGCTACAACGAAACCGACCCACCCGACTGGGCACACCGCTGGCCGGCGGAACTGCTCTGGGTAACCCACAAACCGTAAGTTCCGCCGCGCCGAGACGTGAAGGCATCCCCTCGCCGGGCAGGCCTGGCTAGCCGTCGGTGAGCCGGCGCAGGGTCGGTAGGGTCCCGAGGTGACCGAGCGGGAGGGGCCGTCACTGTGAACCTGGGCATCGTCGGACAGGCAGCCGGCCTGTTTGCCGTCACCAATATCGACGACATCCTGATCCTGTCGTTGTTCTTCGCCCAGGGTGCGGGTCACCCCGGTGCCACGCGCCGGATCGTACTGGGGCAGTACCTCGGCTTCGCCGTCATCCTCGCTGTGGCTGTCGCTGCCGCGTTCGGAGCGACGTTCCTACCCGAGTCGGCAATCCCCTACCTCGGCTTGCTGCCGCTGGCGCTCGGTTTCAAGGCGGCCTGGCAGGCCTGGAAGCATCGGGACGACGAGGACGACGACCAGGAGGCGAGAGAGGACGGTCCGAAGGCGCTGGAGGTCGCCGCGGTCACCTTCGCCAACGGTGGCGACAACATCGGCGTGTACGTTCCTGTGTTCGCCTCGGCCGGCGTGGGCGGCATGAGCGTGTACGCCGTCGTGTTCCTGGTCCTCGTTGCTGTGTGGTGCTTCGCGGGACGCTTCTTCGCTACACGCCCTTTGGTCGCCAAGGCTCTCAGCCGGTGGGGTCACGTGCTGCTGCCGGTCGTCCTTATCGCGATCGGCTTGCTCATCCTCATCGAGGGTGGCGCTTTCGGCCTGTGATGCCAGAGCAAGGCCGTTAGGCGCATCGTCCAACGTGCCGTACAAGTCTCGGCTGCCGCTATCTCAGCGCACGGGGGCGTTGGGGCTACAACCGGCGACTGGCTACGTCATCCCCGAGGTCGTCTTCCAGCGCGACGGTGGCAGTGATCCGCTTGCCGACTGGCTCTCGATGCGCTTCGAAGCTACGGCACACCGCCATGATGATCTCTATTCCATGCTGACCGACTCGGCCCGGATCAGCCGCCCGAGCGATTGGAAGCGCCGGATCACTGTCCCAGACCGTCACCTCGACGAGGCTGCCGCGGATCTCCAACGTCAGCAGACAGGGGCCCGGAGCATATTTGCGGGCGTTCGTCACCAGTTCGCTCACCACGAGCTGTGTCATGCCCATCACCCGGCCGGACACGGGCAGACCATGAACCGCTTGTGCGTCGGTGAGGAAGGATCGGGCAAGGTCTCGCGCGAGGGCGATCTCTTCGCTGCCCTCGAATGCGGCAGCGACGACGATCGGGCGCTCCTCTTGGGCTTCACGCTCCTTGCTGCTGTCCGGCTCCATTCGGCCTGCCTTGGTCTGAACCAGGTACCTGTCCGTGCGCGCGTACCCCGAAAGCCTCATCCCACGCAGCGAGCGAGGGCGGTGGTGTCTCAATGACTGAGTCAAGGCGACGGGTGCCGGCCGATGGTGTGGTCGGCGCCCGCATAGGCCAAGGCTTTGAGGTCTGACCTCATCCTTGTCAGGTCGATCACGGAAGACCTGAGGGCTGGAGAGATCTCAGCCCTACGACGGTCCACCGACCTTTGAGGGCCGCTCTCGTGCGGTCGTGTTCGCCTGGCCGCCGACCGGCGCTGCCGGCCGATGGCGCTCCTTCTGACCGCCGGGCAGGCCGCCGACAGCCCCCAGTTCATCCCCGTCCTGAACAAGGTACGGGTCCGCCTGCCCGTCGGCCGCCCCCGCACCCGGCCGGCCGCCGTGGCCGGCGACAAGGCCTACTCCTCCCGCGCCAACCGCGCCCACCTGCGCAAACGCCGCATCAAGGTGGTCATCCCAGGGAAGAAGGACCAAGCCGCCAACCGCAGGAAGAAAGGCAGCCATGGCGGCAGGCCCGTCACCCACAACGCTGATCTCTACCGCGACCGCAACACGGTCGAGCGGGCCATCAACAGGATGAAGGACTGGCGGGGCATCGCGACTCGCTACGACAAGAAGCCCGCGAGCTACCTCGCCGGACTCCATCTCCACGCAGCCACCATCTGGATCAGCAGCCTCCTGAAGCCCATTGATCACAACTGAAGACAGACCCTAGTCGCGTGAAGACGGTGATCGGGCGGCGTTTCCACCTGGCCTACACGATTCAGGGCGTTCGGAAACTCCTGCTGCGTAACGGCTGGTCTTGCCAGGTCCCGGCCCGACGCGCGATGGAGCGGGACGAGGACGCGGTGGCTGGGTGGGTCAAGGAGGTGTGGCCCTGCGCGGAAGACTCGCGGTGGCCCGTGGAGCCTGGCTGGTCTTCGAGGACGAAGCCGGATTCTCCATGACGCCGCCGCGGGCCAAGACCTGGTCGCAGCGTGGGCGGACCCCGGTGGTGCGGGTGCGGGGCCGTTCCCGCAGACGGATCTCCATCGCGGCGCTGACCTGCTACAAACCCGGCCACCGGTCCCGGCTGATCTACCAGCCGCGCCGGGACGACAACCGACGCGACGGGCGTAAGAGCTTCTCCTGGCGCGACTACCGGGACCAGCTGATCGCAGCCCACCAGCAGTCGGCGGCCCGATCGTGCTCGCCTGGGACAACCTCAACGTCCACAAGGCCGCCGGGCTGCGGGAGTTCGCCGCCTCGCGCGACTGGCTGACCATCTACTACCTGCCGCCTTACGCGCCCGACCTCAACCCCGTCGAAGGCATCTGGTCCCTGCTGCGGCGGGGCTGGCTCTCCAACGTCGCTTTCAGCACGCCAGAACACCTCATCCAGCGCATCCGACGCGGCCTGCGCCACATCCGGTACCGCGGCGACCTCATAGACGGCTGCCTCGCCGAAACGGGCCTGATCATCAACACATGACCACCACGACATCACGTTCAACCTCGTAGGCCCAACGATTGGTATGGGGCGACACGCCTGGCCATCACGCAAGAATATGCACTAAACGTGCAATATGGTGCAATATTGCATATTCGATCTTCCTGCAGGAGGAAATGCCATGGCGGGCAAGCCCAGCATTGTCTTCGCCCACGGACTCTGGGCGGATGGGTCGTGCTTCAACAAGCTCATCCCCACGCTCCAGGCTGAAGGGCACGAGGTTTTCGCCTCACAGCACGGCCTCGACTCGCTCGAAAGCGACGTCGCGTGCGTCAACTTCACGCTCAACCACGTCCCCGGCCCGATCGTGCTAGTCGGTCACTCCTACGGTGGGACCCTGATCACCAAAGCGGGCACCCACGACCGCGTCGGCGCTCTGGTGTACATCGCCGCGCTCGCCCCAGACGAGGACGAGACGTCGCAGGAACAGCTGGACAAATTCCCCGGCACGCCCATCTTCGAGCACGTGGACGTTGCTGACGGCCGCGTCTGGCTCAAGCCCTCGGGCGTCCCGCACTTCTGCGGCGACCTCCCGGAAGCGGAGCAGAAGCTCGTCCTGGCGACGGGCGCTGTGCCAGTGGCGGACCTGTTCAACCAGCAGGTTCCCGGCACCGCCTGGCGGACGAAGCCAAGCTGGTTCATCGTCGCCAACAACGACCGTACCGTGCACCCCGACCTGGAGCGGTCCGCCGCCGAGCGCATGGGCGCCAATGTCCGTCCCGTGGACAGCAGCCACGTTCCCATGCTCTCGCATCCCGATTTCGTCCTCGATGTGATCCGTGAGGCCGCGGAGTCCCTCGACGCCTAGGCCAAGCCGGCAACGACCGGCCGCAGCGCAACACGCAAGGAGGCGGCCCCGGACCGACCGGGCCGCCTCCTTGCAACGACATCACGCTTTAAAGCTCAGTAACCAACGGTCGGGCTTCGTCGATGGCCAGGAGATGACCTGCCAGCGCCGGCCGCGCACCACCCCTCGCGTAGGCGTGGGCAGGCGCACACTTTCCAACTGTGTTGGTGGTGCGGTGAGTGTTGTATGGGCTCGTTCGCCTGGGTTCATGGGCGGCTGATCGCCGCTGTGGGGACGGCTCCGGGTCCTGTCTGTACCGCCGTGAACGGGCCTGAATGAGACGGGAACTGAGACGGAGGACCCTGGGGCTCGTGCGTGGGCGCCCTGCCTGGACGTCGAGTTGGCAGGCCTCTCTCGACGGGACCCGCCGGCCGACATCCGAGTCTCTTCGTGCAAGCCATGGCTGAACTGGGCCGTCCCGTTCCCAGGGTCTCGGAGGCCTGGTGGGAGCGAATGTTCGATGCGGCGCGGGGGATGTTGCGGCTCCCTGACCCACTACGAGGCCAGCAATGAGATCTACTGGTGCGCCTGCCATCTGGAACGAACGGATGCCGCGATCGAACTGGTCGACCTTTTCTGCGGGCTGTGGAGCAACTGGGAGGACTGGCCGGATGAGCGTGCAGCCATCGAACAGGACATGCGCCTGGCTGCTGCCGACCTTCTCCGCAGCCATGGCGAGCAGGCGCCTGAGTAAGCGCGACTGCTCGCCCGGCAAGCTGACCTTCTGATCCGTAGCTCTATAGAGATCGGTCGATGAGGGTCGTACAGGCCGCCATTCGGTCCATCAGAGTGGCCGTCAGTCATAGTCGTTTGCTGGGGTTGCTGTACCTCGTTGCTGTACAACACCGGCGATGACTACCGCGCTACGACTTCGATCCGGGGCTGCTCCATGTTTCCAGGCTGACTCAGTTGGTGCAGCCGGGGACGCTGCCGGGCGGAGCGCAGTTGTTCGGGTGGTTGCGCTTGACGAGGGTGGCGTTGAGCGTGACTGTGCCGGACGCCTTGAAGATGCCGCCCCCGTCACCGGCTCTGTTGTCGGTGACGGTGCTCTTGTTCAAGGTGGTGGAGCCGATGGCGTTGAAGATGCCGCCCCCCTGCGCGGTTCCGCCGCCCGGGGCGCTGGCGGAGTTCTTGGTGATCCGTGACTGATCGGTCCTTACGGTGCCGCCGAGGAGGTTGCTGATGCCGCCGCCTCGGGCAGTGCCACCGGAGGCCGTGGCAGCGTTGTCGCGCACAGTGGTCCGATTCAGGGTGAGGTCACCGACGGGGCTGACGCTGATGGCGCCGCCCGTGACGGTGCCGTCCTTGGCGGTCGCGGTGTTGCCGGTGATCAGGGAGTCGGCCAGGGACATCGTGCCGCCGTTCGCGACTGCTCCTCCGTTGGCGGTGCCGTGCGGCGCATCAGCGGTGTTGTTGCGGAAGGTTGTGTCGGTCACGGTCACCGTGGCGGAGTTGTTCACGGCACCGCGTGCAGTACCGCCCGGGGCGCTGGAGCGGTTGTCGCTGATGGTGCTGCCCTTGATCGTCAGTTGGGCGAACACTGCGATGGCGCCAGTCGCGAAGCTTCCGGTGTCCGCTCTGACGCTCGTGGTGTTGTGGTGCACTCTGCTGCGGTTGATCGTCACCGGACCGTCGTTGGCAATCCCGCCGCCCGCCGCAACGCTCACCTCGGTGCCGGTGTACTGGACGGTGTTGCCGCTGACTTCGGTGTCGTTCAAGGTCGCCGAGGGCCCGTCACTGTCGATGCCACCGCCCTCGACGTAGACGGCGGAGCTGGCGGCGTTGTTGATCACCCGGCTGTGATTCACGGTCAGGATGCCTTGGTTGTCGATACCGCCACCGCAGACGATCCCGGGAGGGAACGGAGGCGAAGGGGCCCCAGGGCAGTCTGTGGCCACCCCGCCGCTGATGGTGGTCTTGTTGAGTGTCAGGTTGCCCGCAACACCCACGTGGAGGATGCGGAAATCCGGAGCGGACCGGGCTCGCGTGATCGTCGCGCCGTTGCCGTCGATAGTGATCCGGCTGGTGATGGTCGGCAGGCCGTTGCCGGCATTATTGGGGGTCAGCAGCCGGTAGGTGCACTTGCGCTCCAGGCGGAGAGTGTCGGCGCCCGGTGAACCGTTGGCCGCACTGATCGCCTTTACGAGGGCCTGGACCGAGCACGGCACATGCGTGCTTCCGGCGTAGGCGGGCAAAGCCGGGAACAGCATCCCAGCGATAGCCGCCAAGCCGACCACGGCCAGGAGCCCGCCCCGGCCACGATCTCCGGACACCAGAGACCGCATCCTCCGCTTGAATGTTCCGCCAGGACATCAGGGGCTCCTCTCACCGCGCCAGGACACGCCACGTCGAGCACGCTCCACCAGCGGCCCCGTGAGCCTGGGGCCGGCCACCGACAGAGCCGAGGGGACCCAGCCGAACACGCATGACGGGCGCGGCTACGAACACGCGCCGGGCCACCAGCCGCGGCTCGCTCAAACGGACCATGTCAGGGAGACATGCGGCGACGATCTACTTTCGGGGGCCCACCGGACCGGGGGAGCCTGCACCGCGCGGCCCTGGAGCTCGTACCCGCACCACAACCTTCCCCAGCTCCCATCCCGTCCGCCGTCGACCCACACACCGTGGAGCGGGCGTGGTTCATGGCGTCCAGGTGGAGCGCGCCACTGTACGAACGACCTGGACGCCATGGGCCGCGTCTGCTCGGCTCTGCCTGGGTCGACGGCGGATGGGATGGGAGCTCCCTGCGCACGCCACTACGGCCCCGCAGTCGGAAGCGGCGCCCGCACTGGCAGGAGGCGATCCGCACCGTGACGTTCGGGATGCGGGTCAGGGCGTCTCTGTTCGCTCACGACGCAGACAAGAGAGCCCAGGAAGAACCAGCCCTCATTCGCGGGCAGTTGGTTCGCGAGCGAAAGGCCGCGCTGCACGCAGCGACCGCGGTCCGCAACCGCGCCGCCCGGCTCATCGCATCCTCGACTCCCTGATCACAGGCCGCAGGAACCGCGGTCGAGATGGAAGTAGCGGGCGTTGGCCCAGCGGCACAGCCGGATACCGACGGTGACGCCCACGATGGTGACCAGGGCGGGCAGGTATCCGCCGGCGACCTGAATGATCGGGATTGCCGGGCACCCCCCGGAGATCGCCCAGCCCGTACCGAACAGCACTGCGCCGGGAATCACGCCGGCGTGGATACGCCCCGGGGTACGGCGGACCCTCAGCAGAGCGAATGCGCACGCGATGATCACGACGGCGCCGGCGAAGGAGAGGAGCATGCGCAGGTCCTGGAAGGTGAACATGCGGTTCAGCTCGGTGTAGTCGCCAAAGCCGATATTGGAGACGGTGTAGCCGAGAGCCAGTCCGGTGGTGATGTTGGCCAGCAGAATCGCACCCCGAGTACGCATCAGATCACCTTCCACAGCAGGAACGACACCGCGACGGCGGTGCCGAAGAACACGGCGGTCGCGACCAGGCTGACCGGGCGTAGACGGCCGCAGCCGTTGAGTCCGTGGCCGGAGCTGCACCCACCGGCCAGCCGAGTGCCGAAGCCGACCAGCACGCCTCCGACGAACAGCAGGACGATCATCGTGGTCGGATTCGCGGTGACCACATTCCGAAAACCCGGGCCCATGTCGAAGCGGAGGTGGAACCGCCCGGAGGTGACCGCGGCGATCAATCCGCCGAAGAAAATCGATACCAGCAGGGCAGCCTGGGTGACCAGCGGGGCCGGGCCCGGGCTCGCCACCGGGGTGTCCTCACCCGCCGTCGGTTCGACGTCCGTTTCGAGCAGCTGTGAAGTCCCGTACGGAACCGGCGGCACGGTGGGCGTGATGGGGCTGGTGCCGAAGTGCTCCGCAGTTGCTGCGGCGAGAGCGTCAGCGAGAGCACGCTCGTCGGTGAACTCCTCGTCCATCCGCTCGAGGCGGCGCTCCCTGCGCCAGTGCAACACGCGATCCCACGCGGACGACACCCCGAAAGACCGATCCGTGGTGAGGGCGTAGTTGATGGTGATCAGAGCGAGCCCGGCAGCGCCGGCCCACCAGTGCCAGTAGCCACTCATGCGGGGCCTCCCATCCATTCGGTGAATCGAGCCCACCAGCCGCGCGGTCTGGGCCCTTGCCCCGCGGTACGAGATGGACGGTCTAGAGGCTGGGCAATCTGTGGGGCCGGGGACGGTCGGTAATGCGAGACCGGTATTGTCGGAGATGTCGGCCTGAGCTGAGTCACAGTCTCCGATGCCGCAGGCACAGGTTCTGACGGCTCTGGCGGCCGAGTCGGTGTCGGCTGCGACCAGGACGCGTTCTCCGGTGGCCAGGGATTGTGTGGTGGTGGAGGGGCCTGCTGTGGTTCCTGCACCGGGTTGGGGGCGCCGGACCAGTCGGCGCCGGTGGCCGCGCCTTCAAGGTGTCGCGCGCGGGCCCCGTTGGGCAGCAGACTGATCGGTACGCGCTCGCCGGTGAGTGACACCTGGTAGCGCGCACAGCCGAGCCACTGATCCTCGCTGTCGCAGTAGTAGTCGCGCCAACCTTGCAAGCTCGCCCTGAGCAAGGGGAAGAGGGGGCATCCTGCGGCGTGCGAGCAACTCACGTTGCTCCCTTCTGACCGGCGCACACCACCCGTTCCGTGAGGGCGGTTGCCGTTCTCGGCCTCTTGCCCTCTCCGCGCCCGGGTCGACGAACTCAAAGGCGGCGCGGTGACGGCCTGTCACATCCCGGAACAGTGCCTCCATTTCTCGACCGGGCGAGATGGAACCACTGTTTCGGTGTTTCGAGCAACCTCGGGAGGATTCGCTTGGCAGCGCTGAGTGAGGTGTGCCACGCAATATTGGGGCGTACTGCGACCTCATGGACGTCCCCACCGGCGACGGAGTCAGTTGTTCGTGGAGACCGTGCACGTATGGAAGTTGTTTGTGGCGGAATCGTGAATTTGGCTGTGACGAAACTGTTGATATTACTGGTCGTTAACACGGGCGCCAATGAAGGGGAATCATGTGCCGACGAACTGTCTGCCAGTCATGCCGAAAGGCGACCTATGAGGGCTGCGGGAGACACGTGGAGCAAGTGCTCGCCGGCGTGCCAACACCTCAGCGGTGCGTGTGTGAGTCGGCGGAGCGCAATGGTGTACATACACAGGGGCCGTTGACTCGAACGGGGCCGGATCCGGTCCGACCGGGCGGGACGGTGTGGCGCACACGCGTTCCTCGACGCCGGGACGGTGCACCTGGCCGATCGAAGGATCGCTGGTGGGCCCGGCTCGTCGCTTGGATGAAAAGCCCAGCATGAGGCACGTGGATGCAAAGCGCTGTGCTCGCCGGACGGGTGACCGGGCAGGATGCCAAGCGGCCACGCCTTCCGCCAAGAGCACATGTGGCCTCCTCGCTTCCCCTCGCCTGCGGCCGTCGAGATCGCCGTCGGCGGTCGGCGCGGTCGGGCCTGCGCCTTGCAGGATGCTGTCCGCGCCTCCACGGAGGGCAGACTCCCAGGCCCGGCTCGCCCCGTAACCGGGCCTGCCCCTGCTCCGCATCACGGCGCACGGCCCGACAGATGTCCCTTGAGATATCCCTTGGATATGTGCCGTCTGTGACAGCGACGGACGCCAGTGCGCTGTATGAGGTGGACCCCAGGGTCCCGTGGTGCTCATTCGCCCCCCTTTGAGTGAGCAGTCGCGAACAGGGGGCAGGCAGCGCCCCCCTCGTCTGCCTGCCCCGTACGCGGTGCTGACGAGGGTCGGCCAGCCCAGCAGGGACCCCAATCGGCCGGCTGTCTACGGCCGAACGATCACGAACCTTGAGGGGCGGGTCTGAGGGGGTACGAGCGCTGTGATGATCGGGGTGGGTGTGCAGGGGCTGCTGGCGGACCGCTATCAGTTGGAGGAAAGGCTGGGGCGCGGTGCCATGGGGAAGCTGTGTCGGGCCGCCGACCAGTTCCTCGGGCGTTTCGTGGCGGTCAAGTTCCTGCATGCCGAGCAGGCTGCGGACGCCGAGCGCTTTCGCCTGGAGGCGCAGACGGCGGGTCGGCTCAACCACCCCAACGTCGTGGGCATGTATGACTTCGGCTCGCACCAGGATCAGCTCTACCTGGCCATGGAACTCGTCGACGGCTGGAGTCTCGCCCAGGACCGATCCTTGCGTGGTGTCCTGAACCCGCAGGACGCGGCAGCCATCGCCGCCCAGGCGGCCGCGGGTCTGGCCGCGGCGCATCAGCGGGGGGTGATCCACCGGGACGTCAAGCCCGCCAACGTGATGTTGACCGGCGACCGCACGGCGAAGATCGCCGACTTCGGGATTGCGCCCTTCGCCGACGAAGCGGCCAGTGCTCTGACCGCCACCGGAAAGACTCTCGGCACTGCCGACTACCTCGCCCCCGAACGCGCCCTCGGGCGCCCCGCCCAGCCTGCGTCCGACGTCTACTCGCTCGGCTGCGTGCTGTACGAACTGCTCGCAGGCCGGCCCCCGTTTCGCGGTGCCACCTCGTTGGCCGTGGTGCAGCAACACGTCGACGCCATCCCAGACCCACTCAGTCGTCTGCGCCCCGGTATACCGCAGCAGCTTTCCGACTACGTGCTGCTCCTGCTTGCCAAGGACCCGGCTCACCGGCCGACAGCCGAGCAGGCGGCCGACTGGCTCGCCAGGTACCACCAGACGCCGCCCCGAACCGAGTCGGGCAGCACCACGACCATGCCCGCACCGCTCACGGATCCTGCTCCCGGCCCGCAGCTCCATCAATCCCGTAGTGCGGCGCACTCCCCTCCGCGCGGCCGCCGCAAACAGCTCACCCAAGCCACTGTCTGCGGCATCGGCCTGACCCTCTTCGCTGCCGCAGCAGCATTGGAGGTGTAACTCAGCCGCGTGTCAGGCTGCTTGGCCAGGATGTCGAGTGCGCGGGCGACCGTCTGGACAGAGCCCAGCGGCTCGATCATCAGCTTGCGGAAGTCCTCGACGGTCCATTGGACGACTGGGAGCTTGCCGTCGTCCGGTGAGTCCGTCTTCGAGCCCGTGCCCACCAGCGGCCCTGGCGGCAGCTGGGCCGGCTGTTGGGCGTCTCCTCCTCCACGGTGTGCCGTGTCATCCAGCGGCTGGGACCGCTGCTCGCACTCGAGCCCGTCTCCCGCTCGGCCGATGCCCCGGAGCGGACGTGGATCGTGGACGGCACGCTCGTCCCGGTCCGCGACCGGGGTGTGGCTGCCTCCGGCCGCAACTACCGGTTCTCGGCGAATGTGCAGGTCATCGTGGACGCGGACACGCGGCTGGTGATTGCGGCAGCCCGTCCGGTGCCGGGGACCACGGCGGACGCGCACGCCTGGCGGTCATCCGGGCTCAGCGAGCACTGTCGGGGCGTGACCGTGCCCGGTGACGGCGCTCTTCTCAACTGCGGGATGGCCGTGCCGCACTCGTGGGACACGCCTACAACAACTTGAGGTGTACGTACAACCAACCCCCCATGCGGATGGTCTTCTGCACGCCCGGACTCCAAGAGCGGAGATCCGGCTCACCGTTCCTGGAGAACCATGCACATCCGTACGGCCGCGGCCGCCACCGTCGGCAGCCTGGCGCTGCTCGCCCTCCTCGCGCCCGGCGCGCAGGCGGACGACCACAAGGGCGACACCGTCTTCACCTCGGTGACCTTCAGCAAGACCACCGTCAACGTCGGCATCAGCGAGCCCCAGAAGCTGACCGTCACAGCCACCGCCAAGGACAATTCCGGCATCAGGATGATGGCCGGCCTCAAGCTGGTGAGCTCCGACAGCCGCATCCAGTACGCGACGAAGTCGGCCACGTGCACGCGCCCCACGTCGACGACCATGAAGTGCACCTGGTCGTACAGCCTGGAGCCCGACCGCACCGACTACGCCGACCTCCACAACAGCTCCGCCGGCACCTGGCACCTCGACATGGAGGCCGCTGCCTACGACGGCGACTTCTACACGCTCGACAGCAGCGCCACGATGAAGATCAAGCGCTACGCCAAGCTGACGACGACCCAGGCGACGCCCGAACCGGTCGCCAAGGGCAAAACGCTGACGGTGACCGGCGCCCTGACCCGAGCCGACTGGAACACCAACACCTACACCGGCTTCGCCGCCCAGAAGGTCGCCCTGCAGTTCAAGAAGTCCGGCGCCTCGACGTACACCACCGTCAAGACGGTTACCACCGACAGCGCGGGCAAGCTGAAGACGACGACCACGGCGAACGCCTCCGGCACCTGGCGCTGGCACTTCGCGGGAACGGGCACGACCAGCTCGGCGACGGCGGCGGGGGACGGGGTCGCACTGAAGTAGGGCTCTTCCAGTCAGGTCTCCGCCGCATGGGCGGCAAGCGAGCACCCCCGCACGGCCCAGAGATGGCCCGAGGGCGGGTGTCGTGCGTTGCACCTCGATGCGAACTATGGGCGCGATGGTCGCTGAGGGCCGCGGGGCACGTCAGACGGTCGCTCGGGGCCGGTGGTGGTCGGGGCTGGTTGCGGTGGTTGCTGTACTTCCCTGCTGTACAGCAACCACGCTGACCACCGCTTTAGGAGCGAGGTCGGGTGGCCTCGGGCGCGGGCCTGCGGATTCCAGACTTGGGCAGAAACCGTGGGGACCCCCCTGCCACACCTCGGTTCCCCGTGAGTCCCCGTCCGTTCTGGCACGCGAGTTGCGCGGGCATGGCCTCGTCCTTGTCAGGTCGATGACGAGGACTCGACTGCCTTCGTCTTCTCTTGGTGGTCGCAGGATGGGCGGTCGTGCGGGTCCGGCGTTGACCGCCGAAGTTCGCGCTTGTTGGTGTCAGCCGCTGGTGTCAGCTCCCTGTGGCGGTCTTGACCTGCCAAGGCGCTGTGCCAGCGGCTTCCCCGGGGGTTAGGATCCGCTGCCGACCTGCGGGAAGTCCGAATGGGCGGCTTCCAGGAGGTGTGAAGTGGCTGGAGCAGTCAGGCTGCCGCGCGGGCAGGCTCGGTTCGCCTGCGGCGCGCTCACCGCCTTCGCGCTGGCGACTGCCGCGGCCGGGCTGGCGGCTTGGTACAAGTACCAACTGCTGGCGGGACCGCTGACGCCGGGGCCGTACGTCGACAACCCGCTGGTCGAGGTCGACACGTATTTCAGAAACCTGACGGGCTGGCGGTCGGGGCTGCTCCTCGTTGCCCTGCTGCAGTTCAGCATCTGGCTCGCCAACATGCGCGACGTCGCGGAGGTGCTCTGGCGTCAGGGACAACGTCGGCGTCGGGCGTGGCTGTTCTTTGGCTGGGTGATACCGGTTGCTCAGCTCTTCGTGCCCAAGATGTTCGTCAACGATCTGTGGGCCGCCAGCCGGCCGGAACCGCAGCGTCGACGCGGACATCCTCTGCTGACGGCGTGGTGGCTGTCTGTCCTGGCCGCTGGGAATGCGAATGCGTTCAGCGATGCATCCAAGGATTTGAAGAAGGCCGTCACCACGACCCAGGCTCGTCACGCCCTACGGCAGATCATGTTCAGTGACGGCTTGGACATCTGCGCCGCTGCGCTGTCGACCGTCGTCGTCTGGCAGCTCATCCACAGGCTGGAACGCGCCGCTGCGACAGCACCCGCCGAGGTCTGGGCGACGGGCCAGACGACATCATGAGGTCCCAGCGCATGCATGCCCACGCGGGCAGTGGAGTCTCATTGGGCGAGTCAAACTCGTGAGGGGTCTTGAAAACCATCGTGGCGCGAGTCACCGTGGGTTCAAATCCCACACCCACCGCCAGGTGAGCGGCCCCTGACCAGGTAAATCGGTCAGGAGCCGTCGTGTTGGGCCCTGCCCATGAGTGGCCGCTGTTTCCCGCGGCTCCCCGTTGGATCGGGCACGACCGGGGCACGGCTTCCCATTGCGAGACCGCCCCCCGACGTGAAAGCAGCGGATCTTGTGCACCGTCCGAGTGTTCGATACAACGGCCCTGTGAAGAGCGATTCCCCGAAGGCACGGTGGACCAAGGACGAGGCCGGAGCATTCTTTGCCGCCACAACCGCCTTCCTCTTCGTTTCCGAGCCGGTTCAAGATGCCGCGGATCAGCTGGACCACGTGGAGTACCCCCACGTCGCCGCCGCTCTCGTCAGCTTGGCGGTTGCAGTCCTCGCGTACTGGCTCGGGCTGCGCGCAATGAGGAAGCGTCCGTGACGGTTGCCCGCGTCGGTTGAGCGGTGCTGGACGTGCCAAGCCCGTGAAGGTGACCGCGAACATGCGAGGTCGACGTAGCGACTTTGGCCGGGAGCTGCTTTGGCGCGAGTGATCATGGCCCCGTAAGCTTCCGGCGCGTCGGGCAGTCTGTTGACCTGCCCGCCAAAGCACGACGTTGGAGCCATGATCTTCGAGGCTCGCGCCAAAGTGGCTCGCTGACTGGCTGTTCTCTATCCACTCGCGTGGCCGGTGGCGCTCGAACACGCTGTTGTCGACGAGGTAGCGCACCGCGTCGATCACCTGCCGGTGGCAGTAGCCCTCCGGACACGCCGCGGCCTGCCGGCCATCCCGGTACCGGCAGCAGATCCCGCACCGGCATCGCTCATGTCCGAGCCATACCCGGGCCGGCGATCTGCTCGGTCGGCTGCGTTACCGGACTTGTGGGCGAGGCGGTCACACCCACCAGTGGACGAACTGGACCCGGCAAACCGCGCCTGCCCGGGTTCGGGAAGTCGTTCCTCGCACTCCCCAGTGGCGGTTTTCCGCGTGAGCGCCGACGGGTGCTCAGCGCTTGCGGCGTCGCCCCCGACTGCTCCGTGCCGGAGCCGGAGCCGGAGCCGGAGCCGGAGCGGAGTCGACCGTCGCCGGTGCCGGCGCCCCCTGCGGGCGGTCGGCCGAGACGACCAGAGCGGCGAGGAGCGTGGTGACCGGCACCGAGGCCACCAGGCCGATCGAGCCGACCAGCGTGCGCACGATCTCCTCGGCGACGAGCTCACTGTTGGCGACCGTGCTCACGCCGCTCTGCGCTATGGAAAAGAGGAGTAGCAGCGGCAGGGCGGCGCCCGCGTAGGCGAGGACGAGGGTGTTGACCACGGAGGCGATGTGGTCGCGGCCGATGCGAATGCCCGCGCGGTACAGCCCGCGCCTGCCCATCGTCGGGTTGGCCTCGTGCAGCTCCCAGACGGCCGATGTCTGGGTCACTGTGACGTCGTCGAGCACGCCCAGGGAGCCGATGATGACGCCGGCGAGCAGCAGACCGCTCATGTCGATCTTCGGATACAGGCCGTGGATCAGGCCGGTGCTGTCATCCGTGTTGCCGGTCAGGGCGGCCCAGCCGATGAACTGCGAGCCGAGGATGCCGATCAGCCCCAACGAGACCAGCGTGCCGAGCACGGCCACCGAGGTGCGGGCCGACAGGCCGTGGCACATGTACAGGGCGATCAGCATGATGGCACTCGACCCGATCACCGCCACGAGCAGCGGGTTCGAGCCCTGCAGGATCGCGGGCAGGATGAAGAAGTTGAGCACCCCGAAGCTGATGGCGAGCGCGACCAGTGCCATCACGCCGCGCAGCCGCCCGACGACCACGACGGCGAGCGCGAAAATGCCGGCGAGCAGCGCCATGGGGAAGCGCCGGTTCACGTCGGCCACCGAGTACTGCAGGTCCTTGGGGGCGGAGGGCTCGTAGGCGACCACCACCTTCTCGCCCTGGTGCAGCTGCCGGGTCTGGTCGGGCTGAACGATCTCAGTGAACGTACGGCTCTTGTCCTTGCCGGTGTCGATCCGGATCGTGGCCTTGTGGCAGGTGCCGTTGGCCTCCTGCTGTGCGGAGGTGCCCTCGGCGGTGGAGGTGTCGCCGGTCGGGGTCTCGCCGGAGGCGTTCACCGACTTGCAGCTCACTTCGAGGACTCTGGTGACGGTGGCCTGCTGGGTCTGCTGGTCGAAGCCGACGCCGGAGCGCTTGTGCGGCGGCGCGCTGCCCGGCCACAGCACCACGAGTCCCACCACGACGGCGGCGGTGAAGGGGATCAGGATCGCCGCGATGACCTTCCGCAGGTGCCGGGAGACCGGCGCGGCCGGCCCGTGACTGTGACTGTGGCTGTGACTGTGTCCCTGACCGCCGACACCCGCTCCAGGGCCGTGGTCGGGGTGATGTCCGGTGTCAGTCGCTGTGGTGCGTCCACTGCCCGTCGCAGGGGTGTGGTCATGGCGTGCGGCCGCAGAGGAGGGGACATGGCCCGCGCCGGCATGGTGTCCGTAGTCGGGATGAGGTGCCGACCCGGGAGCGCCCCCGTACCCGTAGCCGTGTGCGTACTCGCTCGCGTGTCCGTCCCTGGCCGCGGGCGGATTGCCGGCGCCGTCCCAGTCCCCGGCGTTCCGCCGGTCAGCCGCTCCCATGCCGTCTCCCTCGCGATTGTCCGTGCCCCCTCCCGAGCCGGGCCTGCGCGGCGGCTCCGGGGAAGAGTACGGGAACGGCCGTGTCGTGGTCTCAGCCACGATCGCCGCGAGAACATCGGGAGCCTTCGGGGTCGCCTCCGCAGTCGATCCGGCACTCGTCCTGCCCTACCTGTCCAACGGCGACGACCTGGCCGACGTCGGCCTCGCCGCTGCTCCGACCGACCGGCGCACCGTCGCCGACGCCTTCGCCCGTCAGCTGGAGTACCCCACGCTGATCGCCCTCGTCGAGAACGGCTCCGGCGGGGAGCTGATTATCGGTAATTGTCAGCTTCGTAGCGGCGTGTGCCTACCGCTGCCATCGGGCCCCTGATCTATCGTCAGTCAGAAACCGACATCCGGAGTGATAATGCAAAAATCGGATGAATTGGTTGACGTGATGGATGGGGTGGCGGCCGTCTCTGCCGGACCGCCGGTGCGTCGCGTCCTGCCGTGGCGGATCGGCTCGGCACTCGCGACCGCCGCGGGTTCGGTCGCCGTGCTCCTCCTCGCGGGTACGCAGTGGTTGAGTCAGCCGGCCGTTCAAGCATGGCGCACCGTCTGCCTGGCCATCACCGTCCAGGCGCTTCCCTTTCTCCTGCTTGGCACCGTCCTGTCCGGCGCCATCAACGCCTTCGTGCCGACCGAGCTGTTCACGAGGGTGCTGCCGAAGCGGGCTGCCTTCGCCGTGCCGGTGGCCGGCGCGGCGGGCGCGGTGCTGCCGGGCTGCGAGTGTGCCTCCGTCCCCGTCGCGAACAGCCTGATCCGCCGGGGTGTCACTCCGGCCGCCGCTTTCGCCTTCCTGCTTTCCGCGCCCGCGATCAATCCCGTCGTGCTGACCGCCACCGCCGTCGCCTTCCCGGGCAACCCCGCGATGGTCGCCGCCCGGCTGCTCGCCTCGCTCGCCACGGCCGCCGTCATGGGCTGGTTGTGGCTCTGGCTGGGCAAAGAGACGTGGCTGCGACCTGTCCTGCTGCATGGGCCGACGGGACACCAGGGCGGTCACAGCCGCTGGACGGAGTTCCGGCTCGGCTTCCAGCACGACTTCCTGCACGCCGGTGGGTTTCTCGTCCTTGGCGCGATGGCCGCCGCCACCTTCAATGTCACGATGCCGCGCTCGGTCCTCGACACCTTCTCCGGCTCGCCCTGGCTGTCGGTGCTCTTCCTGGCGGCACTCGCCGTACTGCTGGCGGTCTGTTCGGAGGCCGACGCGTTCGTCGCGGCCTCGCTCACCGGCTTCTCGCCGACCGCCCGGCTCGCGTTCATGGTGCTCGGCCCGATGGTCGACCTGAAACTCATCGCCCTGCAAGCGGGCACCTTCGGACGTGCCTTCGCCTGGCGCTTCTCCGCCGCGACCGTCGTCGTCGCGGTCGCCACGAGCGTTCTGATGGGAGGCGCACTGCTGTGAAACGCCCCGCACAGGTGCTCCTCCTGGCCCTGACCGGCATCGGTCTGCTGCACGTCGCCCTCTTCACCGACCTCTATCTGCGGTACGTGAAAGAGGGGTTGCGCCCTGCGCTGATTGTGTCCGGAGCCCTGCTGGTGCTGCTCGGCCTGGCCGGCGCGGCCTGGGACCGGCAGCGGCCTGAGCACGACGGCCACGCGCACGGCCATGACCACTCCCGCGCGCCGCGCACTGCCTGGCTGCTGTTCCTCCCGGCTGTCAGCCTGCTCTTCTACGCTCCGCCCGCTCTGGGCGCGTACACCGCGGCACGCTCCAACGACAAAGTGGTCACAGCACAGAAGAAGGGATTCGACCCGCTGCCCGCGACCTCGCCTCTGCCATTGACGCTGACGGGCTTCACCACCCGCGTCCAGCAGGACCGCAGCCTGGCCATCAGGAACCGCACCGTTGAGCTGACCGGCTTCGTCACCCCGGCGGGCCAGGACGGCGGCTGGTACCTCACGCGGATCATCTTCACCTGCTGCGCCGCGGACTCACAGTCCGTCAAAGTGCGCATGTACGGGACCGACGCGCCACCGGCCAACACATGGCTGGCCGTGACCGGCACCTGGCATCCCAAGGGCACACTCGGCACGAGGACCGCGGCGGCCGCCCTCGACGTCCGTGGGACCAAGCCCATCGCACAGCCGGTCAACGCCTACACCGACGATCTGCCTCTCACCCCGTCCTGACCCGCGTCACCAGGCTGACGTGATCCCGGCGACGACCGGCCCGAGCGCAGCACAGATGCCGAGCAGGCGCAGGACGCTCCACCGGAGCCTGAAGATCACGAACAGGGCCCCTGCCGTGATCGCCGGTGCGGTGGGGCGCACCGTGGCCGCATCAGGGAGGGGGAGGTGCAGCGGGCCCCACGAGGCGTCGTCGACCGTCGCGAACAGGATGTGGAGCGCGAAGCACTGGGCGAGGTTGGCGATGACGGAGCGGTTGCCGCGGAGCCGCTCGATGCAGGGAGCTGCCTCGGGCGCAAGTGATCACGGCCCCGTAAGGGATCCGGCATCCGCTCGCGGGGACGGTCCTCCCGGACCGGCCCTTTGCTGTGAGCACGTCCGTGCCGCACCCGTGCCCCCGAGTAGAGACCTGGACGGGCAAGGCCACGGTCAGAACGATGCCTCCGGCGGGGGATCGGCCCGCACCTGGGTGGCGAGGGCGCCGTTCCCGACCGCGGGTCCGTTGTGGCGTGCGCGGGGTGCTCCCATCCCGTACGCCATCGACCCGGGCACTGCACCTGGACCTCATACGGCCGCGTCCGGGCGCGCCTCGCTGACTTCTCGCCAAAGCGCGCCATATATGTCATTTGTTTTGATTCCCCCAGTTCACGGTTCTTCTGATCCCCAGAGCTCCCCGTTCGCTGTTGGGGTCGCAGGGCCGTGGCGCCGGCTGCAAGGAGAAAGCGATGCATCTAGCCGACCCGACCGACCCGGCAGGTACATCTGCACGTCGCGGTCCGAGGCTGAAAGGGAGCGGGCCCCGGGCGTGGCTGCGGGCGGGCGTCGCGGGACTGGCCGTGCTGGCGGGACTGGCCCTGCCGGCCGTCTCCTCATCCCCTGCCTGGGCCGACCCATCCCCGACCGCGTACGTCGCCGACAACGGCTCGAGCGATGTTTCGGTGATCGACACCACCACCAACACCGTCGAAGGCACCATCCCCGTCGGCACCATGCCGGTCGGTGTCGCGATCACCCCGAACGGCCGGCGCGCCTACGTCGCCAACGACGGCTCGGACAATGTGTCGGTGATCGACACCACCACCAACACCGTCGTAGACACCATCCCCGTCGGCACCGCCCCGGGCGGTGTCGCGATCACCCCGAACGGCCGGCGCGCCTACGTCACCAACTTCATCTCGAACGATGTGTCGGTGATCGACATCTCCACCAACACCGTCGTAGGCAGCACCATCCCCGTCGGCACCCACCCGTTCAGTGTCGCGATCACCCCGAACGGCCGACGCGTCTACGTCGCCAACGACGCCTCGAACGATGTGTCGGTGATCGACACCACCACCAACACCGTCGTAGACACCATCCCCGTCGGCACCCGCCCGCTCGGTGTCGCGATCACCCCGAACGGCCGACGCGCCTACGTCACCAACTTCACCTCGAACGATGTGTCGGTGATCGACACCACCACCAACACCGTCGTAGACACCATCCCCGTCAGCACCAACCCGGCCGGTATCGCAATCACCCCGGGGAAGGGCAAGCTCCACAAGCCCGAGAAACCGAAGAAGCCCGGCAACCACTGATGACAGCAAAGAAGGCCCTGCTCGGGGGTTACGGGGGCGTACACCAGCGTCTTGGTCCGGCTGTCGCACCAGCCGACGACCGCAGCCGGAGCGGGCTCGGATCGAACTTCTGAAGCGGGTGTCGCAGGCTCGAATCCTGCCGGGGGCACACGATGAAGGGCCGGTCCAGAGGCGTGATCCTCCAGGACTGGCCCTTTGCTGTGATCACAGCCGTGCCACACCCCGTGCCACAAAGCCCGCTGGGCGTCTCGCGCCCATATCCGAATCCGGTTGCTGCTCCCCGGCCGACTGCGCATCCTGCTGGGATGCGCTTCTCCGTCAACATCCCGAACTTCGGTGACTTCGCCGACCCCCGTAATGTCGCGACCGTTGCGGCTGCCGCCGAACAGGCCGGCTGGGACGGGCTCTTCGTCTGGGACCACGTACTGCACCGACAGCACCAGGGGCGTCCCTTCGGAGACCCCTGGATGCTGCTGACCGCGGCCGCGCTGGCCACCTCCCGGATCCGGCTGGGCACACTGCTGACGCCGGTCCCCCGTTACCGTCCGCAGCAACTGGCCCGCCAAGTGGCCACTCTGGACCACCTCAGCGGCGGCCGGGTGATTTTCGCCGCCGGTCTGGGCGGCCCGGTCGAGGACGAATACCGCAGCTTCGGTGACGCCGCCGAGCCACGTCTCCTCGCCGAGCGGCTGGACGAGGGACTGGAGCTTTTGGGCCGCTTCTGGTCCGGCGAGCCGGTGAACCACCGAGGCCGGCACTACGAGGTCCGGGATGTGACGCTGCTGCCCGCCACTGTGCAGCGGCCCGCTCCGCCGGTGTGGATCGGCGGGTTCTGGCCGCGTCGTGCGCCCATGCGGCGGGCAGCGCGGTGGGACGGCGCGGTACCGCTCTTCGAGTCCGCCCGGCACGGTCATGTGCCGGACGTGGCAGAGGTACGCGAGCTGGTCGGCCATGTGCGCAAGCACCGTACAGCCGAGGCCGAGCGCCCCTTCGAGTTGGTACTCGGCGGTGCCACGCCCCCGGAGGCAGCGAAGGCCAGGGATGTGATCGGTCCCCTGCGCGACGCCGGTGCCACCTGGTGGGACGAACGACAGGTCCAGACCGGCCCCGACCTGGACCGCCTTCCTCCGGTGCTGCGCCGCATCGAAGCGGGACCGCCGGTGGTCTGACCCGGACCGCAAGCGCGGCCGGCGGCGATCGGCGCCGGACCTCACCGGACGATCGCTCGCGCCGACTACGCGGGAGGGGCGTAAGGGCTCCCGTCGGACGCCGGTGGGCCACCCCAGTGCACCCCCGGCGGCGGGACAGGAGCCCAGTCCGGGCCGCGGTGATGCAGCCACCACCTGCCGATGGTGTGGAACTTCTCCTCGAAACCGCGGTCCCAGCTGAGGAACCCGGTGATCGGCGCCCGCAGGCGGGTACGGCGGCCGCCCGCTTCGTAGATCACGACGGTCCGGCTTCCGAAGAGAGACTCGATCTGGACGGCTTGGACGTTCGACCACGGGATGGTCCGGCGGCGGAGGTTGTGCACGACGGCCGCCGATGGCGTGAGCGTGACACCGAAGGCCCGCGAGGTGATCAGCGCCACGGGCAGCAGGACACTCCATATGAGCAGTCCTGCGACCAGTGCGGGACCGGACGGCCCCCTGTCCAGCCAGAGCAAGGCCTGGGAGGCCATGACGGTGAAGCCGGGCAGCACGGGCAGCAGGCGTTGAGGACGCGTCAACCGGTACCGGATGCGCTCCTGCGGCACAGCTGTGACCTGCGATTGCTCCATCAGTCCCCGCCCCTCACACGATGCGGCCGACAGTGGCCCCTCATCGCCAGGGCAGCATGGCGGACCAGGGGTGCGCTGTCCATCCGCCTGCTCTGACCGTGTCAGGTGGTCACCCGCGTGCGTCGCCGCCTCAGGTGGGGGCGCAGGCTCACCAGGAGGGCGGCTGTCCCCGCCCACAGCGCGAGGGTGGTCAATGGCTGCACCGCCTGCGCGCCGTGGAAGTAGCTCAGGTCGGTCACGGCGCGGACGGCCGCGCCCGGCGGCAGCAGGGCGGAGACGGTGCGAGCGGCGGAGGGCAGGAGGTCCGGGCCGATGGTGGCTCCGCTGGTGGAGTTGCCGACGGTGAGCAGCAGAAGGGTGGCGACGGGCACGCCGACCGGGCCGAGGTAGGTGCCCAGCAGCTTGGTGGTGAACGCGGCTGCCGCGGCAAGCAGGGTCAGGGCGAAGGCCAGCGGCATCACCGGCGCGGGCACCGCCCCGAGGACGGGTCCGGCGATGACGGTGGCGACGATGCCGATGGCCACGGAGACGCCTGACAGCAGCCGGAACCGGTGGCGCAGATGCAGATGGTTCGCGAGGCCGAGGGCGTTCTGGGCGAGGACGAAGCCGGCCAGGGTGACGCCGAACGCCATGTAGAACCCGGCCAGTCCACGGGAGTCGAAACGGGCGAACGGCACGACGTCCACCGTGGTCAGGCGCCGGCCCGACCCGTGGGCATAGGCGCCGATCAGGGTCTTGACGGCCGTCGTCGTCGACTGCCCGTTGGCCCCGCCGACGTCCAGGCGCAACCGGCCGGAGTCCGCACGGCCGCTGAGCGCGGCCACGACATCGCGGCGCTCCACCTCGGCGCGCCCCATGGCGGCGTCGGCGACGGGATGGACATCGACGCCGTCACCGAGAACCTGGCGCACCTCGCCCGAGAGCTCCTGCCCGGCGACAGCCACCAGCACCCTGTGCGGCTGGGGGTCGCGCTGCAGACCGACGTAGCAGCCGACGAAGGCCGCCACGACGACCAGGGCGATCACGGTCGGCTGGAGCCAGAGCCGGACCGGTGGCACGGATGAGGAGGTGGCGGCGGTGGTCAGGTCGGCTTCGGCGGCCGGGCCGAGGCGAGTGGCCATGAAGTGTCTCCAGTAAAGGGGCGCGTCCTCGGATGAGGGGAGGGGCGCCTCAAATAGATGATGTAGATAATCTAAATAGACCGTACGATAGATGTTGTCCGACATCCAAAAGGGAGGTGCCCCATGGGTCGCGTCTCACAGGCGCAGGCACAGGCGAACCGCCGGCGGGTCGTGGAGCGGGCCTCGCAGCTGTTCCGCGAGCAGGGCACGGGCGTGAGCGTCGCGGATCTGATGAAGGCGGCCGGCCTGACGCACGGCGGCTTCTACAAGCAGTTCGCCTCCAAAGAGGCTCTGATCGACGAGGCGGTCACCCACGCGTTCGGCGAACTGGCCGAGCACCACGCCACCACGCTCGAAGAGCACGAGGGGCACCGTGCCGAGGCCCAGCAGGCCCTGATCGACGGGTACCTGTCCGCCCGGCACCGGGACGACCCCGCCTCGGGCTGCCCCGTCGCCGCGCTCGCCACCGACATGGCCCGGGACAGTGGCGACCACGGGGCTCACCGCACCTACGCCGAAGGGGTGCAGGACTTCACCCAGTGGCTCGCCACCGACGACGAGGACGGCATCGCCCGGCTGTGCACCATGCTCGGCGCCCTTCTCCTCGCCCGCGCCACCAGGGACTCCCCACTGTCCGAGCAGGTCCTCTCCGCCGCCCGCACCGCACTGTCACCCTCCCCGCGACCACGTGTCTGACATGCGCTGCTGAAGCGGGTGCCGCGGGTTCGAATCCTGCCGGGGCACGAGCTCAAGGACACGGACTCCAAGGGGTCTCACCTGCCGAGTTGGTAGGTGGAGGCCCCTTGGAGCACCCGGCCTAACCCGTTTGTCCTCGTGCTGGTGCGCAGGGTGATGGCGTCGGTGACGATTCCCGGTGTGGCCCTCGGCGATGGGACGTGCCGGTGCCCGGGGCTCTCCGACGGAGGAACCAGAACATGATGCATCGGATCGTCGCCCTCGCCGTGGCCGGCGTGCTGGCCACCGCGGTCTCGGCCACGGCCACTCCCGCACGGGTGCCCGACAGCGCAGGGGCACCTGCGCCCGGGCAGACGCCCCCACCCGGGCACCCACCGCCATACGGGCAGACGCCCACCCCCAGTCCGACCCCTCCCCCCGGGGCGGGAGCCAACGGTGAGGCCTGGGCGTGGACCCAACTGACCAGCCACGGCACCAAGATCCGTTACGTGTCCACCGACACGAGCCAGACGTGTCCCACCCTGCAATACACCGCTGCCGGGACGCAGACGACGGTCCACCTGCGGCGGGTGAGCACCCCCTCGACGTCCCAGTTCCCCACCACCGTCTGCGAGTTGAGTGACCAGACGCCACTGCCCCTCGGGGCGTCCGGCGCGCACTTCGTGTCCACGACGGTCAACGCGGCCACGCTCCATCCCAAGGGCGACCTGCCCTTGCCGAAGTGGACCGCGACCACACGCCCCCGCACGATCGACGTCATCGGCGACACCGGCTGCGACCTCCCGGACACGCCAGCCCCGGCGCAGCACTGCGCGACCGCCTGGCCCTTCGAGCCGATCGCGAACAAGATCGCCCAGGGCACGCCGGATCTCGTGATCCACACCGGCGACTATCTCTACCGCGACAACCCCGGCAGGGCGGACGACAAGGCCAGGAATCCGGGCTGCACGGTTCGCACGGATGCAGCCGGCTGGGCCTGTGTCGTGGCCGACTTCTTCAGGCCCGCCGAAGCGCTACTGGCCGCGGCTCCCGTCGCGTTGACCCGTGGCAACCACGAAGAGTGCACCCATCCGACAGGGAGCTTCGGCGGCGCGTGGTTCCGCTACCTCGCCGACGTACTCCGCAGCGACGGATCGTGCGTGACCTACCCTCCGCCCGCGACGATCCGCGCGGGGATCCTGAACATCGTCTCCGTGGACTCCTCGTTCGCCAACGACACAGCGACACCGCCGCCGCCGCAGGTGACCACCTTCGCCCAGCAATTCGACGCCGTGAACCACGCTGCGCAGCAGAGTCCTTCCGAGGACTTCTTCGTGCTCACGCACAAACCGGTCTGGATGGTGAAGGAAGCCGGTCAAGCTCAGGGCTCGGTGGAATGGGCGACTCACGTCCTCGACGCGGCCGTGGCCAACACCAGCCTGCACAGGCTGGCGAGCAATGTGCGCCTGGTGCTGTCGGGGCACGTCCACCTCTACCAGATGCTCGACTTCAACACCCTCCGCCCGCCCCAGCTGACCGTGGGCTCCTCGGGCGCGGCGCTGGACGACCTCGGCCCGGTCGACGGCAACGTCGTGGGCCAACCGGTCGGCACACCGCCGCAGCCCGTCCACACGTCACTCACCCAGGAACAGAACCCCACCGCGAACCCTCCGGACCGCACGCCGGTCTTCGGGTACGGGGAGCTTGACCGCAACAACGGGACCTGGGATCTGACCTTCCACCGGACGGACGGTACGGTGCGCGGTCAGACCTGCACATTGAGCACCGGCCTCGCCAAGAAGGCGTTCACCTGCCACTGAGCGACCCCGCCGGCCGACGTCCTACGAGGGGCCGACCCGGGTGGTGCACCTGAACGGCTCGTCGATCCAGTAGGTGTGGTGCTGGCCGTCGTAGACGATCGGGTACCTGGTGGTCGGATCGCAGAGTCTGCCGATCTGGGTGCGGTCCGCGGAACTGATGGTGAACCAGTACTGGTTGGTGTCCGGGCGGACCTTCTGGCACTTGTGGAAGAAGCCCTTCACGCCGGGACCGAACACGTCGCTGCGGAAGTCGGCGGCCAGCTTCTTGTTGAGGTTGATGTTGACGCAGTCGGCCTTCATTCCCTCGACGTCGACGGTCCTGGCCGCCTTGGTCGTATAGCCCTTGGCCGTGTGGGTGCCCGACGCCGTCCAGGTCTTCGCCGGCAGGGCGATCTGCCGGGCGACCTCGGCGAGCAACGGGCTGCCTTGCGCGGTTCCCTCGGTCTCTGCCGTGGTGCGAGCCTCCGCGGAGCATCCGGCGACGAAGGCAACGGTGCCCATCGTCGCCAGCAGAAGGGGTGCGATCCGGATCCCGCTTCGGGCCGGGGACGAGGATGTCACGCTGCTCTCCATTCCGGGCGCGCCCGGCGGACCGGCCACTGCCCGGGCGCCGCTTCGCACCCTAGCCGCTCCGTCGAGTGGCGGGTGGGATCGGCGGCCGGTCGGCATTCCTCGTCATCCCGGTCGCGACCCGGACGGGCGAACGTTTCCCTTTGCGTACGCGTCCGGCCCGAGCCCGCGGGTTCGGATCCTGCCGGGGGCACCCTGGCCGTTGGGTCCCGGCCCGACTGGGTCTATCGTCGGAATCCTGGGGTCGGAAGTAGGAGGACGGCCGGTGATGCCGCAGGACGAGGCCGTGATCGGCTGCACGGGGAAGGTACTCATCGGAACCCGCGGATCCGCGGGCCCCGGCGAGGTCCTGGTGCGGGTCAGAGGCGGCTCCGAGACCTTCCTCGCCTGGTCGGAGGAGCCCCTGCCCGCGGGCGCGACGGTGCTCGTGATCGAATCACGTGGATGCCGCGAGGTCGGCGTCATCGAGTGGGTGGATCCATTGGACGCGCTCGGCGGCGACACCGCCGACGCCGGCTGAGGAGTTGCAAGCATGTTCGGATACCGCGTCCCCGCTCCCGACGAGGCGATGTTGATCTCGGGGGGCAGGCGGGGACTGGGGGGCGCGCCGTTCCGAGTGGTGACGGGGCACGGCAAGTTCGTGCTGCCGGTCTTCCGCAAGGTCCGCTTCCTCACCCTGTCGATGTGCGAGTCCGAGGTCACCGAGACCTGTGTGACCAGGCAGGGCATCTCGCTGCACGTCCGCGCGGTCATCGCATTCAAGGTCGGCAACGACCACGAGAGCATCATCAACGCGGGTCAGCGGTTCCTCTCCGACCAGGAGCAGATGTCGGTGCTGACCGGTCGCATCTTCGCCGGCCACCTGCGGGCCATCATCGGCTCGATGACGGTCGAGGAGATCGTCACCGAGCGCCAGAAGCTCGCCGCGGAGGTCCTGGACACCTCGAAGACGGAGATGGCGAAGATCGGCCTGATCGTCGACTCGCTGCAGATCCAGTCGATCGACGACGGCGACACCGGCTACATCGACGCGATGTCCGCGCCGCACAAGGCGGCGATCCAGCGGCAGGCGCAGATCGCCCAGGCGCAGGCCACCCAGGCCGCGGTCGAGGCGGAGCAGGCGGCGGCCCGCAAGCAGGCCGAGTACGCCCGGCAGACCGCCGTCGTCAAGGCGGAGTACTCGGCCGAGGTGGACCGGGCGCAGGCGCACTCCTCGCAGGCCGGACCGCTGGCGCAGGCACACGCCCAGCAGGAGGTGCTCGCCGCCCAGACGGAGCTGGCCCAGCGCCAGGCCAAGCTGCGCCAGCAGCAGCTGGTGGCCGAGGTCGTGAAGCCCGCCGAGGCCGAGGCCGAGCGGGTCAGGATCCTCGCGGCCGCCGAGGCGCAGCGGATGAAGATCCAGGCGGAGGCGGCGGCCTCGCACGACCGTGTCGCGCTCGACCGCATGCTGATCGACCAGCTCCCGCAGATCGTCAAGGAGGCCGCCGGCGGCCTCGCCGGCGCCAATGTCAACGTCCTCAACGGCGCGGACGGGCTCGGCGAGATCGCCGCCGGCCTGGTGTCCCAGGGCCTGACGATCCTCGACTCGGTCCGGCAGAACCTGGGCGGCCAGGGCTCCGACGGTCACCGCCCCGAGGAGGGCCAGGGCAACGGCCTGCTCCAGCTGCCCGGCAGCAAGGAGAAGAAGTCCAACGAGGGTCCGGTGGACATCGACTAGGTGCGGCGGCCTCTGCGAGGCGCGCTCGGACACTGGGCGAAAGGCCCCGGACAGATCCTGTCCGGGGCCTTTCGGCCGTCCACTGACGTTCAGTGACACCCACTGCGTCGTGGTGGTGTCCCGGCCTCGAGGTGTCAGACGTGGTGGCTCTGGGCGGACCGGTCCACGGGAGCGCTGTCGGTCAGGACCAGGTTCTTCGCCCTCTGGAACTCCTCCTGCGTGATGTCGCCGCGCGCTCGCATCTCGGAGAGCTTGACGAGTTCGTCGGTGCTGCTGGGACGGCTGCCGGCCGTCTCACGGACGTAGGAGTCGAACACCTGTCGCTGCGCCCGGGCCTGTTCCACGTCACGGCGCCCCATGTCCTTGCCGCGGGCGATCAGGTAGACGAGGACGCCGAGGAACGGCACCACGACCACGAACACCAGCCAGCCGGCCTTGCCCCAGCCGCTCAGCGAGTCGTCACGGAAGACGTCGAAGACGATCTTGAAGAGCAGGAAGAACCACATGACCCACAGGAAGAACCACAGCATGGTCCAGAAGGCGCTCAGCAGGGGATAGTCGTACGCGAGGCTCATCTGCGTGTTCCCTTCGTCTGCCTCCCGGACCTGCGTCCGGACGGCGTCCTGCGTCCACAGTGCGCCTGGCGGGGGCCGGCTTCCTCACACCGTCCGGGTGAGCCTGCGGGGCGGGAACCCCGACGCGGCCGCTACCGCTCCCGTGCGGCCGTACCCGTCAGCAGTACCACCGCGGCGGGTCCGCCGGCCGCCCAGCACAGGACGCCCAGGACGGTGTAGCCGAGGCATGCCGCCGCGATGAAGGCGCCGGCGGCGACGGTCAGTGCCAGGCAGGCTGTTCTGGCCAGGGGGCTGCCGGTCTGCCAGGCCGTGCGCAGCATGCCCTTGCGCCGCCAGTGCTGGGCGGCGGCGAACACCATGGCCAGCAGGATGCACACGGTCAGCGGGAGGGGCAGTGTGCCGTGCCGCTCCAGGACACCGCCCGGGCCCTGCCGGGTCAGCTCGACCATCCCCAGTACCAGGATCGGCAGGCCCGCCACGGTGAGCACGCCGCCCACCAGGCGCGCCGCGCGGACGGACCGGCCGGTGGCGGGGGGCCGCCGGACCGTGGACCGCTGCTGCTGCAGCGCCGTCAGACGGGTGGCCGCGCCGCGAAAGTCGGTCAGCAGGGCCGGGCCGATCGCGGTCGCGAACACGCCCCAGGCGAGCAGGTGGAACGGGTGTGCCGTCGGGTGCTCGTCCATGGCCCGCTGGGCCGCCGCAAGCGACAGCGACATGTACATCCCCGCCCTCGTGACCCTGTCCGTCCTCACCGGTGTGGCCGAAAGTGTGCCCTGGCCGCCCTCCCGTGTCGCGGTTTCTTTACGTTTCCCTGACGCCCGCCGCGCATCCGGTGTGCCCTGCCGGAGTGTCCTCCTCATTGTCCGGATCAGGACGTCCGGACAGAGCGGTAGTCGCGTCGGAGAATGGAGTGCCATGGAAGGCACCGTCGTCGCAGTCGTGGTCGTGGTCCTGCTGGCGCTGCTCGTGCTGAAGAGCGGCATGCGGGTCGTCAACCAGGTGGAGCGCGGGGTGGTGTTCCGCTGGGGCAAGGCCCTGCCGGGCCACCGGCAGCCCGGGATCACCTTCCTCATCCCGTTCGCCGACCGGATGCGCAAGGTGAACGTGCAGATTGTGACCATGCCGGTGCCCACCCAGGAGGGCATCACCAAGGACAACGTGTCCGTGAAGGTGGACGCCGTCGTCTACTTCCGGGTCACCGACCCGCAACGGGCGGCCATCGAGGTGCAGGACTACGTCTTCGCCGTCGGGCAGGTCGCCCAGTCCTCGCTGCGCTCCATCATCGGCAAGAGCGACCTGGACGATCTGCTGAGCGACCGGGAGCGGCTGCACGAGGGACTGGCCCTGATGATCGACAGCCCGGCCGCCGGGTGGGGCATTCACATCGACCGCGTCGAGATCAAGGACGTACAGCTCCCCGAGTCGCTGAAGCGGTCCATGTCGCGGCAGGCCGAGGCCGAGCGGGAGCGGCGGGCCCGGGTCATCACCGCCGACGGTGAGTTCCAGGCCGCGCAGCAACTCGCCAACGCCTCCCGGATCATGTCGGACACCCCCGAGGCCATGCAGCTGCGCCTCCTGCAGACCGTCGTAGAGGTCGCCGCCGAGAAGAACTCCACGCTCGTGATGCCGTTCCCGGTCGAGCTGCTGCGGTACTTCGACCGGGCCGCACAGCAGATGGGCACCGACCTCACCGCGAAGAAGGTGCCGGTTCAGCAGCCGCAGGAGAGCGCCGAGCAGCCGTAGCCAGCGCGAGGGTGACGGACACCGAGGCCGCCGCCATGGCGGTGATCGCCCAGGCTGGGGTGGCGAGTTGGGCCACTGCTCCCGCCAGCGCCGCGCTCACGCCCTGCAGGGTCAGCATGCCCGCCGAGTGCAACCCCAGGGCATGACCGGCGAGTTCGTCCGGCGTCAGCGTCATGAGCCGTTCCTGCTGGACCAGGCTCGCGCCGAACCCCGCAGAGGCCAGCGTCACACACACCGCCGCCAGGGGCAGCGACGGCCGGGCGAAGAAGAGCAGGTACGGCGTCGCCAGCAGCAGCAACAACGGCGTGGCCAGGCGGGAGCGCACGGCGGGCGGGAGCAGCCGGCCGACCGTGACGTCCCCGGCGAACATGCCCAGCGCCCCGCACGCGAAGAGCGTGCCGGCCGCGTCGGGAGCGTACGACACGTACAGCGACTCGCAGCCGACGACCAGGCCGTTGGGCAGCCACAGGCCCAGGTAGGTGAGGCGGCGCGGGCGGGCCGACCACAGCAGGGCGTTGGTGCGCCAGGTCGCCGCCGGTGAGGGGCGTCCCGCGGCCCGGGGCGGGCGCGCGGTCAGGCCCAGACGCAGGACCAGCGCGGCCGTCAGGTACAGGGCCGAGGACAGCAGCAGGCAGGTACGCGGGGACAGCGCGGTCAGCAGGGCGCCGCCGGTGGCGTAGCCGGTGATCTGCATCAGCCCGCTCATCATGTTGAACAGCGAACGCCCGGGCAGATAGCCGTCCTTGGCGAGGATCTCGTTCAGCAGGCCCCAGCGGATCCCGCCGCCCAGCGAGGCGACCAGGCCCAGCAGCAGTACGACCGCGAAGAGCGCGCCGGTCGGGAGGCCGGGCAGCGCCTGGACCGCCGTACCGGCCGCGAAGGTCAGCGCGATCGCGGACAGGGCGGTCCGCGGGGGCAGGCGGTCGGCGCCGGAGAGCAGGAAGGTCGCGCCCAGCACCTGGGCGAGCGACGGGCCGAACATGCTCACCGCCGACAGCAGCGGGGAGCCGGTCGCCCGGTACACGAGCGTGCCGAGGGCGAGTCCGCCGACGGTCTGGGCGGCGGTCTGGGCGGCGGCACCGAGGAACAGCGGGGTGAACTCCGGGGTGCGGAGCAGGGATCGGTAGCTGGGCATGCCCCGGAGTCTCGGCCGGTCCGGGCGGGCCTCGTTATTGTTTCGCGGTCACGCGAAAGGTGGCACGCGGCGACAGGTGGTACGAGGAGGGGGAAAGGGCCCGTGGGATGGTGGCAGCTCAACGCGGACACGCTGGCCCGCAGCCGGTTCGTCCTCTCCCCGCTCGCCGAGACCTTCGCGAGCCTGAAGCTGCTGCACGCGGGCGCGGGCTCGCACCACGGTGAGCGGCAGTGGCTGCGCACCCATCTGCCCGGCTACCGGGCGTTGCTGGAAGCCGACCCGGTGACGGCGCGGCTGGTGCGGGCGGGGCTGGGCAGGAATTGGATCGCGGACTTTCTCACGCCAACGCCCCGGGACGGGGAGGGCTTCGCCGACGAGATCGCCCGCGTGCGCGCCACCCGGCCCGACGACGCCCGTGCCCATCTGCGGCTCTCCCTCGCCGGCCCGCTGCCCGCCGTACTGGACCGGGACGACCTGCCGGAACGGGCGGCCGCGCTGCTGGAGTGGGTGTGGGAGGCGACCGTGCGGCCGTACTGGGAGCGGCGCCGGCGGTCGCTGGAGGCGGACGTCGTGGCGCGGACCGCGCAGGTGAGCCGGGGCGGCTGGGTGAGCGTGCTGGACTCGTTGCGGCCGGGCGGGACGCGGTGGCTGGGGGACAACCGGTTCCAGGTGAACGCGCACGAGTATCCGCCGCGCGAGATCTCGGGCGCCGAGCTGGTCTTCGTGCCGGTGACGCCGCAGCGGGTGGGGTGGGTGGCCTGGGAGGAGCGGGAGCGGTACGCCGTGATCTATCCCTGCACCGGTCCGCTCGCCGGGGACGGCGGCCGGGCGTTGCCGGCCGGGCTGAGCGCGCTGCTCGGGCCGGGCCGGGCGGCTGTGCTGATGCTGCTCGCCTCCCCGCTGAGCACCACCCAGCTGACAGCCGTGACCGGGCAGGGGCTGGGCTCGGTGGGGCGGCATCTGAAGGTGCTGCGGGAGTCCGGGCTGGTGGAGCGGTGCCGGGCGGGGCGGTCGGTGCTGTACACCCGGACGGCCGCGGGGCAGGTGCTCGTCGAGGCCGGACGAGGGACCCGTGACCCGGCGGGGCTAGCATCCGCTCATGACCACTACTGACCACAACGGCTCCGCGCTGGACGTCGAGATCGGGGCCCTCCAGGGCGGCTCCGCCAACCTGCCGGGTTACGCCGGCAAGACCGTGCTCATCGTGAACGTGGCCTCCAAGTGCGGCCTGACCCCGCAGTACACCGGGCTCGAGCGGCTGCAGGAGCGGTACGCCGAGCGGGGCTTCACCGTGCTCGGGGTGCCCTGCAACCAGTTCCTCGGGCAGGAGCCCGGCACCGCCGAGGAGATCGCCGAGTTCTGCTCGGCGACGTACGGCGTGACCTTCCCGCTGACCGAGAAGGTCGAGGTGAACGGGGAGGGCCGGCACGCGCTGTACGAGCGTCTGGTGGGCTTCGCGGACCCCGAGGGGCACAGCGGGGACATCCGCTGGAACTTCGAGAAGTTCCTGATCGGCCGGGACGGTCGGGTCGTCGCGCGCTTCTCCCCGCAGACCGAGCCGGAGTCCGCCGAACTCGTCGCGGCGATCGAGGGCCAGCTGGCCTGATCGGCCGGCGGAGAGGAAGCCGAGCCCTCTCGGCTAGGACGGCGACTGGTCGAGAGGGCTCTGGGGTGGTGCTTGTGCAGTTGTCGTCGGACGTGTCTACGCGGGAGGGCCAGGGAAGGCCCCCTACGCCTTGACCGAAGCCACGAAGGCGTTCCACGCGTCGGCGGGGAAGGCGAGGATCGGGCCCTCGTGGACCTTGGAGTCGCGAACGGCGAGTTCCGCGGTGGTGGGCGACTTGACCTCGACGCAGGCGCCGTTGCCCGCGGAATAGGAAGACTTCATCCACGTCTCCGAAGCGCCCTGAATCAGTGCCATGTCCACTCCTGTTGCGAGTTGCTGGTGGTGCGGTTCACGCCAACCTTGGTGTCTGATTGGCGTGATCGACGCTACCGGGCAACCGCCCTTGCTGGAGTATTCGTTCACTCAAGCGGATGGCATATTCCAAGTGAGCCTTCCGCTGGAGCGGAACAACGGTGTACGATCCGGCACTTCCTGTGGAGCGGGCCTCAGTCGGCGTAGGTTTTGGCTACGTCCGAGATGTATTGCCGGGATTGCTCCACATTGAGGGACTGTGCCCGCAGATGCTCGTACATCACGGCGTACTTCTGCACGTCCTGCGCCTTCTCCAGGTACAGGTCGCTGGTGACGCCCTCGAGGTAGACCACGCTCGAGTCGGCCGCGTCGGTGAACTCCAGGATCGCGTACTGCCCGTTGAGCCCCGGGTGGGCGCCCACCTCGAAGGGCAGCACCTGCACGGTGACGTGCGGCAGCTGGGACATCTCGATCAGGTGCTCCAACTGCTCCCGCATCACCAGCCTGCTGCCCACGACCCGGCGCAGCGCCGCCTCGTCCAGCACCACCCACAGCCGCAGGGTGTTGGTGTCGGCGGTGATACGTTCCTGTCGGCGCATGCGCACCTGCACGCGCTTCTCGATCTCCGCCGTCGAGGTCTCCGGCAGCGCGCCCTGCACCAGGGCCTCCGCGTAGGCACGGGTCTGCAGCAGACCCGTCACCAGCTGGGGTTCGTACACCCGCAGCGACTCCGCGTCGGTCTCCAGGCCGATGTACACGCTGTACGGGATGTCCCCGAACGTGTGCCACCAGCCCTGCTGCCGCGAGTCCCGGGCCATCTCCATCAGCGAGTCGACGATCCGCTGGTCCTCGACCTCGTACACCCCGCAGAGGTCGCGCACGTCGCGCTGACTGATGCTCCGGCGGCCGTTCTCCAGCCGACTGATCTTCGACTGCGACACGAGCAGCCGCTCCGCCACCTCTTCGGCCGTCATGCCCTTGAGCTCACGGAGCCTGCGCAGCTCCTGGCCCAGGCGGCGTCGCCTGACGGTGGGATTGACACTGGACGCCACGGGACGTGCACCTCCGGCTGCCTGCCTGTTACCTGACACTTTGCGTATCTGCTGTTGAGCAGACTGCCACCAAGGTGCTTTCTACCGCTGGCAAACGGTGGATATGCAGCGCGTACGCGTCGGTTCGGGCACGGATTTACGGTTCCGGACGCGGTCGAGCGGGGCGGTGGGACCACAGGGGTCTCACCGCCCCGCTCGAACCAGCGGCTCCCGTACCGGGCCTTGGGGACCGGCGGTGCGGCTCAGTGGGCCACGGCGCGTGCCATGGACCCGTGCCGCGGCTGCATCGGAACCCCGCGTGCGGGTTCCGCCGCGGTCCGGGATCCGGGACCCGCCTGGCGGCCGGCCGCGGCCGGACCGCGCCGTGGCTGGGTCGCCGCGCCGTTCTGCACGTCCATCACGGCATGCGCGACCAGCCCGCCCATGGGGTCGTGCCGGATCAGGTCCCGCAGCCGGGAACGCGAGGAGCGGCCCTCGTTGCCCGGATACAGGTGCTTGCCGAGTCCGACGGCGTGGGCCAGGGCGGCGAGCGCCGCGGTCCGCGGGTCCGGCGGTACGCCGGTGCGGATCGCGGAATCCAGCCGGGCTCGGATCTCCCGGCTGATGGCGGTGTCCGTCGCCTGGTACCGCGTCGTCGGCAACACCCCGCACATCTGGCCCGGTACGGCGGCGACCATGCCGCACCGCTCCAGATGCGAGAGGTAGACCTGGCGGAGCCCGAGACGGGGCCCGCCGATCCAGTGGACAGCACGTACCGGAGCGCCGCGCCTTCGCAGCAACTCCAACGCGCAGTCCAGAGTCGGATCTCCTGTCGGCCGTGGTACGACCACGGCGATACGATCCCCGTCTGGGGCTATCCGTCCGGCCAGCGCCAGCTCCACTAGCTGTGCTCCGGCCAGACCGAGGTCGAGCGACTGCGGCTGTGCGGTGGTACCCGTGGCCGGGTCCAACGCCAGCAGCAGAAGCTCCTCCGGAATTGTTCTGCGGCTCCTGCCCATCCATGCCTCCCCGCGTGGATGAATGACAGGGTGACCCCTCTCACATTGGTCTGTCGAGAGTGCGTGACCGGTTCGTGAGGGAACCGGTAGGTATGTCGTTCTCGTCTACCACAGGGGCCAAGCCCTCACACAGGACACTGGTACATGGTTCGGACAGGGCGCGCGAGTGGGCGTGCGGCGCATGGAGGAGGCACCGGTGGCGGGCGAGTCCCCCGACAGGTCGAAGCAGAACGAGTCGTCGGCGGAACCGACGTCGGGGAGCGGGGGTACGGTTCCCGCGGCTCGTGATCCGCGCCTCGCGGTATCCCGCGAAAAGGATTCCTCGGGCGGCACGGCGGACACCGCGACGAAGGTTCTCTCGTTCCGGGACGTGAAGGCCGCGACCGTTCCCGAGACTCCCGAGCCCGAGTCCTCCGAGCACTCCGAGCCCGCGTCCCCCGAGCCCGAGGCTCCCGCCAAGGACGAGGACGCCGATCTGCGCGAGGCCGTCTCGGCATGGATCCGCTCGGCCGGCGGCCCGAAGAAGCCCGAGACCGAAGCCGACGCGACTGCAAAGGCGTTGGAGGAGCCCGAAGACGCCGAGGACGAGGCCGACTCCGGGAACGAGACCGACGTCGAGGACGCCGGGGCCGCCCGGGACGCCGAGCCGGAGGAGTCCGAGGAGGCGAAGACCGAGGCCGAGGACGAGACCGACTCGGCCGCGAAGACGGACGCGAAGACCGAGCCGAAGACTGAGCCGGACGCGGACGCCGACGCGAAGTCGGAGACGGACCGGGAGACCGACGAGGACGCGGACGCAAAGCCCGAGTCGAAGTCGACTTCCGGGTCGGAGCCGCAGTCGGAGCCCGGGCAGGAGTCGGAAAAGGACGCCGCCGCGAAGTCGGAGGCGGAATCGGAGCCTGAGCCGAACACGGACTCGGAGCCGGAAGCCGACGAGGACGCGGACGCGAAGGCCGCCGCCGAGGACGCCCCGGTGGCCGGCGACGGCGCGGACGACTCCCAGGAGTCACCCGCGGCCGAGGACGGGAAGCCGGACGAGACCGACGCCGAAGGCACAGCCGAAGCGAAGGGCGCCGCCGAGGACACCCCGGACGCCGAGGCGAAGGGTGTCGATCAGCCCACCACCGTCTTCAAGGCCGTACGCCCGAAGAAGCCCGAGGTCGATCAGCCGACGACCATGCTCAAGCTCGGCTCCAAGCCCAGGCCCGCCGAGCCCGAGGCCGAGCGGACCAGCAAGTTCGTCGCGCTGAAGCCCGATGTCACGACTTCCGTCCCCCAGGTGGGCCCGGAGCGCACCACCCAGCAGCCCCTCCCGCCGAAGCCCCCGCTGGACCTGCTGGCGGAGCTGACGAACACGCCTCCGCCCCCGGAGACCCCGGTCCGCACGCTCCTGCGCCGGGTCAAGATCTGGACCCCCCTGGTCCTTCTGCTGGCGATCGTCCTCGCGGTCGTGCAGAACTTCCGCCCCCTCCCCCAGCCCACCCTCGACCTCACCGCGCAGGACACCTACACCTTCGAGGGCGCCAAGGCGGACATCCCCTGGCCCAGCGCCGGCCAGGCCGCCCTCGACGTCCAGGGCATCGGCTCCTTCGGCTCCTCCGGCGCGCAGAAGCCCGTACCGATCGCCAGCCTCGCGAAGGTGATGACCGCGTACCTCATCCTGCGGGACCACCCGCTCAGGAGCGGCGAGGACGGCCCCAAGATCACGATCGACAAGCCCGCCGAGGAACAGTCGGACGCGGGCCAGGAGTCCACCGTCCCCGTCAAGGCCGGCGACCGGATCTCCGAGCGTGAGGCCCTGGAGGCCATCCTCCTGCCCTCCGCCAACAACGTGGCCCGGCTCCTCGCCCGCTGGGACGCGGGTTCGGAGAAGGCGTTCGTGACGAAGATGAACGCCGCCGCCAAGGACCTCGGCATGACCAACACCACCTACACCGACCCCTCGGGCCTGACGGACTCGACGGTCAGCACGGCCGTGGACCAGGTCAAGCTGGCCAAGAAGGCGATGGAGAAGCCCGCCTTCCGCGAGGTCGCGGCGATGATGTCGTACGTCGACTACAAGGGCGTCAAGCACAACAACTACAACCGGCTGGTCGGCTACAACAACGTCGTCGGCATCAAGACCGGCACCACCACCTCCGCCCTCGGCAACCTCGTCTTCGCGGCGAAGCAGCAGGTCGACGGTGAGACGCGCACCATCATCGGTGCGGCGATGCGCCAGCCCGCGGGGGGTTCCGACAACACCATCATCAGCGGGGTCCTGGACGCGGGCGACAAGCTGATCCGGGCCGCGCAGGGCGCTCTGAAGTCGGCGACGGTCCTGAAGAAGGGCGATGTCGTCGGGTACGCCGACGACGGGCTCGGCGGCCGTACGCCGGTCGTGGCCACGAAGGACGTCACGGCGGCCGGCTGGTCGGGTCTGAAGGTGAAGCTGTCCTTCGCGGCCGGCGTCGTGCCGCACACCGCGAAGGCCGGAACCCAGGTCGGCACGCTCACCGTGGGTGACGGTTCGGCCGGTGCGGTTAAGGTTCCGGTGGCCCTGGAGAAGGACCTGGCCGAACCCGGCTTCACGGACAAGCTCACCCGTCTCGGCTGACCCCCGCCCCCCGGTTCAGCGCTGCCGCACCCCGCCGACGGAGCCCCGCGGCGGGGTGCGTGCTAGCGTCACGAATCGGGGCAGCTCGCCGGTCACGGGACGGGGCCGCGAACTGGACGGGAAGCGGCCGCGAACACCGAGGAAAGCGGCCGAGAACAGAAGACGGGACACGGGGAGTGCCTTCAGGTGGCCACAACCGAGCCGACACGCGCCGACGACGCCGATCCGGACCCGGGATCCGGCCCGCGAATACGCCTGTCCACGGCTGACACGCACGGTCATCACGACGACCGCGCGGGCAGCCGTACGGACACGCGCACGGCCGTCCGTGCCCACAGCCGTGCCGACGACCACACGGACGGCCGTACCGATGGCCGCACCGACGTCCCGACCGAGGCCCGCCCCGGCCCGCTCGCCCGTCTCCTCGCCGCCGCCGAGCCCCTGCGCCGGCGGCTCCTGCTGCACCCCGTGCTGTCCGTGACCGCCGTCGCCGGCGCCCTGCACATCATCTGGTTCTTCACCTTCGCGAACAGCGGCGGCGACCTCGCGGCCCAGGACGCCTGGGCGGAGTTCGTCGGCCGGCACCCGGACTCGGCGTACAACCTCGCCTGGTACGGGGGCATGCACCCGGTGTCGTACAGCGTGGTGTCCCCGTACCTGATGTCGGTCCTCGGCGTGCGTACGACGATGATGCTCGCCGGGACGGTGTCGGCGGGCCTGCTGACGCTGGTGCTGATCCGCAGCCGGGCGGTGCGGAACCCGCTGTGGGCCTCGCTCGCGGGGGTCTTCGCGCTCCTGTGCAACGCGGTGTCCGGGCGGGTGACCTTCGGACTCGGCACGATGTTCGCGCTGGGCGCGGTCGCCGCCGTCTTCTGCTGGCCGCACCGGTGGCGGTACAAACGCTGGGCGAAGGCGCTGGTCGCCGCCCCGCTGGCCGGTCTCGCCACGATGGCTTCCCCGGTCGCGGGGCTGTTCGTGGGCCTGGTCGCGGCCGGGCTGTTCCTGCAGAAGCGGCGGCCGGGCGCCTATGCGCTGGGCCTGGCGCCGACGGTCGTGGTCGGGGCCTCGGCCTGGCTGTTCCCGTTCTCCGGCACCCAGCCGATGACGATCGGCTCGGTGATACTGCCCCTGGCGTCCGGCCTGCTGTGCCTGTTCCTCGTGCCCCCGGAGTGGAAGACCGTGCGGCTGACGGCCGCCGTCTACAGCCTCGGCGTCGTCCTGGTGTGGCTGATCAGCTCGCAGATCGGCTCGAACATATCGCGGCTTCCGATGCTGTTCGCGGGTGCGACGCTGGTCGCCGCGCTGCCCTACACCGTGCCCCGCTCGCGCAAGTGGTACGCGACCGTGCTGGCGCTGCTGGGCTTCGTCGGCTGGATAGGCTTCAAGTCGGTCGACGACATCGTGCACACGACCCCGGCCGCGTCCTGGGCCCGTGAACTGGCCCCGCTGGTCAACCAGCTGCAGAAGGTCGGCGCGGAGAAGGGGAGGGTCGAGGTTGTCCCGGCGCGCTCCCACCGCGAGGCCTCCGCGCTCGCGCCGTACGTGAACCTGGCCCGCGGCTGGAACCGGCAGGCCGACATGGAGCGCAACCCGCTCTTCTACGACGACACCCTCAACTCGGCGAACTACCACGAGTGGCTGCAGCGCTGGGCCGTGCACTTCGTCGTGCTGCCGAAGGACAACCCGGACGGGGACGGCGGTCAGCGCGAGCGGGCGCTCCTGCAGCGCGGGATGCCGTATCTGAAGCAGGTCTGGGGCGACGCCAACTGGCAGCTGTTCCGGGTGACCGACCCGGCGCCGCTCGCCGAGCCCGACGCGGTGGTGGACCGGGCCGAGCAGGGCGAGATGACGCTGGAGGTGCGCAGGCCGGGGCGGATCCTGATCAAGATCCCGTACTCGCCCTGGCTGAGCATCGTCGACGGGCAGGGCAAGAGCCTGAAGCCGCCGCAGAAGGCGTCCGGCGCCTTGACGTACAACAACGTCAACGGGTGCCTGATGGAGTCGCCGGAGGACTCCAAGGGGGACAAGTGGACGATGTTGCTCGCGCCCAGGGCCGGGACGTACCACTTGGCCGCGCCGTACCAGCTGCCGCGCGGCACTCCATGCCCCGACGAGCTGAAATGAGCTGCCCCACCCGCCCGCCGGTCCCGGTCAGCCGCGCAGCTCCGTGACGTACGTGTCCGTGCCCGGGATCGTGGGGATGAACGGTGCCACCAGTTCGACCCGGCCCAGGCCCGACTCCCCCACCTGCTCGTCCAGCCCCGTGAAGTGCTCCTCCCAGCACTCCCGCGGGTCCTTCTCCAGGAACCACAGCAGGGTCAGCCGGGTGTCGACGCCCTCCACCTGCTTCACGTACGTCATGCGGTCCCCGGGCAGGGGCGTGGGCCGGAACACCGTCACCATCGCGGACGGGGAGCCCGCGAGGAGGCGGGGCAGATGGCGGGTGCGCAGCCACTCCGCCAGCTCGGCCCGCCGCTCCCCCGACTCCGCGTCGATCACCTCCACCACCAGCCCCGCATAGGGATGGTCGAGGGCGTGGAAGTCGCGCGGACCCCCCGCGCCGTCCCGGTACACCGTCGTCTCGTGGTCCTGGAAGGCCGTGAAGACGTGGGTGCGGTCGTGGTGGACGCGGGCGTCGCGGTTGAGGCGTCTGTTGATCGCGACGGTCCACTTCATGTGGTCGGCGTAGCGGCCGTCGGTGATCCAGTACGTGGAGATGTAGCAGCCGGCGGTGACGGGCTGGGCGACGGCCGACTTCTCCGGGTAGCGCAGCAGTTGCAGGTCGCGGGTGGCGACCCAGCGGCGGCCGGCGTACATCCAGGGCATGGCCATGGCCCCGGCGTAGTAGTGGTCGTCCTCGTACCAGCGGTTGTAGGCGTACTCGTGGCCGGGGTGCGGTTCGACCATGGTGATCAGGGCATGGCCGGGGTGGACGCCGTACGGGCCGACGGCGGCCAGTTCGGCGTACGTCTCGCTGCGGGTGCCGGTCTCCTCCGACATGACGCTCCCCTTCCGTCCTCCTGCGCTCGCCCATACTCTGACGCTCCGTCAGATGATGCGCCAGAGCCAGGACAGCTGGAGGTCCGCCATGTCGCTGCTCGCAGGCAAGACCGTCGTCGTCTCGGGGGTCGGGGCCGGCCTCGGCCACCAGGTCGCCGCGGCCGTGGTACGGGACGGCGGGAACGCGGTGCTGGGGGCGCGCACCGAGGCGAACCTCGCCAAGAGCGCGGCCGAGATCGATCCGGACGGCGGGCACACGGCGTACCGGGCGACCGACATCACCGACGAGGGGAGTTGCGAGGCGCTGGCCGCGCTGGCCCGGGAGCGCTTCGGCGGGCTCCACGCCGTGGTGCACGTGGCGGCCTGGGACTCGCACTTCGGCGGGGTCGAGGACGCGGACTTCGCGACCTGGCAGTCGGTCATCGACGTGAACCTGCTGGGGACGCTGCGGATGACCCGGGCGTGCCTGCCTGGGCTGAAGGCGGGCGGCGGCGCGGTGGTGTTCATCGGGACGCAGTCGGCGGTGGCCGCGCCCTCGCAGGTGAAGCAGGCCGCGTACGCCGCCTCGAAGGGGGCGCTGACCAGCGCGATGTACTCGCTGGCGCGGGAGCTGGGGCCGTACCGGATCCGGGTCAACACGGTGCTGCCGGGCTGGATGTGGGGGCCTCCGGTGCAGGCCTACGTCCAGTTCACCGCGTACACCGAGTCGGTGCCGGAGGCGGAGGTGCTGGGACGGCTGACGGAGCGGATGGCGTTGCCGGAGCTTGCGACGGACGGGGACGTGGCGGACGCGGCGGTGTTCCTGGCCTCGGACCGGGCAAGGTCCATCACGGGGCAGTCGTTGCTGGTCAACGCCGGTGAGCTGATGCGCTGAGGTGGCGCAGGAGTCGTTTTACTGTTCACGTAGGTGAACGAAGGTCACTACAACGAACATTTTTACTCGCTCTTGACCTTCCCCTTCCTTGCCGTGCGTCCATGTTCGAAACCAGAGTTCACATGCCTGACCCTGGCTGCGAACCCTGGAAGGGGACACATGAACGGTCTCGACTGGGCCGTGCTGATCGGCTACTTCGGAGTGATGGTCGCGATCGGCGTCTGGTCGCACAAGCGCGTGGACAACGTCTCCGACTTCTTCACGGCCGGCGGCAAGATGCCCTGGTGGCTTTCCGGCATCTCGCACCACATGTCGGGCTACAGCGCGGTGATGTTCACCGGATACGCGGGGATCGCCTACACCTACGGCGTCACCTCCTTCATCACCTGGTCCTTCCCGATCGCGCTCGGCATCGCCATCGGCTCGAAGCTGTTCGCGCCGCGGATCAACCGACTGCGCTCCCGGCTCCATGTGGCCTCCCCGCTGGAATACCTGAAGAACCGTTACAACCTCCCGACGCAACAGGCGCTCGCCTGGTCGGGCATGCTGCTGAAGATCGTGGACGTGGGCGCCAAGTGGGCTGCGATCGCGACCCTGTTGTCGGTGTTCACGGGTGTGTCGCTGAACCAGGGCATCCTCATCACCGGCGCGATCACCGCCGTCTACTGCACGATCGGCGGCCTGTGGGCGGACGCGCTGACCGAACTCGGCCAGTTCGTCATCCAGTTGCTGGCCGGCGTCTCGATGTTCGTCGCGGTCGTGCTGAAGCTGAGCGACAAGGACATCGGCTTCTTCGGCGCCTGGGACGAGCCCGCGCTGCACGGCCACGGCAAGCCGCTGGTCGGCCCCTACGGCACGGTCTTCCTCCTGGCGTTCCTGTTCATCAAGCTCTTCGAGTACAACGGCGGCATGCTGAACCAGGCCCAGCGCTACATGGCGACGGGCAGCGCCCACGAGGCCGAGCGCTCGGCCCGGCTGTCCTCGGTGCTGTGGCTGGTGTGGCCGGTGGTCCTCTTCTTCCCCATGTGGATGTCCCCGCTCCTCGTCCACGCCCGGAAGCCGGACGGCTCGGACTCCTACGCCCTGATGACCGAACAGCTGCTGCCGCACGGCCTGCTGGGCCTGGTGATCGTCGGCTTCTTCTCGCACACCATGGCCATGTGCTCCTCCGACGCCAACGCGATCGCGGCGGTGTTCACACGTGACGTGGCGCCGGTGCTGTCCGAGAAGGCACGGTCGTGGGGCGAGCGTTCGGGCCTGATCGCGGCCCGCGTGACCACGGTCGTCTTCCTCGGCCTCTCCATGGCGGTCGCGACCCAGGTCAACTCCCCCGCCTTCAAGGACATCATCACGGTCGTCATCAAGTGGGTGGCCGGCCTCATGGGCCCGATCGCCATCCCGATGATGCTGGGCCTGCTCCGCACGTTCCGCCGCTCCGGCCCGACCGCGGCCCTCACCAGCTGGGCGGCGGGCCTGCTGGCCTTCTGGCTGGTCAACTACCCCATCAACTGGAACGTCGACGGCGGAGTCCCGCTCCAGTACCAGGTCTCGATCCCGCTGGCGGTCTCCCTGGTCCTCTACATCCTGATCGGCTACCTGAAGCCGGAGGACACACCCGAGCGCCTGGCGATCATCGAGCGGGTCAACTCGGACGGCGACGCGATGGCGGCGGTACCGGTGCCCGCGGGGGCGGGGGACGACGTGGTGGGGGCGCCGTAGGCGGCTCACGCCCGCGGATAGCGGGCCAGCCACCCCGGGGACGACCCGGCGGGGCCGTGCAGAGCGGGGCCCTGGGTCATCTCCATCGCGAAGTCGTCGGCGAGTTCGAGGATCGTGGGGCGGCCCTCCAGTTCGGCCAGCCAGGCCGGCGGGAGGGCCGTTTCGCCGTGCAGGGCGCCGAGGAGGCCGCCGGTGAGGGTGCCGGCCGCCGCCGAGGGACCGCTCTGGTTCACCGCGAGGCACAGGCCGTGCCGTACGTCCTCGCCCACCAGCGCGCAGTACACGGACGCGGCCAGCAGCCCGTCCGCCGTGCCGTCGCCGGCCAGCTCCTCCACCCGGGCCGGGCCGGGCAGGCCCTGCCGTACGGCGCCGAGCGCGTGCTGGAGGGCGTCGGAGACCGGCTGGTGGCCGGGGCGGGCGGCGAGCAGGGAGAGGGCCCGCTGCACGGCGCCGTCCAGGCTCTCGCCCCGGGCGAGGCCGTGCACGATGACGGCGTACGCGCCCGCCGAGAGGTAGGCGATGGGATGGCCGTGGGTCTGTGCGGCGCACTCCACGGCGAGCTGGGCGACGAGTTGCGGCTCCCAGCCGACCAGGAGGCCGAAGGGCGCGGACCGGGCAACGGCCTCCGGGCCCAGCTCACCGGGGTTCTTCGGGGTCTCCAGCGTGCCCATGGTGTCGTCCCCGAAGCCGGCCAGCAGCGACCGGGTCGGCTCGCGCCGGGCGTACAGCCACTCCTCCCGCGCCAGCCACCCGTCGTCCTTGCGGCGCTCGTCGGGCCCCCAGTCCCGCTGCGTGGCCGCCCACCGCAGATAGGCGCGGTGCAGATCGGTCGGCGGGTGCCAGGCGCCGGTGTCGCGGCGCACCTGGGCGCGGATCAGCCCGTCCACCGTGAAGAGGGTGAGCTGGGTGTGGTGCGTGACCGTACCGCGCCGGCCGTGGCCGAAGGCCGGGTCGAGCAGCCCCTCCGGGCCGTGGACGGAACGGATCTCGTCCAGGGCGAGCGCGTCGGCGGGCCCGCCGAGCGCGTCGCCGACGGCCACCCCGAGCAGGGTGCCGCGCACCCTGCTGCGGAAGTCCTGCTGCTCGGCGCGGCCCCAGACGGCACCGGTTGTCGCACCCATCCAGACCTCCTCCCGGCACCGCCCGTACGTACGACGCCCAGCACTGTAATCGACCACGGACGGTCGGTTCACGGGGGCAAATCGACCGTGCGGGGTCATTCCCGTACAGCTATGAGCGCATCGACTCCGTCGAGGATCCGGTCCAGGCCGAAGTCGAGCGGGTCGACACCGGCCGGATCGAAGGCGCCCTCGGAGACGGCCTTGGTGAGGGCCGGGAAGCGGTCGGCGTGCCGGGCGAGCAGTTCGCCGGTGAGCCGGTTCCACTCCCGGTCGTGCTCCTCGTCCTGGTCACGCCGCTGCTGGGCGAGATTGCGGACGTGACCGACGAGGAGCAGGAAGATCTGGTGCCGCTGGGCGCCGCCCAGTCCCGTCGGCTCCAGGGCGGCGAGGGCCGTGTCCAGCCAGCTCCACTCCCGCACGGCCGCCCGCCAGTCCGCCTCCGGCACGCCCGAGAGGACGGGGGCCTCGGCGAGCACCTCTTCCACCATCAGCTCGACGAGCTCGCTCTTGCCGGGGACGTAGCGGTACAGCGCCATGGCCGACACCCCGAACTCGCCCGCCACCCTGCTCATGGACAACCCTCATCAGCGACGCCGGCCACTTCGTGGCCTTCCGCCACCCCGACCAGTTCCTGAACCTCATGCTGAAGAAGGTGCGGCCGGTGGTGACAGGGGGAGCGGTGGGACGCTGAAGGGCGTCGGTGCGGGGCAGCCGTACCAGGTGATGTTGCAGACGTGGACGCGCTCGTGGCGAGGCACGGCGAGAAAGCTGGTGAAAGCCGCGCCCGCCGAGGATGTCGAACTCGCGCAGGCCGCCCTCGCGACCAGTTCGACCGCGAGTCGCTCCACTTCTGCCACCACGCCCTGTGGCAGCCCTCCCGTGACATACTCGGCACTCGGGTGTCCTCGTACGGTACCGATGGACTCGCCGGTACGCCGGTGACGCAGCACTCATGCCACGGCCGTGGACGACACTCGGCAGTCGCGGCACCGGCCCGGGTGAGGGGCGCGGAAGGCTCGGTCACAGCCGTCGCAGGTCTGGAGCGGGGCAGGGAGCGGCTGTGCCGGACGGGGCGTGGGGACGGGCAGGTGCGGGGGCAGTTGGGTGGTCAGACGGTGGGACAGGAAGGCCGCGGGGTGCTTGATCGGGTCCTGCGGCAGGCCTGTCGTCAGGGTTCGTACCACGGCGGTGGGCGGTACGCCCCGGTCCAGCCACTCGGAGACGGACGGTGCCAGGCGGCGTACGTCCCGTTCGGTGAGGAGCAGGCGGGAGTCGTGGGCGCGCAGGCCGGCCAGCAGGTCGGTCACGTCCGTGCGGTGCGGTGACGGGGTGGGCCCGTCGGCCTCGGCCGGCGCCGGTGGAGCGGCTGCGGCCACGGCGAGACGAGGCTTGTTGAAGGAGGTCGTCCGGGTCGTCACTTGTCCGGATTGAAGACGCTCCTTGGTGCGTGAGAGGTACCCGTACTCCTCGAGCTCGCGCAGCGCCGCCGCGATCCGGATCTCGCCCTCGCGGAACTTCGCCGCCAGCGCCTTGATGCCGATCGGGGTGCCCTCGGGCAGCGACTGGATGTGCGTCGCCAGGCCGATCGCCGTCAGCGACAGCTCCGGGTGCTGGGCCAAGTGGTTGCCGATCACGGTGAAGTTGTCGTGGTGGGGCTCGTTCACGTGGGTGACGCCGGAGGAATGCCGGGTCTTCGGGCGCGCGGGCGCGTTACGCTGCTTCTCAGTCACGGGAAGGTGCTTTCTTCCTTGGTGATCAGGCCCTCGCAGTGGGATGGCAGTCCCGGCGAGGGCCGATTACATGTCTGCGGTTGTTGCGGCTGACGTTGCACCACAACTGCCCCGCCGCGCCAGTTGCGTTGGGCATATTCACTCCGGCGGGTGATCGACGGGGGCGGTGGGGGCGGGTTCGGTTCTTTCCCCGGTTCTTTGGTCTTTTGCGTCGGGAGCCACCGGGTCGTGGCCCGCCGCGTCCCGGTGCCGGTTCGCGCAGGCGGCCACGACCGGTCACCTACGGCCGGCGTCCCGTCCACCGGGTCCGGGACGCGCGGGATCCGGTCGACCCGGGCGTCGGCCAGGGCGAACTCGGCGTGAAGCAGGTGTGATTCTGGCGCAATGCGCACGGGAGAAGTCGGGTTCCCGCGGGGGAGAATCCAGCCATGACCACCACCCCCACTCCCACCACTGCCGACACCAGCCGTACCTCGGGTAGCGCCGTGCCGCTCGCCGCCGGTGTGCTCACCGGTGTCCTCGCCCTCTACATAGCGCTCGTCGCCCTCGGGAACATCACCGACTTCGGGACGAACCAGCAGTTCGTGCGGCACGTGCTGGCGATGGACACCACCTTCAAGGACGACGACCTGATGTGGCGGGCCATCACCGGTACCGTGCTCCAGGACACCGCCTACGTCGCGATCATCGTCTGGGAGACCGTCTCGGCCCTCGTCCTCGGCTGGGGAACCTGGCTCTGGGCGCGGCGGGACCTCGACCGGGCGCGGCGGTTCTCCACCTACGGACTGCTGATGCTCGTGCTGCTCTTCGGCGCGGGGTTCATCGCCATCGGCGGGGAGTGGTTCGCCATGTGGCAGTCGAAGACCTGGAACGGGCTGGACGCGGCGACCCGGGTGTTCCTGCTCAGCGGGGTGGCACTGATCGTGAACCAGCTGCCGGGGGCGCGGCGGGACGCTATTTGACCACGGTCACCCTGGTGCCCCGGTCGCCGAAGGACCACAGCGCGGCTCCGTCGGCCTTGTGGAGGCGGATGCCGCCGGTCCTCAGGCCGTTCGCGGGCGGCGGCGAGGAGCCGTCGAGGGCATTGGAGAAGGCTATGTTCACGCCGGACACCAGGGTGAAGTACATGACGTGCTCGATCTCGACGCCGTCGGAACCCTTGATGGACTGCACGCGCTGGATGACCGAGTAGCGGCCGGGCTGCGGGCTCACCGTGCCCGGCCACACCGTGAAGCTGCGGCCTGCCCTGCCGGTCGCGTCGACCAGCCACACCCGCTTCTCGCCGAGGGAGTACACGATCCGGCGCCCCGTGCCGGACTGCCCGGGCAGTCCGGGCGGCGCCGAGGGCTTCGGGGAGGCGGACGGGTGCGCGGTCGCCGAGGCCGACGCGCTCGGTCGCGCCGTCGCGGCCGTGGGACGCGGCCCGTGTTCCGCCTGTACGGCGAGGGCGACGACGGCTGCGGTCGCCCCCGCCGTCAGACCGGAGACCCAGGCCCACGAGGGCAGTCGGGCAGCCACGGGTACGCATCTCCTCCGCTACGGGGCCCCGGCTCGGATCGGGGGTCGGATCATCGTACTCAGTCCAGGACGGGCAGCAGCTCCGGCAGGTGCCCGTCGGAGGCCTCCGCCGCCCGCCGCCGTTCCCCGGGCACCTCGCCGTACAGGGTCGTACGGGGCTTCGCCGGGCGGCCGGCCGCCTCGGCCACGGCCACCAGGTCGCGGATCGACTTGTAGGAGCCGTACGAGGAGCCCGCCATGCGGGAGATGGTCTCCTCCATCAGCGTGCCGCCCAGGTCGTTCGCCCCGGAGCGGAGCATCTCCGCCGCGCCCTCGGCGCCCAGTTTGACCCAACTTGTCTGAATGTTCGGGATGTAGGGGTGCAGGAGCAGCCGTGCCATCGCCGTCACCGCCCTGTTGTCCCGGGTCGTGGGGCCCGGGCGCGCGATGCCGGCCAGGTACACCGGGGCGTTGGTGTGGATGAAGGGGAGCGTCACGAACTCCGTGAAGCCGCCCGTCCGCCGCTGGACACCGGCCAGCGTGCGCAGGTGGCCGAGCCAGTGGCGGGGCTGGTCCACATGGCCGTACATCATCGTGGAGGAGGAGCGGATGCCCAGCTCGTGCGCCGTCGTGATCACCTCGATCCATGTCGCCGCCGGCAACTTGCCCTTGGTCAGCACCCAGCGGACCTCGTCGTCCAGGATCTCCGCCGCCGTACCCGGGATGGAGTCCAGGCCGGCCTCCTTGGCGGCGGACAGCCACTCCCGGATCGACAGGCCCGTCCTGGTCGCGCCGTTCACCACCTCCATCGGCGAGAAGGCGTGGACGTGCATGCCGGGGACGCGCTCCCTGACCGCCTTCGCGATGTCGAAGTACGCCGTCCCGGGCAGGTCGGGGTGGATGCCCCCCTGCATGCACACCTCGACCGCGCCGACCTCCCAGGCCTGCTGGGCGCGGTCCGCCACCTGCTCCAGGGACAGCGTGTACGCGTCCGCGTCCGTCCTGCGCTGGGCGAAGGCGCAGAAGCGGCAGCCCGTGTAACAGACGTTGGTGAAGTTGATGTTGCGCGTGACGATGTACGTCACGTCGTCGCCCACCGCCGATCGCCGCACGTCGTCCGCGACCCGGCACAGCGCGTCCAGCGCCGGGCCGTCGGCGTGGAACAGGGCCAGGGCCTCGGCGTCGGTCAGGCGGGTCGGGTCGTCGGCCGCCGTGCGCAGCGCCTGCCGTACGTCCGTGTCGATCCGCTCCGGTGCCATGCCGGGGGCCGCCGCCTCGCGCAGCGCCTCCCAGTCGCCGTACACCTCGTCGAAGTCGTCGCGCCGGTCGGAGGTACGGCCCTCGGTGTCGACGGTGTGGTGGAGGTCGGTGCGGCCGGTGGCCACGAACGCCTCCTCGGGCTCCTGCCACGGGCGGCCCTCGACCACCGCGTCCGGACGCGCGAGACCGGTCTCCGGGTCGGCGAGCGCGCTGACGTGCGGGCGCAGGCGCGGGTCCAGCCACGGCTCGCCGCGGCGGACGAACTCCGGGTAGACGCAGAGCCGTTCGCGCAGCTCGAAGCCGGCGGCGCGGGAGCGCTCGGTGAGTTCCTCGATCTGCGGCCAGGGGCGTTCGGGGTTGACGTGGTCGATGGTCAGGGGCGACACCCCGCCCCAGTCGTCGATGCCGGCGCCGATCAGCCGCTCGTACTCGGCGTCCACGAGGTTCGGCGGCGCCTGGAGGCAGGCGCTCGGGCCCATGATGTGCCGGGCCACGGCCACCGTCGCGACCAGCTCGTCCAGTTCGGCGTCCGGCATGCCGCGCATCGCCGTGTCCGGCTTGGCGCGGAAGTTCTGGATGATCAGTTCCTGGATGCCGTGGTACGCCCGGGAGACCTTGCGGAGGGCGAAGAGGGACTCGGCGCGCTCCTCGTGGGTCTCGCCGATGCCGATCAGCAGTCCGGAGGTGAACGGGACGGAGGAGCGGCCCGCGTCCTCCAGCACCCGCAGGCGTACGGCGGGTTCCTTGTCCGGGGAGCCGTGGTGGGGGCCGCCGGGCTGCGACCAGAGCCGCTCGGCGGTCGTCTCCAGCATCATGCCCATGCTCGGCGCGACCGGCTTCAGACGCTGGAAGTCCGTCCAGGTCATGACGCCGGGGTTGAGGTGGGGCAGCAGGCCCGTCTCCTCCAGGATGCGGATGGAGACGGCGCGGACGTAGGCGATGGTGTCGTCGTAGCCGTGCGCGTCCAGCCACTCGCGCGCCTCCGGCCAGCGGTCCTCGGGCTTGTCGCCGAGGGTGATCAGGGCTTCCTTGCAGCCGAGGGAGGCGCCCTTGCGGGCGATGTCGAGGACTTCGTCGGGGGACATGAACATCCCGTGGCCGGCCCGGCGGAGCTTGCCGGGGACGGTGACGAAGGTGCAGTAGTGGCACTTGTCCCGGCACAGCCGGGTGAGGGGGATGAAGACGCTCTTCGAATAGGTGATGACACCGGGTCTGCCCGCCGCCCGAAGGCCCGCGTCCCGCACGCGGGCGGCCGACGCGGCGAGGTCGGTGAGGGCTTCGCCGCGGGCCTGGAGGAGCACCGCCGCCTCGGAGACGTCGAGGGCGACGCCGTCCCGGGCACGTTTGAGGGCGCGACGCATGGAGTTCTCGGTGGGGCCGGTTCCGGAGGTCGCGGAAGTCGTCATCTCTTGAGCATACGTAGGGGCTCCCCGCCGGTTCAGCGAGGTCGGGGAGCCGGCTCGGGGGTGCGGTGCGTTGCCCGTCGCGGGTCCGTCCCGGCTGGTCGCGGCGGTTCCCCGCGTCCCTGAGCCGGCTGTCGGCACCCCTCGCCTACAAGTACTCGGCGTACCCGTCCAGCACCCGCAGCACCTCCTTCTCCTCCGCCGACGGCAGCTGGAGCACAACCTCTCCGATGCCCAACTCCGCATAGTGCGCGAGCTTGCCCGGGGTCGGCAGGACCGCGTACGGGACGATCTGGAGCGCGGCCGGGTCGCGGCCGGCGTCCGTCCAGACGGATCGCAGCACCGGCAGCGACTCGGTGAGCCCGCGTCCGCCGATCGGCAGCCAGCCGTCGGCGGACTCGGCGATGTGCGCGAACAGCTTGGGCCCGGCCGCACCGCCGACGAGGGTGCGGGGGCCGACGACCGGTCCGCGCGGCTTCTGCGTGGGCTTGGGGAAGGCGAAGCTGGGCCGCACGCCCGCGAACTCGCCCTCATGGCCCACCGGTTCCTCGGACCACAGGGCCCGCATGAGGCCCATCCGGTCCCGGACCAGCTCCCGGCGGCTGCGCCACTCCACCCCGTGGTCGGCGGCCTCCTCGACGTTCCAGCCGAAGCCGAGTCCGAGGGTGAAGCGGCCACCGGAGAGATGGTCGAGGGTGGCGATCTGCTTGGCCAGGGCGATCGGGTCGTGCTGGGCGACCAGCGTGACCCCGGTGCCGAGGCCCAGCCGCTCGGTCACGGCCGCGGCCTGGCCGAGCGCGACGAAGGGGTCGAGGGTACGGCCGTACTCGCGCGGCAGCTCGCCGCCGACCGGGTACGGGCTGGTCCGCTCGACCGGGATGTGGGTGTGTTCGGGCAGGTACAGCCCGGCGTAGCCGCGCTGCTCGAGTTCGCGGGCGAGACGGGTCGGGGCGACCGTCTCGTCGGTGAGGAAGATCGTGACGGCGATGCGCATGGGTCATCTGTACCGGGTGCCGCCTCAACTGTCGATACCGACCGGTCGGCACTTCGCAAGTGCGCCATGGCTTGTCTCCGCGGTTCCCCGCGCCTTGGCGATTGGCCTACGTTGACGGTGTGACGACGATGCGCGGCACCCTGACACCGGGCTCCCCGGACTATGTCTACCTTCCCTTCGAAGTGACGCCCGGAACCGGCGAGTTGAAGGTCTCCTACACCTACGACAAACCCTCCGTGCCGCCCGGCGCCACCGGCAACGCCCTCGACATCGGGCTGTTCGACGAACGCGGTGTCGAGCTGGGCGGCCGGGGCTTCAGGGGCTGGTCGGGCGGTGCCCGCACCGAGTTCTTCGTGCGGGCGGACGAGGCGACGCCCGGCTATCTGCCCGGTCCGCTCACCCCCGGCACCTGGCACATCGCGCTGGGCCCCTACACGGTCGCGCCGCAGGGGCTGTCGTACGAGGTGACGGTCACGCTCACGCGAGGGGATCCCGGTACGTCACCGGCGCCGGTGTACCCGCCCTCCCGGGCCCGCGGCCGGGGCCGGTCCTGGTACCGGGGGGACTGCCACCTGCACTCCTGGCACTCCGACGGCCGCCGCACCCCGGCCGAGATCGCGGCGCTGGCCCGCGCGGCCGGCCTGGACTTCATCAACAGCTCCGAGCACAACACGACGTCCTCGCACGCCCACTGGGCCGACGCGGCGGGCGACGACCTGCTGGTCATGCTGGGTGAGGAGGTCACCACGAGGAACGGCCACGTGCTGGCCCTCGGGACCGAGCCGGGCACCTTCGTCGACTGGCGCTACCGGGCCCGGGACAACCGCTGGGGACACTTCGCCCGGGAGATCCGCCGGGCCGGCGGCCTGGTCGTGCCCGCCCACCCGCACGCCACCTGCGTCGGCTGCGCCTGGAAGTTCGGATTCGCGGAGGCGGACGCGGTCGAGGTGTGGAACGGGCCGTACACACCCGACGACGAGGTCGCCCTGGCCTCCTGGGACGCCCTCCTCGTCGCGTCCGTGCGCCGGAACCGGGCGTGGCTGCCGGCGATGGGCGACAGTGACGCCCACCGTGACCCGGACACGGTCGGCATGCCCCAGACGGTCGTCCTGGCCGAGGACCTGACCCGCGAGGCGATCCAGGACGGGCTGCGCGCGGGCCGCTCGTACGTGGCCGAGTCCCAGCACGTGACCCTCGCTTTCACCGCCATCGGCGCGGACGGCCGGCGGGCCGGGATCGGCGAGCGGCTGGCGGCCCCCGGCGACACCCCGGTGACGGTGCGTCTGGAGGTCTCCGGCGTCCCGCGCTGCTCGGTCCGGTTCGTCACCGACCAGGGTGTGCTGTTCACGAGCGAACCGCTGCCGGTGTCGGGCGCGGGCGTGGTCGAGTGGCGCACGACACCGGCGTACGCGGCCTACGTACGGGCGGAGGTGCGGCACGAGACGGCGCTGGGCCCGGTACCGGGAGCCATGGCCGCGTTCACCAACCCCGTGTTCCTCGGCGCTACTTGATCTGGGCCGCCGCCCACTCGGCCCATTCCTGCCGCATCGCGTTGAAGCGCAGGCCGTACTCCAGGGCGATGCGGCCGTAGACCGAGAGGTTGTCGTCGTCCCAGTCGATGGAGTCGGCCAGCTGCCGCAGCTGCTCGTGGCCCTGCCGGGACATCTCGGTCAGCTCGGTCAGGTACGAGCGCGCCTGCTCGGGACGCAGCACGCCGAGGAAGAAGACCCGCAGCAGGATGTCGCTGCGCGTGTTGCGCTGGGGCCTGGTCTCGGTCAGCCAGTGGCGCAGCTCGGCCAGTCCCTCGTCGGTGAGTGCGTACTCCTTGCGGCCGCGCGGGCCCTCGGCGGCCACCGTGATCAGTCCGGTGCCCGCCAGCTTGGTCAGCTCGGTGTAGATCTGGCTCTGGGTCGCCGGCCAGACGTTGGCCAGCGAGGTCTCGAACGTCTTCAGCAGGTCGTAGCCGCTGGCGGGACGCTCCGAGAGCAGGCCGAGCAGTGCGTGCTTGAGACTCATGCGCTCCACTCTACCTTCCACTGTTGACATGTCACGAGACGACCTTCTACTTTTGACATGTCGAGAGGGGAAGCTCGACAGCGACCAGAGCACAACGCGACGCACCACGACCAGAAAATCGGGGAACCCACATGTCGTACCTGCGCACATTCCTGCCGTGGATCGTCTTCGCCGTCGTCCCCTCGGGGAACTGGCAGTGGGGCGCCCTGGCCGCCCTGGTGGCCGCCGTGGGGATCACCGCCCAGGAGAGGCGGTCGGGCACCGGTTTCGACGCACTCGTCATCGAACTCGGCTCGGCGGTCTTCTTCGCCGTCCTCACCGCCGTCGCCTTCGCCGACCCGCACTCGGGAGTGCACGACTACTCCGCGCCCCTGTCCTCCGCCACGCTCGCCCTCATCGCCGGCGTCTCGCTGGCCATCGGCCGGCCGTTCACCCTGGGCATCGCCAAGCGCACCACCCCGCGCGAGTTCTGGGGCCTGAAGCCGTTCATCCGGACGAACGTCGTCATCACGGCCGTGTGGACCGCCGCCTTCGCCCTGACCGCCGTGGTCCTCGCCGTGCTGGCGCACGCCGGGCACGCCCACTCGACGCCCGCGACCCTCGTCCAGATCGCCGGCTTCGCCGTCCCGATGGTCTTCACCGTCCGCTACGTCGCCCACGTCCAGGCGAAGGCCCAGGCCGCCGGGCAGGTGACCCGGTGACCGCCGCGCCCAGGCACCTCTCCGGCAACTACGCCCCCGTGGCCGAGGAACTGACCGCGCACGACCTGCCGGTGACCGGCACGATCCCGCCCGAGCTGGCCGGCTGGTACCTGCGCAACGGCCCCAACCCGGCCGACGCCGCCTCCGGGCACTGGTTCTTCGGCGACGGCATGGTGCACGGAGTCCGGCTCGAGAACGGGCGCGCCGTGTCCTACCGCAACCGCTGGGTGCGCACCACCCGGTTCACCGGGGGTGCGCGGATGTACGACGACCAGGGCAGGCGGGACCTCACCGCCGGAGCGGCCAACACCCACGTCGTCCGGCACGCCGGCCGCACCCTCGCCCTGGTCGAGACGGCCCTGCCCTACGAGCTGACCTGCGACCTCGACACCAAGGGCCCCTACGACTTCGGCGGTCGGCTGGGAACCGCGATGACGGCCCATCCGAAGACCTGCCCGGCCACCGGCGAACTGCACTTCTTCGGCTACGGGATGGTGGAGTCCACCCACCTCACCTACCACCGGGCCGACGCCGGCGGCGAGTTGGTGATCAGCCGGCCCGTCGAGGTGCCCGGGCCGACCATGCTGCACGACTTCGCGCTCACCGCCGACCACGTCGTCTTCATGGACCTGCCGGTCGTCTTCGACGTCGAACTCGCCCTGAGCGGCGGGACGATGCCGTACAGCTGGGACGACGGATACGGCGCCCGGCTCGGCGTGCTGCGGCGCGACGACCCGTACGGCGAGGTCCGCTGGTTCCCGGTCGACCCGTGCTACGTCTTCCACTCGCTCAACGCCCACGACGCGCCCGACGGCACGATCGTGCTGCACGTGATGCGCTATCCGGAGATGTGGCGGCGCGACGCGGACGGCGGCACCGTGCCGCAGCAGGCCGTCCTGTGGAAGTGGACGGTCGACCCGGCCGCCGGCACGGTCCGCGAGGAGCAGATCGACGACCGCCCGGGCGAGTTCCCGCGCGTCGACGACCGCCTCACCGGCCTCGACTCCCGCCACGGGCACGTCACCTGCGGCACCTCACTGGTCCGCTACGACCTGGGCACCGGCGCCGCCACCGCCCACGACTTCGGCCCCGGCCGCACGCCCGGGGAGGCGGCGTTCGCCCCCGCCGACGGGGCGCCCGGCGGCCCCGGCTGGCTGCTGACGTACGTCCACGACGCCGCCACCGACCGCAGCGACCTGGTCGTCCTGGCCGCAGACGACCTCGCGGCGCCCCCGGTCGCCACGGTCCACCTGCCGACCCGGGTCCCCTTCGGTTTCCACGGCAACTGGCTGGCGGACGGGGAGGGCTAAGGGGCGTCCGAGGGCCGGGTGCGGGCGTCCCGGCGCAGGCCCTGGATCTCGGCGACCGTGTCCAGCCAGCGGGCGGTGCGTGTCTCGCCCTCGGGGGTGTCCGCGAGCTGCAGGGCTGTCTCCAGCCAGTCCCGCAGCAGCGCGGACGCCTCCCGGGACGGCAGCGGCTCGGGCAGCTCGGCGGCGTAGCGCAGACCGCCGGCGCGGACGACCTTCGCGACGTACGACACCGAGCGCGGCACCACGCCGAGCCGGTCCAGGGTGACGGCGGCCGCGACGGCGCCGTCACCGAACAGGGCGGTGCGGAAGGCGTCCTGGGTGAGGCCGTAGCGGAGCAGGACGGCCACGTCGGTGGTGGCGAGGACCTCGTCGTCGGTGCGGGGTGCGGAGGGCATGGGGAACGCTTCCGGTTCTCGGGTGGTCAGCGGACCGTGATCGTGTAGACGAAGAACGCCGGTCTGTCGTCCGGTGTGCCCGTCGCGGTCGGGTACGGGCTCGTCGAGGCCTTGCCGGAGGCGGTCGCGCTCGGTAGCGGAGCCGCCGACTCGGTGCCGCTGTGGCAGCTGCCCATGGGGCAGTGCAGGAGCCTCACGGTGGCCTTGCCGGGCTTGCGTGCCGTGAAGTCGAAGAACTGGGTGCCGTCGCCACCGCCGGTGTTGTCGCTGCCCTCCTCCTCTTCCCGCTTGCCCCGGTACTTCAGCACGTTCGCGTCCGGCCGGGGCTCGGCCAGGTACCAGTTCTGCCCGAGCGCGGGATTCGCCGGCACCTTCAGGGTGAACTCGTCCCCCACGTCCACCGTGACGGCACGCTTCTCGGTGCCGTACTCATCGGCTCCCCCCGAAGAGCCGCAGCCGGTCAGGAGGAGGACTCCGGCCGCGGCGGCGGCCAGCGGGGTCAGTACGGTGCGCATGTTCACGGTCGCTCAGTTCTGCTGGATGTAGACGGTGTCGACGTTGCCCTTGTGTGCGGCCGCGTAGCGGTCGTCCGCGGCCGCGCTGAGGTCACCGCTGATGAAGTCCTCTTCGCTGACCCAGGTGGTGACGCCCCACGGGTTGTAGATCTGGAGCCTGTCCCCCTCCTGGCCGATGATCATCATGCTGTGGCCGTGCCGGTCGCCGTTCTCGTCGTACCGCTCGATGTTGATGGGCACGGGCTTGCCCTCGGCGACGGACTTCTCGATGTCGGGCAGCACGTCGCGCCGGTCGTCCTGGCCGCCCATGTTCTGGGCCTCGTAGTGGTCGCCGGTGTGCGGGCTGAGCTCGTCGTTGGAGATCTCCACCTGCCCGTCCTTGTCCATGCCGTCCGGATGCTCGTCCCACCACCAGCCGGCGTTGTCTCCGTCGCCCTCCTCGTGCATGCGCAGCTGCTCGTCGGTCAGGCGCTTGCGGAAGTGCTCCGGGTCGTCGTCCGTGCCGTCGGGGCCGCCGGTCAGCGACAGGGCGTACACGGGGTCCACGATGGCACGCGCGGTGACGGTGGAGGAGGGCACGCAGGTCTCGCCGTCCTGGTCCCACAGCTTGCCGCGGAAGTCCTGGCTCTCCTGGCCGGTGTCCGACGGCTTGTTGTTCGTCGACACCGGCGCCAGGTGCTCCCGAAGCCACACCTCGTCCTTGCCGTGGATCTTGCCGTCGAACGTCTCGACCTCGTCGACGGAGTAGCCGGCGGCGAGGGCCTTCATCAGGTACGCCTTCTCCTGCGGCGTCGAGGCGCCGGCCAGGAGCTCGTCCAGCCGGGTCCGGTCGGCGGGCGAGAGCTTCCGCATGGCGCGGCCGGAGCGTTCGAGGTCGTTGGCGGTGAGGATCTCGTTCAGCTCGGGATCGCCACCCACGTTGCTGGTGTCGGCGAGCGCCAGCCGGTCCGCCGCGGTCAGCCCCTTGGTGTCCAGCTTTCCGGCGCGCGCCTCCGAGGCCCACTTGTTGAGGTCCCGGGCCGCGGCGCGGGCGGCGTCGTCCGCCTTGACGGCGGCCTTGTGCCGCAGGTCGACGCCCGCGGAGGCGAGGGAGCGGGCTTTCAGCCGGGCGCTCTCCTCGTCGTCGTCCTCGTACCAGTCGTCGAAGAAGCCGTCCTTGCCGCCGAGCATCGTCCGCGCCTGCTGCAGCTTGGCCCGGCCGCCGCCGTCCTGCGTCTGCGCCTCCTTGACCGAGTCGGCGAGCGTCAGCAGCGCCTTGCCGCCGCCCTCGAACGCGTCGGCCATCGCCTGCGCGTCCCGGCCGGAGGCGGCCACGACGTTGGCGGCGAGGACGCTCGTCTCGCCGACCCACACCTCCGGCAGGCCCTTGCGGGCCACCTTGTCGACGCGCTCACGCAGGCGGGTGGCGTCGTCGGCCTGGCCGCGATAGGTCTTGGCCAGTGATTCCAGCGTCGCGTGGTCGCCCATCGGCGCGGAGACGGCGAGTGCGTCGTCGATCGCGTCGATCAGGTCGTTCTTGCTGTCGGCCGAGGAGATGCGCTTGCTCAGGCCGTCGAGCCGCTTGCGGCGGTCGGTGGTGTCCTCCGTCGTCATCGCGTGCGGCCCCTCAGTAGTCGGCCAGCGCCGACTGGCGGGTGGCGTAGGCGGGCATGGTGCTGACGTCGCCGCCACCGGCGGGCGTGGGCATGGTGGTCACATAGGTGTCACCGGCGGGCACGCTGCGGACGCCGGTGTCGACCAGGCCGTCGCTTCCGTCGTACGCCCCCTTGGAGAGGCGCACCTTGTCCGCCAGCTCGTGCAGCGCCGACTCCAGCGTCGTGGCCTCCGCCTCCCAGGCGGCGGCGTACGCGTTGAACGCTGCGGCCGAGTCCGGGCCGCCCAGCGCGTCTTCCGTGTAGCAGAGACCGGGTTCGACCGCCTTGCGTATCTTCCCGGTGTCGTCGCCCGCGCCGTCCAGTTCCTTCGCCTGACCGGTCATGCCGGACTTGACCCGGTAGCCGTCCGAAGACGTGCCCATCCCGCTCCCCCGTTTGCGATTGATCACGATCGCGGGGGAGGCTAACACGCGCCGATCACAACCCCGTTCACGCAGCACCCGCCCCGCACGGGGTCGTCCCTGCGCGGGGGAGAGCAGGAGGAACCCCCCATGCCACGGAACACCGACCTCAAGCACCGGATCGTGACCCGCTTCCAGCGCCATCTCGCCAATCCGCTGAACCGGCGCCTGCCGTTCCAGACCGTCCTGGAGACCACCGGCCGCAGGTCCGGCCTGCCCCGGCCGACACCGGTGGGCGGGCGCCGGGTCGGCGACTCCTTCTGGATCGTCTCGGAGTTCGGGTTCAGGTCCCAGTACGTCCGCAACATCCAGGCCGACCCGCACGTCCGCATCCGCATCGGCGGCCGCTGGCACCACGGCACCGCCCACCTCCTCCCGGAGGACGACGCCGTGGCCCGGCTGCGCGGCCTGCCCCGCTTCAACAGCGCGGCGGTACGGGCGTTCGGCACCGACCTGCTGACGGTGCGGGTGGACCTCACGGACTGAGCACGCCGCTCACCCGGGCCACACGATCGCCTGCACCTCGCTGTACGCGTGCAGGGCGTAGGAGCCGACGTCCCGGCCCACCCCGCTCTTCTTGAAGCCCCCGAACGGCGCCTCCATGTTGCGGCCGACGGTGTTGATCCCGACCCCGCCGGCCCGCAACCGCCTGGCCACCCGGAAGGCGCGGGCCACATCACCCGACCAGACGTAGTCGATCAGGCCGTAGTCGGAGTCGTTGGCGAGGGCGACCCCTTCGTCCTCCTCATCGAAGGGGATCACCACCACCACCGGCCCGAAGATCTCCTCCCGGGCCACCCGCATGTCATTGGCGCAGTCGGCGAGGAGCGCCGGGGCGACATAGAAACCCCGCTCCAGGGCCGGGCGTTCACCGCCCACGACCACCGTCGCACCTTCCTTGCGGCCGAGTTCGACGTACGACTCCACGCGCGCCCGGTGTTCGGCGGAGATGAGCGGGCCCACGACCGTGTCCGGCTCCCTCGGGTCCCCCACCTTCAACCGGCCTGCATATGAGGCCAGTTGCCCGACCAGCCGGTCGTACACACCCCGCTGGGCCAGCACCCGGGTCGGCGCCGTGCAGATCTGTCCGCTGTAGAAGGAGAACGTCGTACCGATGCCGGCGACGGCCGACCCGAGATCGGCATCGTCGAAGACGACCGCCGCGCCCTTCCCGCCCAGCTCCATCAACTGACGTCTCATGTCCCGCCCGCACACCTCGGCGATGCGCCGGCCGACGGCCGTGGATCCGGTGAAGCTCACCATGTCGACGTCGTCCGACTCCACCGCCGCCTCGCCCACGGCCACGTCGCGCCCCGAAACGACGTTCACCACGCCCGGCGGTACGCCGGCCGCCTCCAGGGCCTCGGCCATCCGGTAGACGGAGAGCGGGTCCTGCGGGGCGGGCTTGACCACCACCGTGTTGCCCATGGCGAGGGCCGGGGCGACCTTGCCGGCGGGGTTGGCCCACGGGTTGTTGTACGAGGTGATGCAGGTGACGACCCCGACGGGCTGCCGTACCGCCAGCGCGCCCATCACTCCCGCCCTGCCCATCGGACCGGCCTCGCTGATCTGCGGGGCGACGGCCCACTCGGCGGGCTCGACCGTCACGTACCGGCGGAACCGGGCGGCGGCCACCCCGACCTGCATCGCGCGGGCCGTCCCGGTGGTCGCCCCGGTCTCGGCGCGGGCGAGGTCGGCGTACGGCTCCAGGGAGCCCCGGATGATCTCGGCCGCCCTCGCGAGCACGGCCGCCCGCTCCTCCGGCTTCGTCCGCGACCACGCCCCGAACGCCTGCCGGGCCGCCGCGCAGGCCGCCCGCACCTGCTCCGGCGAGGCCTCCGGCGCCCAGCCCACGGTCTCCTCGGTGGCCGGGTCGGTCACCGGATAGTGCCCGCCGTCCGGCTCGGCCCACTCACCGCCGACGAACAGCCGCTGCCCCTCGCTCACCTGGTGCTCACCGTCCCGGTGTCCCGCCCGGACCGCAGCACCCTGCCCGGTACGGCCCCGCTCACCACGTCGTCCCGGATCGCCTCGACCCCGTTGACCCACACGGCCCGCACCCCGAGCGCCCTGGAGTCCAGCCTCGGACTGTCACCCGGCAGGTCGTGCACCAGGCTGGCCTGACCCGCGTCGATCCGCTCCGGGTCGAACAGGACCAGATCCGCATGCCAGCCCTCCCGCACCCGGCCCCGCTCGCGCAGCCCGAAAAGCCGCGCCGGGTCGTCGGTCAGCATCCGCACCGCCTGCTCGAGACCGACCAGCTTCCGCCCGCGCAGACAGTCCCCGAGGAACCGGGTGGTGTACGGCGCCCCGCACATGCGGTCCAGGTGGGCGCCCGCGTCCGAGCCGCCGAGCAGCACGTCCTCGTGCTGCCAGGTCTCGGCGCGCAGGGCCCAGGAGGCCGGGTCGTTGTCGGTGGGCATCGGCCACAGGACCGTGCGCAGCTCGTCGTTGGCACAGATCTCGACCAGGCAGCCGAAGGGGTCCTGACCGCGCTCGGCCGCGATGTCCCGCACCACCCGCCCGGTCAGTCCCCGGTTGGCCTCGCTGTAGGTGTCCCCGACGACGTACCGCCCGAAGTCGGCGAGCCGCCGGAAGACGCCCGCCTCCTTGGACTCGGCCCGCCGCAGCATCTCCGCCCGGACCTCGGGGTCCCGCAGCCTGGCGATCCGCTCGGGGACCGGGAGCCCGAGGACGGGCCCCCACCCCGGGATGAGGTTAAGGGCGCAGAAGGTGCCCAGGGACATGTTCATCGGGGTGAGGATCGGCATGGTGAGGGCCACCACCCGGCCGCCCGCCTTCCGGGCCCGCTCGCTCGCGCTCAGCTGCCGGGGCACGCGCTCCGGAACGGCCGCGTCGATGGTGAGGACGTTCCAGTTCAGGGGCCGTCCGGCGACCGCGCTCAGCTCCACGAGCAGATCGATCTCGGCGTCGCTGAACTGGTCGAGGCACCCGGCGACGATCGCCTCGAGCTGAGTGCCCTCGTGCTCGCCGACGGCCCGGGCGAGCGCCAGCAGTTCCTCGGGCCCCGCGTGCCGGGAGGCCACCGGCCGCCCGTCGCCGTCGGAGTGCGTACCGGACTGGGTGGTGGACAGCCCCCAGGCACCGGCGTCCATGGCCTCGTGCAGCAGGCCGACCATCCGGCCCAGCTGCTCCTCGCTCGGCTGCCCGCCGACGGCCTCCGGCCCCATCACGTACCGCCGCAGCGCACAGTGCCCCACCATGAAGCCCGCGTTGACGGCGATCCGCCCTTCCAGCGCGTCCAGGTACTCGCCGAAGGAGTGCCAGCTCCACGGCGCGCCCTCCTCCAGCGCCACCAGGGACATGCCCTCCACCTTGGACATCATCCGCCGGGTGTAGTCGGCGTCCTCGGGGCGGCCGGGATCGAGGGGCGCGAGGGTGAAGCCGCAGTTGCCGGCGGCGACGGTGGTCACCCCGTGGTTGAGGGACGGGGTGGCGTACGGGTCCCAGAAGAGCTGGGCGTCGTAGTGGGTGTGGGGGTCGACGAAGCCCGGGGCGAGGACGAGGCCGTGCGCGTCCTCGCTGGTCCGGGCCCGCTCGGTGATCCGGCCGAGGCCGGCGATACGGCCGTCCCGTATGCCGACGTCGGCGGTGCGGGCGGGAGCACCCGTGCCGTCGACGACGGTGGCCCTCTTGATCAGGTGGTCCAGCATGCCGGGAGCCCCCTCATACCGCCTGGCGGAACCGCGTCGTCCGATGCACCGGATCGGTGTCGATCTTCGGGATCACGTGCTCCCCGATCAGCCGGATCGTCCGCAGTGTCTGCTCCTTCGGCACCCCCACCGGCAGCCCGAAGCTCAGCTGGTCGGCGCCCGCCTGCTCCCACCGTTTGCACTGCCGCAGCACCTCGTCCGGGTCGCCGCAGATCAGCAACTCCTCCTCTATCAGCAGCTCCACGAACTCCGGCGTGTACTGCGGCAGGGTCTCCGGCCACACCGGGAAGCCCTCGGGACGGGGGAACGTGTCGTGGTAGCGGAACACCAGGGACGGCAGGTAGTGCAGCCCCCCGTTGACGGCGGTCTCGATGGCCTCGGCGTGCGTGGGGGCGCAGATCGCGGTGGTCGTCACCATCACGTTGTCGTTCACGAAGTCCCCGACGGGCTCCGCGTTCACGACCGCCGTCTTGTACTGCTCCAGCACCCACTCCATGTCGGAGACCTTCTGGATGCTGAAGCCGAGCACCCCGAGCCCCTTCCTCGCGGCCATGGCGTACGAGGGGGGCGACCCGGCGGCGTACCACATCGCCGGGTGCGACTTCCCGTACGGCTTCGGGAGCACCTTGCGCGGCGGCAGCTGCCAGTGCTTGCCCTGGAAGCCCTCGTACTCGTCCTGGAGCCACATCTTCGGGAACTCGGCGATGGTCTCCTCCCAGATCTCCTTCGTGTGGTTCATGTCGGTGATCCCGGGGAGGAAGCCGAGGATCTCGTGGCTGCCGGCGCCCCGGCCGCTGCCGAACTCGAAGCGGCCCTCGCTGAGGTGGTCCAGCATCGCGACCTTCTCGGCGACCTTCACCGGGTGGTTGACCTGGGCGAGCGGGTTGAAGATCCCGGATCCCAGGTGGATCCGCCCGGTCGCGTGGGCGAGGTAGCCGAGGAAGACGTCGTTGGCGGAGAGGTGCGAGTACTCCTCCAGGAAGTGGTGTTCGGAGGCCCAGGCGTACTTGAAGCCGGACTTGTCCGCCTGGATGACGTACTCGGTCTCCTCCATCAGCGCCTTGTGCTCGGCCAGCGGGTCGGTCTCGGCGCGCTTGCCCACGTATCCCTGTACAAAGAGCCCGAATTCCACGGCGGTTCACCGTCCCCAGTGTTTCTGACACTCCGTCAGATGTCGTTTGTCGGCCGACTGTCGCACCGGCCGCCGTGACCGTCAATAGCTGACGACAAGTCAGATGATGCTGACGCCCGCCAGCCATCCGCCGTCGATCACGAACGGCTGCCCGGTGATGTACGAGGAGTCGTCCGAGGTGAGGAACAGGGCCAGCCGGGCCACCTCCTCCGGCTGCCCGACCCGGCCGAGCGGCACGAGCTTGCGGTACAGCTCGTCCAGGGCCCGGCTCATCTCCTCCGGGTCCGCGTCCGGGTCCAGCCGGGCCGGGTTGGACATCGCCGTGTCGATGGCGCCGGGGCAGATGGCGTTCACCCGGATCCGCCTGCTCGCCAGCTCCAGCGCGGCCACCCGGGTCAGCCCGAGCACGGCGTGTTTGGTCGCCGCGTACGTGCCCACGGCCGCCATCCCGGTGAGCGCGGTGTAGGAGGCGGTGTTGACGATCGTGCCCCCGTCCGTCAGCTCCGGCGCCACGGTCTTCATGCCCAGGAAGCAGCCGACCTGGTTGACCTGCACGACCCGCATGAACTCGTCCAGCGGGGTGTCCACCAGCGCGTTGAAGCGCAGGATGCCCGCGTTGTTGACCAGCCCGTCGATCCGCCCGTACGCCTGCTTGACGGCCCGGACGGTGTCCCGCCAGCCCTCTTCCGTGCCGACGTCCAGGTGGACGTAGAGGGCCCCTATCTCCTTGGCGAGCGCCTCTCCCCGGTCGTCCAGCACGTCGGCGACGACCACCCGCGCCCCCTCCTCCCGGAAGAGCCGCGCCTCCTGCTCACCCTGTCCGCGCGCCGCACCGGTGACGATGACGACCCGCCCGTCCAGCTTGCCCATGTCCACTCCTCAGTCCAGCCGGGGCGCGACCTCCGCCCCGAACGCGGCCACCTGGTCGATCAGTTCGCCGCGGCTCCGGCTGCGGAACCGCACCTGGATCTGGTGCACGCCCATCGCGCGGTACGCCCGCAGCGACTCGGCGATCTCCTCCGGCGCCCCGGTGAGGGTGCGCCGCCCCACGTCCCAGCCGGCCGCCCCGACGTACAGGGGCTCGGTGATGGCGCCGACGGTGAAGGGACCCTCGATCCCCCGCTCCTCCCTGAGGCGCCGCAGGCGGGCGATCTGCCCGGGCAGCCGCTCGCGCGGATCCCCCTGCGGCAGCCATCCGTCACCCTTCAGCGCGGCCCGGCGCACGGCGGCGGGCGAGGAGCCGCCGACCCAGAGGGGGATGTGCGGCTGGGCGGGCCGGGGCCGCTGTCCCAGGCCGGCGAAGTCGTACAGCTTGCCGTGGTGTTCGGGGAACTCCTCGGGTCCGAGGGCGGCCCGCAGCGCGTCCATCACCTCGTCGAGCACGGCACCGCGCCGCTCGAAGTCCACCCCCAGGACCTCGAACTCCTCCCGGACGTGGCCCGCTCCCACCCCGAGGATCAGCCGCCCCCCGCAGAGGTGGTCGAGCGTGGCGTACTGCTTGGCACTGAGCAGGGGGTGCCGGAGGCCCACGACGGCCACGTGGCTGAGCAGCCGGACGCGCTCGGTCACGGCGGCGAGATGGGCGAGGGTGGCGACGGGGTCGTACCAGACCGTGCTCATCGCCGGGGCCAGCCGGCGCGGGACGGCCACGTGGTCGCAGCAGGCGAGGTAGTCGAACCCGGCCCGGTCCACGGCCCGCGCGATCTCGACCAGGTCGGCGGGCCCGGCGGAGGCCTCCCAGCCCTCCGTGTAGAGGGTGCTCTGCGACTGGACGGGCAGCTGGATGCCGTAGGCGAGGCTCACCGGGATCCCTGCCAGAGCCCGTCCTCCGTCAGCCCCAGCAGTTCGACGGCGTTCCCCCGGACGATCCGCTCGACCACGTCCGCCGGCAGGTGCCCCATCTGGGCCTCGCCGACCTCACGGGACTTGGGCCAGGTGGAGTCGGAGTGCGGGTAGTCGGTCTCGTAGAGCACGTTGCCGACCCCGATGGCGTCCAGGTTCCTGAGCCCGAAGGCGTCGTCGAAGAAGCAGCCGTGGACATGCCCGGCGAACAGCTCCGACGGCGGCCGGTGGACCTTGTCGGCGACCCCGCCCCACCCCCTGTTCTCCTCCCACACGACGTCCGCGCGCTCGAGGATGTACGGGATCCACCCGATCTGCCCCTCGGCGTACATGATCCTGAGGTTCGGGAAGCGCTCGAACTTGCCGCTCATCAGCCAGTCGACCATCGAGAAACAGCAGTTGGCGAAGGTGATGGTGGAGCCGACGGCGGGAGGGGCGTCCGCCGAGGTGGAGGGCATCCGGCTGCTGGAGCCGATGTGCATGGCGACGACCGTGCCGGTCTCGTCGCAGGCCGCGAGGAACGGGTCCCAGTAGTCGGTGTGGACGGACGGCAGGCCCAGGTGCGGGGGTATCTCGGAGAAGGCGACGGCCCGGACCCCGCGCTCGGCGTTCCGCCGCACCTCCTGGGCGGCCAGTTCGGCGTCCCAGAGGGGGATGAGGGTGAGCGGGACGAGCCGGCCCCGCGCCTCGGGCCCGCACCACTCCTCCACCATCCAGTCGTTGTAGGCGCGGACGCAGAGCAGGGCCAGCTCCCTGTCCCGGGCCTCGGTGAACGTCTGGCCGCAGAAGCGGGGGAAGGTGGGGAAACAGAGGGCGGACTGGACGTGGTTGACGTCCATGTCGGCAAGCCGCTGCGGGACGTCGTACGAGCCTGCCCGCATCTGCCCGTAGGTGATCACCTCGAGCTTGATCTCGTCCCGGTCGTAGCCGACGGCGGTGTCCAGCCGGGTGAGGGGCCGGTGCAGGTCCTCGTAGACCCACCAGTCGCCGAGCGGCCCGTCGTCGCCCGGGGAGCCCATGACGGGCTTGAACCGCCCGCCCAGGAAGGTCATTTCCTTCAGCGGTGCGCGCACGATCCGTGGCCCGGTGTCCAGGTACTTCTTCGGGAGCCGGTCCTGCCAGACGTGCGCGGGCTCCACCGTGTGGTCGTCGACGGAGATGATCCGGGGGAAGGCGCTCTGCGTGTCCATGGCGCTCACGGTAGCGCCGATCTGACGGGCCGTCAGCTAGTGCTGTCGGCCTACCGCGTGCGAAGACCGTGTGAGCACCTTGTGAACCCGAGTGCCCCGGTCTGTGATCGGCGTCTCCCACGGCTGACGCAACCGCCCCGAACAAGGCAAACTGACGGGGTTGTTCGTGATGGACAGGCCCTAGGGGGACGAACGCATGGACGGTGGGCCGCGAGTACCTGAGCAGCGGCGTTCCGGCTCCGCGGCCAGTGGTGTCGCGGAGCCGGCGGCGTTGCGCTTCAGCGTGCTCGGTCCGGTGCGGGCCTGGCGCGGCGAGGAATCGCTGAACACCGGCTCTCCGCAGCAGCGCGCCCTGCTGGCCGCCCTGCTGCTGCGCGAGGGCCGTACGGCGACGGCGGCGGAGCTGATCGACGCGCTCTGGGGCACCGAGTCGCCGTCCCAGGCGCTGGCGGCGCTGCGGACGTACGCGTCCCGGCTGCGCAAGATCCTGGACCCCGGGGTCCTGGTGAGCGAGTCCGGCGGCTACGCGGTGCGCTCGCCGGCCGAGGGCGCGCTGGACCTCGCGGTGGCGCAGGACCTCGCGGCGGAGGCGGAGAAGGCACGCGGCGCGGGGGACCTGGGACAGGCGCGTGAGGTGCTGAACCGCGCCCTGGCGCTGTGGGACGGCGAGCCCCTGGCGGGCGTGCCCGGCCCCTACGCCGACGCCCAGCGGGTACGCCTGGAGGAGTGGCGCCTGCAGCTGCTGGAGTCCCGCCTGGACATGGACCTGGAACAGGGCTGCCACGCCGAGGCGGTCTCGGAACTGACCGCGCTGACGGCGGCCCATCCGCTGCGCGAGCGGCTGCGCGAGCTGCTGATGCTGGCGCTGTACCGCAGCGGCCGCCAGGCGGAGGCCCTCGCCGTGTACGCGGACACCCGGCGCCTGCTCGCGGAGGAACTGGGGGTGGACCCGCGGCCTGGCCTGCGGGAGCTGCAGCAGCGGATCCTGCAGGCGGACCCGGCGCTCGCGGAGCCGTCCGCTCCGGCGGCCGAGCCCACGGTGGTCCCCGTCCGGCCGGCGCAGTTGCCCGCTTCGGTGCCGGACTTCACGGGGCGTTCCGCCTTCGTCTCCGAGCTGAGCGACGTGCTGGCGTCGGCTTTCGAGGCGGAGGGCCGGGTGATGGCGGTCTCGGCGCTGGCCGGGATCGGCGGCGTCGGCAAGACGACGCTGGCGGTCCATGTCGCCCACCGGGCGCGGCCGGCGTTCCCCGACGGACAGCTGTACGTGGACCTGCAGGGCGCCGGACCGCGCCCGGCGGAACCGGAGACGGTCCTCGGCTCCTTCCTGCGCGCCCTGGGCACGGCGGACTCGGCGATCCCGGACTCCCTCGAGGAGCGCGCGGCCCTGTACCGCTCGGTGCTGGACGGCCGCCGGGTGCTGGTGCTGCTGGACAACGCCAAGGACGCGGCGCAGGTACGGCCCCTGCTGCCCGGGACCGAGGGCTGCGCGGCCCTCGTCACCTCCCGGGTGCGGATGGTGGACCTGGCCGGGGCCCATCTGGTGGACCTGGACGTGATGTCACCGGACGAGGCGCTCGCCCTCTTCACGAAGATCGTGGGCGAGGAGCGGGTGGCGGCGGAGCGGGAGGCGGCGCTGGACGTGGTCGCCGCGTGCGGTTTCCTGCCCCTGGCGATCCGCATCGCGGCATCCCGTCTGGCGGCCCGGCGCACCTGGACGGTCTCCGTACTGGCCGCCAAGCTGGCGGACGAACGCCGGCGGCTGGACGAGCTCCAGGCGGGCGACCTGGCGGTCAAGGCCACCTTCGAGCTGGGCTACGGCCAACTGGAACCGGCCCAGGCCCGCGCCTTCCGCCTCCTCGGCCTGGCCGACGGCCCGGACATGTCCCTGGCAGCCGCCTCAGCCGTCCTCGACCTCCCCCCGGAGGACACGGAGGACCTGCTGGAGTCCCTGGTCGACACGTCCCTGCTGGAGTCGGCGGCGCCGGGCCGGTACCGGTTCCACGACCTGGTCCGGCTCTACGCGCGTGCATGCGCGGAGAGGGACGAACAGCCGCCCAGCGAACGGGCGGCCGCGATGTCGCGGTTGCTGGACTTCTATCTGGCCACCGCGGCGGGGGTCTACGCGATCGAGCGGCCGGGGGACCGGACGGTCGCCCATCTGGAGGAGAGCCGATACAGGGCACAGGAGTTCCCGGACGCCTCCAAGGCCCTGGACTGGCTGCATGCCGAGGCCGAACCGCTCCTGGCCTGCGTCCAGCAGTCGCTCGGATCCGCCACGCTGCGGCGCGCAGTCGACCTCCTCCTGGCCGCCATCGATCTCGCGGAGTCCGGCGCGGGTTCGCGCCGCTACGAGACGACCGCGATCGCGGCCCGAGGCGCCGCCGCCGCACAAGGGGACGCACACGCCGAGATCCGCGCGCGCATCACGCTGGCACAGGTTCTCAGCCAGGCCGGCCGCTTCGACGAGGCAGAACAGGAGGCCAAGTACGCCGATGCGCTCAACGAGACCGCCGGCGACCCCTGGACGGGAAGCACCGCTCCGAACCAGCTGGGCATCATCGCCATTTGCACGGCCCGATATGCCGACGCCGAGGGCTACTTCCTTCGCGCCATCGACGCTTTCCGAGCCGACGAGAACAAGCCGGGCGAGGCCAGTGCGGTCTGCAACCTCTCGCGCACCCTCGCATCGATGGGCCGAAGCGCTCAAGCCGTTGAACTCGTGCAGCGAGGCATCGAGATCTACGACGAGCTGGGCCTGTCCGTACGTCTGGCGAACGCCAGGTACGCCTCGGGGATCGTCCTCACCCAGGCGGGCCGGGTTGAAGGGGCCCTGGCTCAGCTCCACCAGGCCCTGCAGATCTTCACAGAGAGCCGCCAGCGACTCTGGGAAGGGACTACCCGGTTCCGTATCGCACAGGTCCACCTGGTGGCAGGCCGCCCGGCGCAGGCCGCCCAGCACGCCGAGCAGGCCCTCGCGATCGGCTGCATCGGCGGCGAGTGGATGAGGGCCAACGTGCTGACCGTGCTGGGCAAGGCGCTGGAGTCGCTCGGCCAGGCGGACCGAGCCCGTGCGTGCTGGCACGACGCCCTGTCGATCTATGAGGAGGCAGGTTCGTCCGAGGCCGCCGAAGTACGCGGTCTGCTCTCCCCGATCACCACCGTCTGACCCCGCACAGGGGCGTTCATCGAACGTTTATGGGCTGCTGCCACTCTCAATTGCGGATTCGTCGCGTCGGGGGGCAGGCGGATCGCTCGGGCCTCGCGACTAACCTGAGGCCTTCTGGAACGCCCGTTCGGCGACCCTCGGGGGAGTTACCGAACGGGCGCTTCCGACCGAATGCACCATCTACCTCTTGGGGGTACGCACCATGAGCGAGAACAAGAAGGACGCGGAGATCAAGAAGCTGGACCAGCACGCGCCCGTCCCGCCTGCTCTGGACCCGGAGATCACCACCCTGGACCAGCACGCCCCGGTCCCGCCTGCCCTGGACACGGAGATCACCACCCTCGACCAGCACGCCCCCGTCCCGCCCGCCCTGGACCTGAACGGCAAGTGAGCCACCACCCCGGCGGGGGATTTCGGCCGCGGCGGCGCGGAGGGGGAGCCGTCGCGGCCGAGGTGTGTTCGGGGGCGGAGACCGGTCAGGTGCCCCGCAGCTCCCCCTTCACCACCTTGCCGCTCGCGTTGCGGGGCAGGTCGGCCACGAACTCCACTGTTCTCGGGACCTTGTAGTTGGCCATCTCGCGGCGGGACCAGGCGATCAGGTCGTCCGAGGTCAGCACCGAGCCCGGCCGGCGGACGACGTACGCCTTGGCCACCTCGCCCAGGCGGGAGTCCGGTACGCCGATCACCGCCACGTCGGCCACGTCCGGGTGGGCGCCGAGGAGTTGCTCTATCTCCGCCGGGTAGGCGTTGAAGCCGCCGACGATGAACATGTCCTTCAGGCGGTCCGTGATGCGCAGGTTGCCGGAGGTGTCCAGGACGCCGACGTCCCCGGTGCGCAGCCACCCGTCAGCCGACACCACCTCCCCCGTCGCCGCCGGATCCTCGTAGTAGCCCCGCATGACGTTGAAGCCGCGGACCAGTACCTCCCCCGGCGTGCCCGGCGGCACCGGCGCGCCCTTCGCGTCGGCCACCTTCACCTCCGTGCCGGGGATCGCCCGGCCGGACGTGGCGGCGATGACCGCGGGGTCGTCGCCGCGGCGGCACATCGTGACGATGCCGCTCGCCTCGGAGAGGCCGTACGCCGTGAGGACCGTGCCGACGCCGAGTTCTCCCCGCAGCCGTTCCACCAGTTGCAGCGGCACGACCGCCGCGCCCGTCACCACCAGGCGCAGGGCCGACAGGTCGTGGGCGTCGCGGGCCGGATGGTCCAGCAGGGACTGGTGGAGGGTGGGCGGGCCCGGCAGGACCGAGACCCGTTCCGCCGCTATGTTCGCCAGCGCCGTCTCCACGTTGAACACCGGCTGCGGGATCATCGTCGCCCCCCGCATCAGGCAGGCGATCACTCCGGCCTTGTAGCCGAAGGTGTGGAAGAACGGGTTGACGATCAGATACCGGTCCGTGGTGCGCAGGCCCGCCAGGTCCGCCCAGATGTCGTACGCCGTCAGCGTCTGCGCGTGCGTGATCATCGCGCCCTTGGGGCGGCCCGTCGTGCCCGAGGTGAAGATGACGTCGGAGAGGGAGTCGCCCGACAACCCGGCTGCGCGGGCATGGACTTCGGGGGCACCTACGGCCTCGCCCGCGGCCAGGAAGTCCTTCCAGGTCCGGAAGTCCGCGGGCGCGTCGTCCGAGAGGACCACCACCTGCTCCAGCGCCGGCAGGCCGGGCAGGGGCCGGCCGGTGCCGGCGTCGGCGGCGCCCGCCGCACGTCTCAGCGACGCCACGTACGAGGTGCCCAGGAACGTGCCGGTCACGAACAGCAGCCGGGCCCCGCTGCGGCGCAGCACGTCCGCCGCCTCCACGCCCTTGAAGCGCGTGTTCAGCGGCACGAGCACCGCACCCGCCGACACCGCGCCCAGCGCCGCGACGATCCAGTCCAGGGAGTTGGGGGCCCAGACCGCCACCCGGTCGCCCACCCGCACCCCGCTCGCCAGACAGGCGGCGGCCGCCCGCTCCACCCGGGAGCCCAGTTCCGCGTACGTGATCCTGGTGCGCCCCTCGACCACCGCCTCGGTGTCCGCGTACCGCTCGGCCGACCATCGCACCAGACCCGGGATGGTGTCCCAGTCACTCATAGCAGCCCCCTGCACCGTAGCTGACTGTCCGTCAGATTAGCTGTAACCTGACGGGCTGTCAGCACGGGAAGGGGAGGGTGCACCATGGCAGGACCGGGTCTGAAGGACGCCACCGCCATCGTCGGCATCGGGCAGACCGCTTTCGCCAGACATCTCCCGGAGGACGAGAGGACCCTCGCCTGCCGGGCCGTTCTCGCCGCTCTCGACGACGCCGGTATCGCGCCCGGCGAGGTCGACGCGCTCGCCTCCTACACCATGGAGGAGACCGACGAGGTGGAACTGGCGAAGGCCGTCGGGTTCGGCGACCTCAGCTTCTTCAGCAAGGTCGGGTACGGGGGCGGCGGGTCCTGTGCCACCGTCGCGCACCTGGCCGCCGCCATCGCCGCCGGGCAGGCCACCGTCGGGGTGGCGTGGCGGTCGCGCAAGCGGGGCAGCGGGCCCCGGCCGTGGACCAGCACCGCCGTCCAGTTGCCCACCCCGGCCCAGTGGACCCGGCCCTTCGGGCTGCTGCGGCCCGCCGACGAGATCGCGATGCTGGCGCGGCGGTACATGCACGAGTACGGCGCGACCCGGGACCACCTGTTCAACGTCGCCCTCGCCTGCCGCAACCGGGCGAACATGAACCCCGCCGCCGTGATGTACGAACGGCCGCTCACGCGCGAGATGTACATGACCTCCCGCTGGATCAGCGATCCGCTCTGCCTCTTCGACAACTGTCTGGAGACCGACGGGGCCCTCGCCTGCGTGGTGGTCTCGAAGGAACGGGCCCGGGACTGCGCCAGAAAGCCCGTCTACGTCCACTCCGCCGCCCAGGGGCTGCCCGCCCAGCACCACGGCATGGTCAACTACTGGAACGACGACCCCCTCACCGGTCCGGCCTGGACCGCCGCCCGGCATCTGTGGAAGCACGCCGACTTCACGCCCGACGACGTGGACGTGGCGCAGATCTACGACGCGTTCACGGCCCTCATACCCCTCTCCCTGGAGGGGTACGGCTTCTGCGGGCGGGGAGAGGGCGGCGCCTTCACCGAGCAGGGCGCCCTGGAGATCGGGGGGCGGCTGCCCCTCAACACCGGTGGCGGCGGGCTCTCCGAGGCCTATGTGCACGGCTTCAACCTCATCAACGAAGGGGTGAAGCAGCTGCGCGGCACCAGTACCGCGCAGGTTCCCGGGGCCGCCACCTGTCTGGTGACGGCAGGGGAAGGCGTTCCCACCTCCGCCCTACTGCTGAGGAGTTGAGCCACTCGTGCTGACCCCCGTCACCGACACCGACGGCGCCCCCTTCTGGGAGTACGCGGCCCGCGGCGAGCTGCGGGTCCAGGCCTGCGCCGACTGCGGCGAGCCGCGCTTCCCGCCCCGGCCCTGCTGCCCGCACTGCCAGTCCTTCGCGAGCGAGTGGCGGCCGGTCTCGGGGCGCGGGCGCGTGTGGTCGTACGTCGTGCCGCACCCGCCGTTGCTGCCCGACTACGCGGAGCTGGCTCCGTACAACGTGGTCGTCGTGGAGCTGGAAGAAGCGCCCCGGATACGGCTGGTCGGGAATCTGGTCGCCCGCGCCGGGGCGCCGCTCGGCTCCCTCGATCCCGGGCGGATCAGGATCGGCGCCCGGGTCCAGGTGGTCTTCTCCGACGGACTTCCGCAGTGGGTGCTCGCGTGAACACCGTGCGCCTCGACGTGGACAAGGACACCGGCGTCGCCGTCGTCACCCTGGACCGGCAGCACAGGCTCAACGCCGCCGACCTCGACATGGTTCACGAACTGGGCTCGGTCTGGCGTGAGTTGCGGTTCGACGACTCGGTACGGGCCGTCGTGCTCACCGGGGCCGGGGAGCGTGCCTTCTGCACCGGGATCGACCGGGACGTCGTGGTGCCGCAGCCGTCGTCGCCGTACATGCAGGACGATCCGCTGCTGACGATCGGGCCCAAGGCGAACGACCTGTGGAAGCCGGTCGTCGCCGCTGTGCGCGGAATGGCCTGCGGGGGCGCCTTCTACCTGCTCGGGGAGAGCGAGTTCGTCGTCGCCGACGCGACGGCCGAGTTCTTCGATCCGCACACGACGTACGGCATGGTCAGCGCCTACGAGTCCATGCTGATGGCCGCGCGGATGCCGTACGGGGAGGTGGCCCGGATGATGCTCATGGGCACCGCCGAACGGATCTCGGCCCGGCGGGCCCACGAGATCGGACTCGTCACCGAAGTCACCGAGGAGGGCGGGGCGTTGGCGGCCGCCCTGCACTGTGCGGCCGTCATCGCCGGACGTCCGCCGGAGGGCGTCCAGGGGACCGTACGGGCGCTGTGGGCGGCCGGGGAGGCGGCGCGCGCGCAGGCGTTCGCGCAGGCGCCGCATCTCATCGCACTCGGGAATCTGCCGGCCGAACGGCAGGCGGAGCTGTTCGCCGGACGCCGGAGCGGCGGTGGGTTCCGGGTGCGCTGAGGGACTCAGCGCGCGGGGTAGGCGTCCGGCCGGGCCTCGCAGTGGTCGAGGGAGTCGATGTCGTGGCCCTCACCGAACCGCACCTCGACCGATCGCCTGCCCTTGGCGGGCACCAGGACGTCAGCGCTGCCGAAGGAGATCGTGATGTCGTCGGCACCGACGAAGTCGACCCGCGCCGTGAACGTGCCCTTGCGGTCGGTCGGGTTGGTGACCTCGACCGTCGCATAGGGCTTCTTTTCGGTGGCACAGCTCACCAGCTTCACGGTGCCGTACCCCGGCGTCCCGTTGCCGCTCGCGGCGGAGGACGAGGTCGGGGTGGTCCGGTGCGTGGGCCGGCGGTTGTACGAGCCACCGCCGGTGCCGCCGCTCGTTCCGCTGCTGCCGTAGCTGTCGTGATCCTGGTGGGAGCTGCTGCACCCGCCTCCGCCGCCGCTCCCGTGGCGGCTGTGGTGGCGTCCGGTCGAGAAGCCGGTCAGGCCGAGCACCACGAAGGTCAGTACGGCCGTGAACTTGAGCGCGCGCGTCCGTGTTTGCATGTGCATGCCAGCACCTTATCGGCAGGGCGCATCACGTGGCGGCCGTCCGGCACCGGAGGTAGCGTCAGCCCTGGGACGGCCGCCGTCCGAAGCCCTTCCGTGCAACCGGTGCGACGGCCGTCACGCACCGCGCGCCGCGCTCAGGCCGTCCGCGCCGTGCCCGTCCCCTTCTCCGCGTCCAGCGCGTACACGCAGCGGTCCTTGCTGCACGCGTACACCACCCCGTCCCTGACGACCGGCGAGCCGGTGATCTCGCCGCCGGTGGCGAGCTTCCAGCGCAGCCGGCCGTCGTCGGCCTTGAGGGTGTAGAGGAGGTGGTCGGTGGAGCCGAAGTGGATGCGGCCCTCGGCGACCACGGGGGTTCCCACGACGTCGCCGCCGGCCTGGAAGCGCCACTTGGGGGTGCCGGTGACCGCGTCCAGGGTGTACAGCCCCTTGCCGCTGCCGACGTGCACGTGCCCGGCGGCCACCAGGACCGGTTCGACGGAGGAGCGGGCCTCGGTGGCGATGCGCCAGCGGTCGCGGCCGTCGGTGGCGTCCAGGGCGTAGACCGTGCCGAGGTAGTCGGCCAGGTAGATGCCGCCTCCGGTGACGGCGGGGCCGGGCGCGAAGGCGGGCGGGCACAGGAACACCGCCGGGGCCTCGAAGTGCCAGCGCACCATGCCGCTCGCCACGTCGATCGCGAGGACACGGGTGCCGGCGGAGACGTAGACGTAGCCGTCGGGCGCCGGGGTGATGCGGACCGGGACGCCGCCGCAGGAGGCCGCGTCGCCGATGGGGTACGACCAGCGCTCCTCGCCGGTGCGGGCGTCCAGGGCGCGCAGGCGGGCGTCCTGCCAGACGTAGACCGTGCCGTCGTGGACGGCGGGGCCGGACTCGGGGGACTCGAAGTCGGTCTGGCAGCCGCTGATCTCCCACAGCTTCTGGCCGCCCGAGGCCTCCCAGGCCTGGACGCCGCCGCCCCGGGTGCCGGTGACGACCGTGCCGTGGTCGGCCTGCAGGGAGTACACCCAGGCGTCCGTGGACAGCCGCCACAGGTCGCCGCCCTCGCGGGCGTCCAGGGCGAACAGGGTGGGGCCGTCGGAGGCGTGGATGCGGCCGTCGGCGACCGCCATGGACCAGGCCACGTCCCGGGTCTTGAAGCGGCGGCGGCCGGTTGCCACGTCCAGGGCGTGCACCTCGAAGGAGGTGACGTAGACCAGGTCGCCGTCCACGGACGGCGTGCCCCAGACGTCGTTGGACATGCGGAAACGCCACGGGCGCCAGCCGCTCGCCGTCTCCGGGGGCAGCTGCGGCACGGGCGGTACGGCGGGGTCGGCGCCGTTGACGCCGGGCCGGGGGCGGGACCAGCTGGCGACCAGGCCGGCCTCGGGCGGGGGCGCCTTCACGGCGGCGGCGCGGGCGTCGGCGACCCGGGGGCCGGGGCCGATGGGCACCTGGCCGCCGGCCAGGCGGACCGGGCCGGTGTCGGGGGCGCCGACGGGCACCTGCGGGTCGTACGGGGGCGGCGGGGGCACGGCGGCCCGGCCGCCGCTGCGCGGGCCGGTGGGCGCCGGGGAGGGCTTGGCGGCCGGGCGGCCGCCACGGCGGGCCTCGATGAGACCGACCGCCTTCTCCGGCAGCCAGGCGGAGGCGGTGCCGCTGTCGTCGGAGCCGGAGCCGAACAGGTGCGGGGCGAGCTGGGCCTGGAGGTCGGCGGGGTTGGGCCGCCCGGTGGCCTCCATCTGCATGCAGGACTCGATCAGCGGGCGCAGCTCGTCCGGGAGGCCGGTGAGGTCCGGGCCCTCGCGGAGCAGCATGAAGACGGTCTCGACGGGGTTGGCGCCGTGGAAGGGCGGGTGTCCGGTGGCGGCGAAGACCAGCATCGAACCGAGCGAGAAGACGTCGCTGGCGCCGGTGACGCTGCGGGAGTCCTTGGCCTGCTCGGGGGACATGTAGGCGGGGGTGCCGACGGCGACGTTCGTCATCGTCAAACGGGTGTTCGAGACACCGGAGGCGATACCGAAGTCGATCACCCGGGGGCCGTCCTCGACCACCAGGACGTTGGAGGGTTTGAGGTCGCGGTGGACCAGGCCCGCCCCGTGGATGGACTGCAGGGCCTCCGCCACGCCCGCGGCCAGCCAGCGCACCGCCTGGGCCGGCAGCGGCCCGCACTCGTTCACTATCTCCTCGAGGGAGGGCGCGGGGACGTAGGCCGTGGCCAGCCAGGGCACGGCCGCGCGCGGATCGGCGTCGACCACGGCCGCCGTGTAGAAGCCGGAGACCGCGCGGGCCGCCTCCACCTCGCGGGTGAAGCGGACGCGGAAGAGCTGGTCCTCGGCCAGCTCGGTGCGGACCGTCTTGATCGCCACGCGCCGGCCGGACGCCGAGCGTGCCAGATAGACCAGCCCCATGCCGCCGGCCCCCAGCCGGCCCAGCACCTCGAACGGCCCGATCCGCCGCGGATCGTGCTGTGTCAGCTGATCCACCACTTGCCTGCCACCTCCCCGTACGAGCCGCGCCACCCACTTATGTACGCGACCGAAGTGCAGCGTCTCACCACCGCACCGCCATGGCGGCACGCACCCCGATTCTTCCTGGCCGGGCGGCTGGTTGCGAACCCGGTGACGAATCGGGGTGTCTCATGCCCAATACGGTCATTTCATCACCGCGGTGCTGCGCATCACGGCCGCGTCACCGCTGCAGTACCGCGAACGACGCCCCCTGATTGTCGGTGACGACGGCCACTCGCCCGTACGACGTCTCGAAGGCCGGCACCTGGACCCGGCCGCCGAGCCGCTGCACGGCCCCGACGGCGTCGTCCAGGTCCGTGACCCGGAAGTGGGTGACGAAGTGCGGCGGCATCTCGGCCGGGAAGACCTCGGAGACGTCCGCGCGGCCGAAGTCGGGCTCGACGTCGGAGCCGAACAGGGCGTCGTGGAAGAGATCGCCGTAGAAGGCGTTCGCGGCGTCGGTGTCCCGGGTGTACAGCTCGGCCCAGACGAACGTGTTCGGCTCGTGGCGCCGCCCGAAGCCGGGATGGGTGCCGGGCTGCCACAGCCCGAAGACCGCGCCGTCGGGGTCCGTGGCCAGGGCGGCGACGCCTAGCTCGCCCACCGGGAACGGCGCCATGACCACCTGCCCGCCGGCCGCGACGATCCGCCTGCCGAGGGCCCCCGCGTCCGAGGTGGCGAAGGAGACCGTCCAGACCGTGGGCATCCGGCCGTCGGTCTTGGGTGCCAGCGAGGCGACGCGGTCGCCGTTCAGCAGGGCCCACGCCGAGGAGCCGTACGCCTCCTCGAAGGTCCACCCGAAGAGCTCACCGTAGAACCGCTTGCCCGCCTCGACGTCGGGAAGCTCGGCGTCCACCCAGCAGGGGACGCCCTCTGCGTACACCGATGCCCTGTTTTCGGCCATGTCGTCAAAGTAACCGTGCCGCGCGCACCCCGCAGACCAGCCACACCACCCCGAATACACCCGTGCACCCCATTTGCAGTCGGCCGAATCGCGCTCTCATCACCCCTCGGTAAGCTGACGGCATGACAGGACAAGTGCGTACCGTCGACGGCCGCGTGGCCGGCCGACGTGGGCAGGCGACCCGGCAGAAGCTGCTCGACTGCCTCAGCGAGATGCTCAGCTCCTCCCCCTACCGGGATGTCAAGGTCATCGATGTCGCCCGGAAGGCGGGCACTTCGCCCGCGACCTTCTACCAGTACTTCCCGGACGTCGAGGGCGCCGTCCTGGAGATCGCCGAGCAAATGGCCGCCGAGGGCGCCGGTTTGACCGAGCTGCTCGAAGGTCGCGCCTGGACCGGCAAGGCGGGGTGGCAGACCGCGCAGGAACTCGTGGACGGCTTCCTGGAGTTCTGGCGGAAGAACGACGCGATCCTGCGCGTGGTGGACCTCGGTGCCGCCGAGGGGGACAAACGGTTCTACAAGATCCGCATGAAGATCCTGAACTCGGTGAACAACTCGCTCGCGGAGTCCATCACCGAACTGCAGTCCAAGGGCAGGGTCGACAAGGACGTGAACCCGGCGGCGGTCGCCGGCTCGCTCGTCGCGATGCTCGCGGCGGTGGCCTCGCACCAGAAGGGCTTCTCGTCCTGGGGCGTCAAGCAGGCCGAACTCAAGCCGAACCTGGCGCTGTTGGTCCACCTGGGCGTGACGGGCAAGAAGCCGACCAAGTAGCCCAGACCCTTTTTCCGGTACCAAGTCCTGTCTGGCAGGCGGTGGTTCACCACGGTGAGCCACCGCCTGCTTCACTGTGCGGGCAGCGCCCGGTCCCGCACCACGTGCTTCATCACCAGCGTCGAGGTCAGCCGCTGCACCCCGGGCAGGGTCGCGAGCGCCTCGTCGTACAGCCGCTGGAAGGCGGCGAGGTCGGCGGTGGCCACCCGCAGCAGGTAGTCGGGCTCGCCGAACAGCCGCTGGGCGTCCAGGACGTGCTCCAGCTCGCTGACCGCCCGCTCGAACTCGGCGACCGTGTCCCGGTCCTCCTGCCGCATGGAGACGAAGACCAGTGCCTCGAAGTTCAGCCCGAGCGCGGCCGCGTCCACGACCGCCCGGTAACCCTGGATGGCGCCGGAGCGCTCGAGCTCACGCAGCCGCCGGTGACAGGGCGAGACACTCAGGCGCACCCGGGCGGCCAGTTCGGTCACGGTCAGCCGCCCGTCCTGCTGCAGCTCGGCAAGGATTTTCCGATCCACGTCGTCCATGAAGTAGATATTTGCTCAGAACCCGCGATCATGGGCAAACTTCAGCAACACTTTCGGGCCATTCACGCCTAATGTCCCCTGTATGGACTCGGGACTGCTCTTCTCCTTCCTCGCTGTGGATCTGCTGCTGGTGTGCGTGCCGGGCGCGGACTGGGCGTACGTCATCGCCACCGCCCTGCGCGGCCGCCAGGTGCCGCGCGCGGTGGCGGGCCTGGTCTGCGGGTACGCCCTGCACACCGTGCTGGCGACGGCGGGCCTTGCGGTCCTGGTGGCGGGCTCGCCCCGGCTGCTGACGGCCCTGACGGTGGCGGGCGCCGGCTATCTGCTGTACCTGGGCTGGGGGGTGCTGCGCCGCCCGGCCGTGCCGGGGGCGGCGGACGAGGCGCCGGGCGGCGACGGCCGCCTCTTCCTGCGGGGTGCCACCATCAGCGGGCTGAACCCGAAGGGGCTGCTGCTCTACCTCTCCGTGCTGCCGCAGTTCCTCACCCTGCGTGGCGCCCACCTGCCCGTGTCCGTGCAGACGGGCGCCCTCGGCGTGCTCCACATGGCGTGCTGCGCGGCCGTCTACCTCACCGTGGGCCTCCTGGCCCGCGCCCTGCTGGCGGCCCGCCCGGCGGCGGCCCGCGCGGTCACCCGCACCTCGGGCGCGGCGATGCTCGGTATCGGCGCGTTCCTGCTGGTGGAGCGGTTGTCGACGCTTTAGCTCCAGCGGGGCCGAAGGGGTCGTGCGTCCGCCGGCCCGCAGGTCGTCCGCGGCGTCGCTGTGGCGGGCGCGCAGTTCCCCGCGCTCCTGGAGAGCGCCGCGCCCACGGCCGGAACCCCGGCCCGTCTTCCCGTGCGCGGGCTACCGGCGGGTGAGGCGGAAGATCCTGATCTCCCGCGTCACCCGCGCCTGGTACGTGGCGTACGGGGGCCAGAACGCCAGGAGTGCCTTCCAGGCGGCGGCCCGCTCCTCCCCCTCGAGCAGCCTGGCCGTGACGGTGATGTCCCGGCCCTTCCAGCTGATCGAGGCCTCCGGACGGGCGAGCAGGTTGTGCGTCCAGGCGGGGTGGCCGGTCCGGCCGAAGTTGGAGCCGACGAGGATCCAGCTCCGCCCGTCCCCCTCCGGCATGCAGGCGAGCGGGGTGCGGCGGGGCAGCCCGCTGCGGGCCCCGGTGGAGGTGAGGATCACCCCGGGCAGCAGCTGGGCACTGAGCAGCACCCGGCCCCGGGTGAGCCGGTGCACGGCCCGGTCGAGGGCCGGAACCACATGCGGGGCGACCTTCGCGAAGGCCCGGGTGGAGGACACCCGCTGCACGAATCGCAGGCCGACGCCGGCCATCAGACCGCCACCTCCCCGCAGGCGAACAGTCCGGCCTCCTCGGCGGCCCGCTCCCGCAGCCGGTGCACCGGCCCGAAGAGCAGCTCGTCACCGGCCGCACGCTTGAAGTACAGGTGGGCCTCGTGCTCCCAGGTGAACCCGATCCCGCCGTGCAGCTGGATCGCCTCCCCGGCCGCGCACCGCAACGCCTCGAGCGCCTGTGCGAGCGCGAGCCGGCCCACCTTGGGCCCCTGGGCGGCCGCCCAGGCCGCGTAGTGGGCGGCCGAGCGTGCGGCCTGCACCGCCACGTACACGTCCGCGAGCCGGTGCTTGACCGCCTGGAAGGACCCGACGGGCCGGCCGAACTGCTCCCGCTGCCCGACGTACTCCACGGTCCGCTCCAGCGCCCGGCCGGCGGCACCCACCGCCTCGGCGGCCAGTACGGCGGCGGCGGTGTCACCGAGGTCCGACAGGGCGGGGAGCACGTCCCGGTCGGCGGTGCCCAGCAACTCGGCGGGCACGTCCCGCAGCTGCACGAGCCCCTGTGGCCGGGTGGCGTCGAGCGCGGTCCGCCGGGTCCGTACGACCCCCTCGGCGTCCCCGGCGACCAGGAACAGCAGGATCCGGGACCGCACGAACCCGCCGGTGTGCGCGGCGACGACGAGCAGCCCCGCGCTGTGCCCGTCCAGCACCTGGTCGACCTGCCCGTACAGCCGCCACCCATCCGTGCCGTGCCGGGTCTGCACCCCGCCGGCCCGGCCCCCGCCGGCCCACTCCCCGCCGTTGCCGCCGGTCAGGGCGAGGGCGGTGGCGAGGGCGGGCCCCGGGACGGCGAGGGCGGCGGTGCGGGCGCCGGCGGCGAGCGGGGGCAGCAGCTCGGTGCGCTGCGCCTCCGTGCCGAGGGCGAGGATCAGCGGGGCCGCGAGGACGGAGGTGGCCAGCAGCGGGGAGGGCGCGAGGACGCGCCCGGTCTCCTCGCAGGCGAGGGCGAGTTCGGTGACGCGGCAGCCGACACCCCCGTGGGCCTCGGGGAGGGCGAGGCCGGGCAGGCCGAGCCGGTCGGCGAGGGCGGACCACAGGGCCGGGTCGTAGCCGGCCGGACTGTCGACGGCGGCCCGCAGCTCCTCGGCGCCACAGCGTTTGTGCAGCAGCTCGCGCAGGGTGCGGCGGATTCCGTCCTGCTCGGCGGTGAGACGCGTGTCCATGGCTGATCCGATCCCTCCGACCTGATCTGACGGTGCGTCATATTAGGCCCGGCCGGGAGGGAATCCCAGAGGCGCGACACCTGCCACGGGCGGACGTATCTGATGTACCGTCAGATTCATGGAGTCCGGGAAGAGGAAGGTCGCCGTGGCCGGGGTGGCCCTCTCCGACTGCGGCCGCGTGGACGACGCGACCCCGTACGCCCTGCACGCCCAGGCGGCCCGCCGCGCCCTGGCGGACGCGGGCCTGGACCGCGCCGTCGTGGACGGCTTCGCCTCGGCGGGCCTCGGCACGCTGGCCCCGGTGGAGGTGGCCGAGTACCTGGGCCTGCGCCCGACCTGGGTGGACTCCACCTCCGTCGGGGGCTCGACCTGGGAGGTCATGGCGGCGCACGCGGCGGACGCGATAGCGGCGGGCCACGCGAACGCCGTCCTGCTGGTCTACGGCTCCACGGCGCGCGCGGACATCAGGGCGGGCCGCAGGACGGGCGATCTGTCCTTCGGCGCGCGCGGCCCGCTCCAGTTCGAGGTCCCGTACGGCCACACCCTGATCGCCAAGTACGCGATGGCGGCCCGCCGGCACATGATCGAACACGGGACGACGATCGAGCAGCTCGCCGAGGTGGCGGTCCAGGCCAGGGCCAACGCGGCCCTGAATCCGGAGGCGATGTTCCGCGAGCCGATCACGGTCGACGACGTCCTGGCCGGACCGGTGATCGCCGACCCGTTCACCAAGCTGCACTGCTGCATCCGCTCGGACGGCGGAGCGGCGGTGCTGCTGGTGGCCGAGGAGTACGCACGGGACTGCCGTGCGCGACCGGTGTGGATCCTCGGCACCGGGGAGCACGTCTCCCACGCGGCGATGTCCGAGTGGCCCGACTTCACGGTCTCCCCGGCGGCGGTGAGCGGCAGACTCGCCTTCGAGCGGGCCGGGGTTCGCCCGGCCGACATCGACTTCGCGGAGATCTACGACGCCTTCACCTACATGACCCTGGTGACCCTGGAGGACCTGGGCTTCTGCGGGAAGGGCGAGGGCGGGGCGTTCGTGGAGAAGGGCCGGCTGCTGGTGCGGGGCGGGGAGCTGCCGGTGAACACGGACGGGGGTGGCCTGTCGGCTCAACATCCCGGGATGCGGGGGCTGTTCCTGCTGGTGGAGGCGGTACGGCAGCTGCGTGGCGAGGGCGGTGACCGCCAAGTGCGCGACTCCGGCGGCCGGTTGCCGCGTCTGGGCGTCGCCTCGGGGACGGGCGGCTGGTTCTGCTCCTCGGGGACGGTGGTCCTGGGCCGGGACTGAGGGGGTCCGGGCCCGACTCGGGCGCGCGCCGTCCGGGCGGCCGGTGCGCCGCCCGGGGGCGATACTCGCCCCATGGCACAAAAGGATCTCCACGACATGCTCCGGTCGCTGCGGGTGTGGGCACCCGGAGTGACGGAGCTACGGCCCTTCGACCCGGACAAGGCCCCTCCGACACCGCTTCACCTCTTCACGAGCTGGTTCGCGGAGGCGGTGGAGGCGGGCCAGCCGGAGCCGCACACGATGTCGCTGGCGACGGCCGACGAGGACGGCAGGCCGGACGTGCGGATCGTGATGATGCACGGGGCCGACGCGGACGGCTGGTCCTTCGCGAGCCACGCCACGAGCCGCAAGGGCCGGGCGCTGAGCGCCCGCCCCTACGCGGCCCTCGCCTTCTACTGGCCGGTGCTGGGCCGGCAGGTGCGGGTGCGGGGCTCGGTCGCGTCGGCGCCCTCCCAGGAGAGCCAGGCCGACCTGCACGCACGCTCGACGGGGGCGCTGGCGGCGGCGCTCACCGGACGGCAGAGCGAGGAGCTGTCCTCGGTGGAGGAGCTGCGCCAGGCATCGCAGGCCGCCTGGGAGCGGGCCCGGCAGAACCCGGCGGAGCCCTCCGAGACCTGGACCCTGTACCGGCTGCGGCCGGAGACGGTGGAGTTCTTCCAGGGGGACCCCGACCGCCGGCACGTACGGCTGGAGTACCGGCGCACCGAGTTCGGCTGGAGCAGGGGCCTGCTGTGGCCGTGACGCCCGCCGCTCAGCCCCCGAACCCCCACACCGCGAAGTCCGCCAGGCCCCGGTAACCGATCCGCTGGTACAGCCCGTTGCTCGTCGGGTTCGCGAGGTCGGTGAACAGGAGCACCTCGTCCGCCCCGGCCTCCAGCGCCAACCGGCTCACCCGGGTGGTCACCGCGCCCGCGTATCCGCGGCCGCGGAGGTGGGCCGGGGTGTACACCGGGGCCACCCGGACCTGGCCGGCGATCCGCGGAGTCACGCCGGCCATGGAGACGGGAGTGCCGTCCGGTGCCTGCCAGAGGGTGATGCCGCCGTACGCGATGCGGGCGTCGGCCCACTCGGCCGGGTCCTGGCCGGCGCGCAGCCCGGCGGCCTCGGCGAACTCGAGCTTCCAGCGCATCACCAGTTCCCGGTCCCCGGGCCCGGCGACCCGTGCGCCGCCAGGCGGCGGTGGTTCCGGCTCGCGCAACTCGCCCAGCCGGTAGAGCCGTTGCCGCTCCAGGAGCATGCCTGGTGTCCCGGTGAGCCGTTGCCAGGCCGCCGCGAAGGCCGCCGCGGAGTCCCGTTCGGCGGAGATGCCGGGAACCGCACGGCCGAGGCCGGACAGGCCGGACGCCAGGGCCTCGGCGTCCTGGCCGGTGAGGGGCGTGACGTTCACCGGGTGCGGTGGCGTGTGGAAGAGCGCCGCCCGTACCTCGCCCCGGTGGTCCCCGAGCCATCCGAACACCGGCGCGTCCGCGCCGTACACGTGCGGGCCGCGCGTCCGCAGCGCGTCCGTCACGGTCAGCGGCACCGTGTGCAGGGCCGGCCTGGAGCGCAGGAAGCCGCCGGCGCGGGTGAGGAACTCGTCCAGGTCTTCGGTCAGTTGCCAGATGTCCGGGCGCATCCCTCCATGATCCCGGTCAACCGCACGGCGCGAACACCGGTTTTCCGTCCCGGAACGCCAGCCGCAGGGCCATGCCGGCCACCGCCTCGTCCCCCGCGCACTCCACCAGCTGCGTCATCATCCGCGGCCCCTCCGCCAGGTCCACCACCGCCGCCACGTACGGGGTGCGGTCGCCGAAGGGCGGGAGGTCGTTGCGGTGGACGGTGGACCACGTGTAGAGGGTCGCCCGGCCGCTCGCCTCCTCCCAGTCCACCTCTTCGCTCCAGCAGAACGGGCAGAACTCGCGTGGGTAGTGGTGGGCCCGGCCGCAGTCCCCGCAGCGGCGAACCAGCAGGCGGCCCGCGGCGGCCGCCTCCCAGTAGGGGCGGGTGAAGCCGTCGGGCTCGGGGACGTCGAAGCGGGCCGTGCTCATCCGAACCACCCCAGCGCCGCGTCCAGCGACCACGTCTGCCACGCCATCCCGAAGAAGCCGACCAGCGAGATCAGCGCCATCATCGAGTTCTGGCCCTGTTCCGCCCAGTCGTGGACCATGAGGACGAAGTAGAGGACGTTCAGGGCCAGGCCGCCCAGCAGGGCCACCGGGGTCAGGAAACCCAGGATCAGGCCCAGCCCGAGGGCGAGTTCGGCGTACGCCACGATGTACGCCATCAGCCTCGGCCTCGGTTTCACCACCGTCTCGAAGCCCGCCCGCACCGGGGCCCAGCGGTGCTTGGCCGCCACGTCCGCCGCCCAGGCGATGCCCGCCCCGCGCTCGAACCAGGCCTTCTTGTCCTTGTGCCGCCAGCTCTCCAGCCACCACAGGCCGAGCCCCATGCGCAGCACCGCGAGCCACTCCGCGCCGTCGAGCCAGATCGCGTCCATGGATCTGACGGTACGTCAGATCATGTGGAAAGCCGAGGGGTCTGCGGTCGATCGGCTGTGCGTTCACCGCGGCACTGTGGGCGCCCTGTGAATCACGGGCAGATTGTTGACGATTTTGTTGGCGCCGACCTACGTTCGCGGACGCAGGGCCAGGAGCCGGCGAGACGAGAGGCAGCAGGGTGAAGCACAGGGCAGTGAAGCGCAGGACGGTCGTCATGGGCATCGGCGCCACCGCCGGTGTCGCGGCAGTGGGCGGCATCGGCCTGAGCGCGCAGGCGTCGAGCGGCCCGTCGTCCGGGGCGTCCTCGGACTCGCTCCTCTTCGACCCGGACGGGTACACCGAGCTCACGACCACCGTCACGGACACCGACGGCGACGACCACGCGGTGACCTACCACTTCTGGAAGGCGATCACCTATGTCGCCGACCCGGTCGACGAGACGTACCAGAGCCTGAACGTCAGCGTCCCGGTGAAGATCGACGGCACGGCCGTGGACGCCTCGGACGCGCCGATCCTGTTCGCGAACTCCGTCGGCGGCTACATGCCCTCCTCGGTGGCCGACGCGACCGGGATCGGCGGCGGGGGCACGGGCGGCGGAATGCCGGGCGGCGCGCCCTCGGCGAGTGCCGCCGCCGGCGCCTCGGCCCCGGGTGCCAACGGCAACACCAACGGCACCGGCGGCGCGCTGAGCACCAACCAGCTCCTCGCCCTGGCGGCCGGGTACGTCGTCGTGGAGCCGGGGGCCCGGGGCCGTACCCTCAAGAGCGCCGACGGCGAGCACTACGGCGTCGCGCCCGCCGCGATCGTCGACCTGAAGGCCGCCGTACGGTACGTCAGGTTCAACAGGGGCCGCATCCCCGGCGACGTCGACCGGATCGTCTCGGCCGGCACCAGCGCGGGCGGCGCGCTGTCCGCGCTCCTCGGCGCCTCCGGTGACAGCCCGCTCTACGAGAAGTACCTGACGGAGCTGGGCGCCGCCGACGCGTCCGACGCGATCTTCGCCACCGGCGCCTGGTGCCCGATCACCGACCTGGAGCACGCCGACGGTGCCTACGAGTGGAACTGGGGCACCAACGCCACCCAGTCCACCGGGAAGGCCGTGGACCGGACCCTCTCCAAGGAGCTGCGGTCCCGGTTCGCCGAGTACCAGGCCTCGCTGCGCCTGAAGGGCCTGAACGGCTTCGGACCGCTCACCGCCCGCAACTACGACGCGTACCTGGTCGGGCAGTACCTGGAGCCGTCCGCGACCGCCCACCTCGGAGCCCTGTCGGACGCCGACCGCGCCACCTACCTGGCGGCCAACACCTTCATCAGCTGGAAGGGCGGGAAGGCCGCCTTCTCCTGGGCCGACTTCCTCGCCCACGTCGGCGCCCGCAAGAAGACCGCCCCGGCCTTCGACGCCTTCGACCTGTCGACCGGCGAGAACAACGAGTTCGGCGAGGGGACGACCGCGGCCCGGCACTTCACGGCCTACGGTCTGGCGAACGACACCACCGGGCTCACCGCCAAGCGCCTGGACAGCGACATCCCCGAGCTGCTGCGGCTGATGAACCCGATGTACCACCTGGCCGAGAAGGCCAACCCGAACCGCACGAAGCACTGGTGGATCCGCCTCGGCACCAAGGACTCGGACACCTCGCTGACCGTGTCCGCCAACCTCGCGGCGGCCGCCCACGGTCTCGGCGACGACGTGAACCACCTCTACTACTGGGACCAGGGCCACGGAGCCAACACCGACCCCGGCGACTTCATCGACTGGATCGCCAAGGTCTCCGGCCACAAGGGCGGGAAGAGGTAGCACCACCCCTCCCCGAACCGCGGTGCCCGTCTCCCGTCATGCTCCGGACGCCGCTCCCACCGCGCCGCCGAGCCCATGCGCACCTGGGCCCGGCGGCGCGGATCTTCACCGCGCGCACTCCTTTCCCGTACACCCGTGATCAATCCGCAACCAATTCCGGTCTTGACCGAGACCCATCAACGGGGTGCGTGATTACGCTCCCGCTCATGGCCGTCTCCCGCCCCTCCCCCGCGCCCCTCTCCCCGACCCCCGCCGACCGCCCCGTCTACGTGATAGGCGCGGGCCCCGGCGGACTGGCCGCCGCGTACGCACTGCGGGCGCGGGGCATACGGGCGGTGGTCCTGGAGAAGGCCGACCGGGTGGGCGCCTCCTGGCGCCGGCACTACGACCGCCTCCACCTGCACACCACCCGGCGGCTGTCCGCCCTGCCCGGCCTCGCGATGCCCCGCCGGTTCGGACGCTGGGTGTCCCGGGACGACGTGGTGCGCTACCTCGAGAAGTACACCGAGCACCACGAGCTGGAGATCGTCACCGGTGTGGAGGTGTTCCGCGTCGAGCGGGCCGCGGACGGCGCGGGCTGGCTGCTGCACGCCTCCGGCGGCCGGGAGCTGACCGGCAGCGCGGTGGTCGTGGCCACCGGCTACAACCACACCCCGCGCGTGCCCGAGTGGCCGGGCCTGGACGGCTTCGGCGGGGAGTTCACCCACGCCGGCCGCTACCGGAACGCCGAGCCCTACGCGGGCCGGGACGTGCTCGTCGTCGGCGTCGGCAACACCGGCGCCGAGATCGCCGTCGACCTGGTCGAGGGCGGGGCCGCCCGGGTGCGGCTGGCGGTGCGCACCGCCCCGCACATCGTGCGCCGCTCGACCGCCGGATGGGCCGCCCAGTACACCGGCGTGCTGGTACGGCGGCTGCCGGTGGGGCTCGTCGACCGGCTCGCCCGGCCGCTGGCGAGGATCAGCACGCCGGACCTGTCCGCCCACGGGCTGCCGCGCCCGGACACCGGGCTGTACAGCAGGGTGCGGGAAGGGGCCATCCCGGTTCAGGACGTCGGTCTCATCGACGCCGTGCGCAAGGGGAAGGTGGAGGTCGTGGCCGCCGTCGAGGGGTTCGAGGACGGGAAGGTGGTCCTCGCCGACGGCAACCGGATCCAGCCGGACGCGGTGATAGCCGCCACGGGATACGTCCGGGCGCTGGACGGGCTGGTCGGACACCTGGGGGTGCTGGACGGGCGCGGGAGGCCCGTGGTGCACGGGGCGCGCACTCCGGCGGAGGCGCCCGGCCTGTACTTCACCGGGTTCACCAATCCCATCAGCGGGATGTTCCGGGAAATGGCGATCGACGCGGAGAAGATCGCCAAGGCCGTGGCCGGGAGACCGGCACGGCCGTAGCAACTTCGCCGCTCCCGGACCATTCCTGACGCTGTGTCAGTTCAGTAATCTGACAGAGCGTCAGTTATGGCTGTCACACAGGAGCGGGCGGAACGATGCTTGGATCAACCCACGGCACCCTCACCACCGACTCCCGCCGGGCCCGGGTCATCGCCTGCGGTGAGCAGCGGCCCGGACCCGCCGTCCACGGCCGGGCGGACGATCTGGACGGCGGGGCCGACCTCGATGTCGGCGGGCGGCCGCTGTACGCGGACGTTCCCGACCTGACCCGGTTCTTCAGGCCCGAGTCGGTCGCCGTGATCGGCGCGTCGGACGCCGAGGGGCGGCCGAACACCGGGATCACCCGGCAACTGCTGGGCTGGGCCGAGCGGGTCGGGGCCCGGGTGCATCCGGTGCATCCGACCCGGCCGTCCGTGTTCGGCCTGCCCTGCTCCGCCTCCGTCGCCGAGCTGCCCGAACAGGTCGACCTGGCGGTGCTGCTGGTGGCCGACCCGCTACCGGTGATCGAGGAACTCGCCGAGGCGAAGGTGAAGTTCGCCGTCGCCTTCGCCTCCGGCTTCGCGGAGACCGGCGAGGCGGGGGCCGAGGCGCAGGAGCGGCTCGCGGACGCCGTACGGCGCTCGGGGCTGCGGCTGCTCGGGCCGAACACCAACCTGAACGCCTTCGAGCGGTTCCGGGAGGACCTGGACGGGCCCGCGATCGCGCTCATCACCCAGTCGGGACACCAGGGCCGGCCCGTCTTCGCCCTGCAGGAACTGGGCATCCGGCTCTCCCACTGGGCGCCGACCGGCAACGAGGCCGACCTGGAGACCGCCGACTTCATCTCCTGGTTCGCCGAGCGGCCCGAGGTCGGCGCCATCGCCGCCTACGTCGAGGGGCTGAAGGACGGCCGCGCCTTCCTGCTGGCCGCCGACCGCGCCGCCCGCCGCGGGGTGCCGGTGGTCGCGGTGAAGGTGGGCCGCACGGAGGCGGGAGCCCGTACGGCCGCCTCGCACACCGGCAAGCTCACCGGCGCCGACGACGTGGTGGACGCCGCCATGCGGCAGTACGGCGTGATCCGCGTCGACGGCCTCGACGAACTGCAGGACACCGCGGCCCTGCTGGCGCGGGCGCGGTCCCCGCGGGCCGAAGGGGTCGTCGTCTGCTCCATCTCCGGCGGCACGGGCGCGCACGTCGCCGACCTGGCCGCCGGGCTCGGGCTGCGGCTGCCGACGCTGTCGCGGGACCGGCAGGCCGAGCTGCACCAGTGGATCCCGGAGTACCTGAGCGTGGCCAACCCGGTGGACAACGGCGGGCATCCCGTGGGCGACTGGCGCGGCCGGAAGATCATCGACGCGATCCTCGCCGACCCGGCGGTGGGCGTGCTGATCTGCCCGGTCACCGGCCCCTTCCCGCCGCTCAGCGACCGCCTCGTACGCGATCTGGTCGAGGCCGCCGAGGAGACGGACAAGCTGGTGTGCGTGGTGTGGGGGTCGCCGGTCGGCACCGAGCCCGCGTACCGCGAGGTGCTGCTCGGCTCCTCCCGCGTGGCCACCTTCCGGACCGTGGGCAACTGCCTCACCGCCGTGCGCGCCTGGCTCGACCACCACCGCTTCGTGAGCGGCTACCGCTCCCCCTTCGACGAGGCCCCGCGCACCCCCTCCCCCTCCTTCCGCAAGGCCGAGGCCCTGATGCGGCCCGGGCAGCAGCTCAGCGAGCACGCGGCCAAGCAGCTGCTGCGCGCCTACGGCATCCGGGTGCCGCGCGAGCAGCTGGTGACCAGCGCGGCCGCTGCCGTCCGCGCGGCGGGGCAGGTCGGCTACCCGGTGGTGATGAAGGCGTCCGGCGCCCGGATCGCCCACAAGACGGAGCTGGGCCTGGTGAAGATCGGCCTGACCTCGGCCAGCCAGGTCCGGGACGCCTACCGCGAGCTGACCGACATCGCCCGCTACGAGGGTGTCCCGCTGGACGGCGTCCTGGTGTGCCAGATGGTCGAGCAGGGCGTGGAGATGGTCGTCGGGGTGACGCACGACGAGCTGTTCGGGCCGACCGTGACGGTGGGTCTCGGCGGGGTGCTGGTGGAGGTGCTGCGCGACGCCGCCGTGCGGGTGCCGCCGTTCGGCGAGGAGCAGGCCCGGGACATGCTCGCCGAACTGCGCGGACGGGCCCTGCTGGACGGGGTCCGGGGACGGCCGCCCGCCGACCTCGACGCGCTGGTGGAGGTCGTCCTGCGGGTGCAGCGCATGGCGCTCGAACTCGGCGAGCAGGTCGCCGAGCTGGACATCAACCCGCTGCTGGTGCTGCCCCGCGGACAGGGCGCGGTGGCGCTGGACGCGCTGGTGGTGTGCCGATGAGCGGGTCGGTGCGGCACGAGGTCCGCGACCAGGTCTCGTACGTCACCCTCGACCGGCCCGAGGCGCTCAACGCCCTCGCCCCGGCGCACCGGGACCGGCTGATCGAGCTGCTGGGGCAGGCGGCGCAGGACCCGGAGGTACGGGCCGTCGTCCTGACCGGGACCGGGCGCGGGTTCTGCGCGGGCGCGGACCTGCGCGGCGGCCCGGGCGGCGGGGAACGCGTCCCGGGGGACGTCGCCCGCACCGTCCGGCTCGGCGCCCAGCGGTTGATCGCCGCCGTGCTGGACTGCGAGAAGCCGGTGATCGCCGCCGTGAACGGCACGGCGGCCGGGCTCGGCGCGCATCTCGCGCTCGCCTGCGACCTGGTGCTGGCCGCCGAGTCGGCGCGGTTCATCGAGGTGTTCGTCCGGCGCGGACTCGTACCGGACGGCGGCGGCGCCTATCTGCTGCCCCGGCTGGTCGGCCCGCAGCGGGCCAAGGAGCTGATGTTCTTCGGCGACGCGGTCACGGCGGCGGACGCGGAACGGCTGGGGCTGGTCAACCGGGTGGTACCGGACGACGAGTTGGAGAAGACGGCGCGCGAGTGGGCGACACGGCTGGCGGCCGGTCCGACCCGGGCGCTGGCGCTGACCAAGCAGCTGGTGAACGCCTCGCTGGACGGTGACCGCTGTGCCGCCTTCGCAGCGGAGGCGGCCGCGCAGGAGATCAACATGACGACCGAGGACGCCCGGGAGGGGCTGCGGTCGTTCGTGGAGCGCAGCGGGGCGCGGTTCCGGGGGCGGTGAGGGTCAGGTCCCGGACCGCTCGAGGATCCGCAGCGAGCCGCCGTCCGGGTCGCCGAAGAGCACGAACAGCTCGGGAGCGTCCTGGCTGCCGCCGACCGCCCAGTGGGTGTCCTCGCCGCAGTCGCCGTCGAGCCTGAGCAGGACGCCGGGGCGCCCGGTGTTCTCCGAGTCGTCGTCGGGCTCCCAGGTGCCGGATCCCCCGCACACGACGTAGTCGCGGAAGTGGTCGTCGCCGAACGGGGGCTCGGCGGGCAGCCTGACGGCCTCGGCGCTGCCGTCGGGGCGCAGCCGCAGCCGGGCCCCGCTCGAACCGTGCCAGACCCCGGCCAGCTGGGCGCGGGTCAGCTTCGGGGGCTCGTACGTCGGGATCAGACCGGTCTCGGTGGCGGCCGCCCCGCCGCCGAAGGCCAGCACGAAGAGGACGACCGAGCCGAGCGCGGCCCGCCACCACGCGCCTGCCGGACGCCAGCCCCGCCTGCGGGCCAGGCCGACCCACAGGGTGGGCAGGAGCCCGAGGGCGGCCAGGGCGGGGACCGTGGTGCCGAGTGGCCATCCGAGGAGCACGCCGGTCAGCAGGCCCCAGAAGAGGGCGGGGGCGACCGGGGCCACCACGTGCCAGGCCCATCCCGGGCCGGGCAGCCGCCGGGCCGCGATCCGCGCGAGCACCACCGAGGGCAGGGTCAGCGCGAACGCCGACAGCATGCCGAGGATCGGCAGCACCAGCGGCGCGAAGAGGAGGAGGCACAGCGCGCCGAGGGCTCCGCCCAGCCCGGCCCCGTAGTCGTCCTGGGCGGTGGCCTCGTAGATCCACCACAGCAGTCCGGCCGCCGGCAGCTGGGCACCCCCGAGGGACGCCGCCGCACTCAGATCGTCGCGTTCCCAGGTCAGCCCGGCGCCCCGCAGCCTTCCACCCGTCTTCTCCCACCCCATGGGCGCAGCCTAGGCAGCGCCTTTCCGGGACTCGCCACCACCTTCCCATCTGACGGGCCGTCAGCTTCAATGGAGGGGTGATGGGACACGCAGGGGCGGCGGCCGCCGCCGTCCGATACCTCGGGTCGGCTCCCGCGCCGGGCCCCGTGGAGGCGCTGCCGCGCCCGGAGTTGCGGTGCGTACGGGCGGACGAGCGGGCACCGGTGGACCCGGCGGTGTTCCGGCGGGTGCTCGGCAACTTCGCGACCGGGGTGACGGTGATCACCGCGCCGGCGGCCGAGGGCGAGGACGCGCCCGCCGGCTTCGCCTGCCAGTCCTTCTCCTCCCTCTCCCTCGACCCGCCCCTGGTCTGCTTCCTGGTGGGCCGCACGTCGGCCACCTGGCCGCGCATCGCCCGCGCGGGCGTCTTCTGCGTCAACGTGCTGAGCGCCGGGCAGGGCGGGCTGTGCCGGGCCTTCGCGGTCAGCGGCGCGGACAAGTTCGCGGGGGTGGCGTACGACCCCGCGCCCGTCTCCGGGTCCCCGCGGCTCGCCGGCGCCGTCGCCTGGGTCGACTGCGCGGTCCACGCCGTGCACACCGGGGGCGACCACCTCGTCGTCGTGGGACGGGTGGACGCCCTCGGCGCCGCGGCGGAGGGCGATCCGCTGGTCTTCCACCGGGGGCGGTTCGCCCGGCTCGGGGACAGCGTCTGAGGCCCGCCGGGGCGGGACTCAGGACAGGGCGAGCGCCGGGACCGCCGGGCGCCGCCTGATCACCAGGGCCATCAGGGCCGCCGCCGCGCACAGGGTGCCGGAGGCGTACCAGACCATGTCGTAGGTGCCGAAGACGTCGCGGGCGACACCGCCGAGGTAGGCGACGAGGGCCGCGCCGACCTGGTGGGAGGCGAGCACCCAGCCGAAGACGATGGCGCTGTCATCGCCGTAGTACTCCCGGCACAGGGCCAGGGTGGGCGGGACGGTGGCGACCCAGTCGAGGCCGTAGAAGACGATGAAGAAGACCATCGGCGGGTGGACCGACGGGCCCAGCAGCATCGGCAGGAAGAGCAGCGAAATGCCGCGCAGGGCGTAGTACACGGCGAGCAGGCGGCGCGGTTCGAAGCGGTCGGTGAACCAGCCGGAGGCGATCGTGCCGACCACGTCGAACACGCCGATGACCGCGAGCAGCGAGGCCGCCGCCGTGACGGGCATGCCGTGGTCGTGGGCCGCGGGCACGAAGTGGGTCTGGACCAGACCGTTGGTCGAGGCCCCGCAGATCGCGAAGGTGCCGGCGAGCAGCCAGAACGGGCCGGTGCGCACGGCGGAGCCGAGGACCGTGAGGGTGCGGCGGGCCGCACCGGTGACCGGCGCCGGCTTCGGTACGAACTCCTGCGCGCCGTACGGCCTCAGACCGACGTCGGCCGGGTGGTCGCGCAGCAGGATCCACACGAACGGGACGACGGCGAGCGCTGCGAGGGCGACCGTCACGGCGGCCGGACGCCAGTCGTACGCCTCGACCATCCAGGACAGCAGCGGCAGGAAGATCAGCTGGCCGGAGGCGGAGGCGGCGGTGAGGATGCCGCTGACCAGCCCGCGCCGCTCGGTGAACCAGCGGTTGGTGACCGTCGCGGCGAAGGCGAGGGCCATCGACCCCGAGCCGAGGCCGACCAGCAGACCCCAGCACAGCAGCAGCTGCCAGGCCGCCGTCATCCACACGGTCAGTCCGGAACCGAGGGCGATCACCGTGAGCGCGACGGCGACCACCCGGCGGATGCCGAAGCGGTCCATCAGCGCGGCGGCGAAGGGCGCGGTGAGCCCGTAGAGCGCGAGGTTGACGGAGACGGCCGCGCCGATCGTGCCGCGCGACCAGCCGAACTCCTGGTGCAGCGGGTCGATGAGCAGACCGGGCAGGGAACGGAAGGCGGCCGCGCCGATGATCGTGACGAAGGTGACGGCGGCGACGAACCAGGCCCGGTGCACTCGGCGGCGCCGGGCGGACGGTGCCTGGACGGGAGCTGCGGATTCGGTTGTCTGAGTCACGTCATAGAGCGTCCTGTCCGCCGACTCGCACAGCGAGTGGCCCGAGGGACAGTGTTCGCTAGGATCGGGCCATGACTGTCGGCCAGGGTTTCCGTCCGCACCGGATCGCCGTCCTCGCGCTGGACGGCCTGCTCCCCTTCGAGCTGGGCATCCCGCACCGTATCTTCGGCCGCCCCCGGGACGCCGCGGGCCGGCCCCTGTACGAGGTCGTGACCTGCTCGGTCCGGCCACCGGGCCCGGTCGAGACGGACGCCGACTTCGACGTGCACGTCCCCAATGGCCCGGAGGCCCTGGAGACGGCCGACACGGTGATCGTCCCGGCGTCGTACGAACTGGGCCCGGTGTACGAGGAGGGCGTGCTCACCGACGAGCTGTCCGCCGCGCTCGCCCGCATCCGCCCGGGCACCCGCCTCGCCTCCATCTGCACCGGCGTGTACGTCCTCGCCGCCGCCGGAGTCCTCGACGGCCGCCCGGCGACGACCCACTGGGCGGACGCCGACCGCTTCCAGCGGCTGTTCCCGCGGATCAAGGTGGACGCGGACGTGCTGTTCATCGACGACGGCGACGTGCTGACCTCGGCCGGGGTGGCCGCCGGGATCGACCTGTGCCTGCACATGGTCCGCCGCGACCACGGCACGGCCGTCGCCAACGACGTGGCCCGCCGCACGGTCGTCCCGCCGCACCGCGACGGCGGCCAGGCCCAGTACATCCACCGCCCCGTCCCCGACCCCCAGGTCGCCACGACCACCGCGGCCCGCGCCTGGGCCCTCGGCCGCCTGCACGAGCCGATCCAGCTGCGGGACATGGCCGAGCAGGAGGCGATGTCGGTGCGCACCTTCACCCGCCGCTTCCGCGAGGAGGTCGGCATCAGCCCCGGCCAGTGGCTCACCCAGCAGCGCGTCGAACGCGCCCGCCACCTCCTGGAGTCCACCGGCCTCTCGGTCGACCAGGTGGCCCGTGACGCCGGTTTCGGCACGGCCCAGTCGATGCGCCAGCACCTGCAGCAGGCCCTAGGCGTGACGCCCACGGCATACCGGCGCACGTTCCGGACCGGGGCCGCGGCGCTCAGAAGGTGAGCACCGCCCGCGCCACCCGTCCCGCCTCCGCGTCCGCCCGGGCCTTCTCGAAGTCCTCCACCGGGTAGGTCGCCGTCACCAACTCGTCCAGCAGCAGCCGGCCCTGGCGGTACAGCTCGGCGTAGAGGGGGATGTCCCGCTGGGGACGGGAGGAGCCGTAGCGGCAGCCGAGGATCGCCTTGTCCAGGAACATGGACGAGACGACGAACGACGCCTCGGCCGCCGCCGGGGGCATGCCCAGCAGGACGGCCTGGCCGTGGCGGTCGAGGAGGTCGACCGCCTGGCGGACCAGCTCCACCCGGCCGACGCACTCGAAGACGTGGTCGGCGCCCGTCGGCAGGATGTCCCGTACGTTCTCCGCGGAGGTCAGGAACTCGGTCGCGCCGAACTGCCGGGCCACCGCCTCCTTCGCCGGGTTCGCGTCCACCGCGACGATCCTGAGCGCGCCGGCGAGTCGCGCGCCCTGCAGCACGTTCAGGCCGATCCCGCCCGTGCCGATGACGACCACGCTGTCCCCGCGGTCCACCCCGGCCCGGTTGAGGACCGCGCCGACGCCGGTCAGTACCCCGCAGCCGATCAGCGCGGCCGACGGCAGCGGGACGTCCTTCGGGATCCGCACCGCCTGCACGGCCCTGACGACGGTGCGTTCCGCGAAGGCCGAGTTGCAGGCGAACTGGTGGACCGTCCGGTCCCCGCGGGTGAAGGGCCTGCCGGGGCGGCCGATCGCCTGGCGGCACATCGTCGGGCGGCCCCGGTCGCACTCCGGGCAGGTGCCGCAGTTGGCGAGCGTGGACAGGGCCACGTGGTCGCCGGGTGCGACATGGGAGACGCCCGCGCCGACCGCCTCCACCACTCCGGCGCCCTCGTGGCCCAGCACCACCGGGACCGGGAAGGGGATGGTGCCGTCCACCACCGACAGGTCGCTGTGGCACAGGCCGGCCGCCGAGATCGCCACCAGCACCTCGCCGGGCCCCGGGCCCCGTACCGCCAGGTCGTCCACCACCTGGACCTGTTTGCCGTCGAACACCACACCACGCATCACACGACCCCCTTCGGCTCTCTCGGCAGACCGAGCACCCGCTCGGCGATGATCGTGCGCTGGACCTGGTCCGAGCCGCCGTAGACGGTGTCGGCCCGGGAGAAGAGGAACAGGTGCTGGTCGGCGTCGAGTTCGTACGGCGCCGAAGGCGACCAGTCCGCCGGGCCGGCACCCGCCTCCGCGCCCCGGACCCGGACCGCCAGTTCCCCGAGCCGCTGATGCCAGTTCGCCCACAGCAGTTTGGCCACGCTGGGCGCGCCCGGGTCACCGGAGCCGCCGAGGGTGCGCAGGGCGTTCCAGCGCATGGTGCGCAGCTCGGCCCACTGACGCACGAGCAGGGCGCGTACGACCGGGTCCTCGACGGCGCCGGTGCGTACGGCCGTCCGGACGACGTGCGCCAGCTCCTCGGCGAAGCCGATCTGTTGCGCCAGGGTCGACACCCCACGCTCGAAGCCCAGCAGGCTCATCGCCACCCGCCACCCCTGCCCCTCTCCGCCGACGACGTGCTCCACGCGTGCGCGTGCCCCGTCGAAGAAGACCTCGTTGAAGTCGCTCGTGCCGGTCATCTGGCGGATGGGCCGTACCTCGATGCGGCCGGGCTGGTCCATGGGGACGAGCAGGAAGCCGAGGCCGTGGTGGCGGCGGGAGCCGGGCTCGGTCCGGGCCAGGACGAAGCACCAGTCGGCCTCGTGGGCCAGCGAGGTCCAGATCTTCTGGCCGGTGATCCGGTAGTACGGCCCCTCGCGCACCGCCGACGTGCGTATGCCGGCCAGGTCGGAGCCGGCGCCCGGTTCGCTGTAGCCCTGGCACCAGAGTTCCTCGCCGGCCGCCACGGGCGGCAGGAAGCGCGCCTTCTGCTCGTCGGTGCCGTGGGCGATGAGGGTCGGGGCGAGGAGGTTCTCGCCGATGTGCCCGGAGCGCGGGGGCGCGGGCGACCTGGCGTACTCCTCGGCCCAGGCGACCTGCTGGGTGAGGGTGGCGGTGCGGTTGCCGTACCCGGCCTCGGGCCAGCCGAGACCTATCCAGCCGGCCCCGCCGAGGGTCCTTTCCCAGGCCCGGCGATCCGTGCCGGCAGCGGCGTGCGCCCCCAGCCAGGCCCGGGCCTCGGCCCGGAACCCCTCGTCCTCTGCGGTGAACCCGAAGTCCATAGGGCCTCCCTTGTCGTCGCCGGTCGGCCTGCGCGCCTCCGAGGGGCGCGGGGCCGTGTCAACATGCGGCTCCGCCGCGTGGGCGCGACCAGCCCGAGACCACTCGCAGCGGCCGCGGCCGAATGCCCCCGAGCTCTCAGGCGTTCGGCCGAGAACCGTCCCGCGCCGCCCTCTCCATCGCCTCCAGCCGCGACAGCATCGGCATCGGATCCACCCCCACCGATCCCGGCAGAAACTCCGCGATCGCCTCCGGCGTCCAACCGCCGGAGGCATACGCGGCGCGGAGTTCCCTCGGCTGCGCCCACACCGCGATCTTCGGCCCGGCGATCGTGTACACCTGCCCGGTGACGCCCTGCTCCTTCGCGGGGTCGGAGAGCAGGTAGACCACCAGCGCGGCGACGTCCTCCGGTTCCCCGATCTCCGTCAGCTCGGTCGGCACGTTCGCCGACATCCGCGTCCGGGCCACGGGGGCGACCGCGTTGGCCGTGACGCCGTACTTGTGCAGCCCCAGGGCCGCGCTGCGGACGAGTGAGATGATCCCGCCCTTCGCGGCGCTGTAGTTGGCCTGCGAGACCGATCCCTGGTGGTTGCCGCTGGTGAAACCGACGAGGGTGCCGGACCGCTGCCTCCGCATGACGGCCGAGGCGGCCCGGAAGACGGTGAAGGTGCCCTTGAGGTGGGTGGCGACCACCGGGTCCCACTCCTCCTCGGACATGTTGAACAGCATGCGTTCGCGCAGGATCCCGGCCACGCAGACGACCCCGTCGAGGCGGCCGTAGGCGGACAGGGCCGCATCGACGACCCGCTGCCCGCCCGCCATGGTGGAGATGTCGTCGGCGACCGCGACCGCCTCGCCGCCCGCCGCCTCGATCTCCTTGACGACCGATTCGGCGATCTCGCTGGTCGGCGAGGTGCCGTCGGTGGACACCCCGTAGTCGTTGACGACGACCCTCGCCCCCTCGGCCGCCGCCGCGAGGGCGACCGCGCGCCCGATGCCCCTCCCGGCGCCCGTCACGGCGATCACCTTGCCTGCCAAGAAGTTCCCCACGCCCGGCCCCTTCCCGCGATATCTGACGGACCGTTAGATTTTATGGCGCGTCAGATGGGCGGACACAAGCCCCGGGGAGGGACCGGATGTCACTGCCGACGCTTCATCCTGCTTTTCACGACATCGCCAAGCGCGTGAACAACTGGGGCCGCTGGGGGGCGGACGACGAGATCGGGACGCTCAACCTGATCACCGACGAAGTGGTGCGGGGGGCAGCGGCCTGCGTGCGCTCCGGGCGCCGGGTCCCGCTCGCGCTGCCGCTGCGGCAGGACGGGGTGCAGACGGGCATGATCCCGGGGCGGGTCAATCCGCTGCACGCGATGGTGCAGATCAACCAGGAGCTGTTCGGGCCCGGCACGGTGGCGTGCAGCGACGACGCGGTCACCATGGGGCTGCAGGCGGGCACCCACTGGGACGCGCTCACCCATGTCTCGCACTCCGGGAAGCTCTACAACGGCCGCCCGGCGCACACGGTCACCGCCCACGGCGGAGCGGAGTTCAGCGGCATCGACAAGGCCCGGCACGTGGTCTCGCGCGGGGTGCTGCTGGACGTGGCACGCGCGCGTGGCGTGGACCGGCTGGCGGGCGGGCACGCGGTCACACCGGAGGACCTGGCGGCGGCCGAGGAGTTCGGCGGGGTGCGGGTGCGGGCCGGGGACGTCGTGCTGGTGCGGACCGGGCAGGTGCAGGTGTACCTGGCCGGGGACAGGCACGGGTACGGCTATCCGTCCCCGGGTCTTTCGGTGCGCTGCCCGGAGTGGTTCCACGCGCGGGACGTGGCCGCGGTCGCGAACGACACCCTCACGTTCGAGGTGTTCCCGCCCGAGATCGAGGATCTGTGGCTGCCCGTGCACGCGCTGGACCTGGTGGAGATGGGGATGCTGCAGGGCCAGAACTGGAATCTCGAAGAGTTGTCCACAGCCTGTGGAGAAGAGGAACGGTACGCGTTCCTGCTGTCCGCGATGCCCGAGCCGTTCGTCGGCGCGACGGGGACACCGGTGGCACCGGTCGTCGTCCTGTGAAGTCCGGTCGGCGGCGCGCCCCCTGGTTCGACTTCGCGCCGCCATCCGTGCGACCCACGCTCGACAAGGACCGCCGTCACGCAAGCCCTCGCCGTCCCCTCACGGCGAATCGTTGTCCACAAGCGTGTTCAAACGGCCACAGCCCGTCAACACCGGTACGGCGATTTGTTGCCTAAGTCCGTTTTGCAAGGGCCGCGCACGGGTGCACTCCCGGCGCACCGCCGCGCCGGGCGCCTACACCGCCTCGAACGCGAGGTCCTCGTACGCGGACAGCCCGCCCCCGTACGCCACCGCTGCGCCCTCCCGGGGCTGCGTGCAGCGGTCCAACTCGCACCAGATGCTCTTGCCGGCGTCCTCGGCGCTCCAGCCCCAGCGGTCGGCGAGGCAGTCGACGAGCGCAAGGCCCCGGCCGCCGGTGGCGTCACTGCCCACGCAGCGCGGGACGGGCGCCCGGGAGCTGGTGTCGGCCACCTCCAGCCGCACCGTCGCCGAGGCGGCCGGCCCGGTCGCCGTACCCGGCAGGAAGAGTCGCAGCACCGCCGGACGGCCGGTGTGCACCACGGCATTGGTCACCAGCTCGGAGACGAGCAGGACCAGGGTCTCGGCCAACGGCTCGTCGGCCCCTATCCCGAGCCCGGCGAGACGCGAGCGGGCCCACCGCCTGGCCCGTCCCACCTCCGCGGGGTCGGGCCGGATCTCCAGCTGCACTTGAAGCACCTGCACCGCTCACACCATCCGAACCGGCGGACCAATGACCCCACGCCAGGCGAACGTCGCGGCGGAAGCCGCGACGAGCATCACGACGAGGGCCACGATCGTAGCCATTTTCTGCATGGCCAGGACAACGGCCAGAGCAAGGGTCACGGAACGTGATTCCCTTACGAGACAGCATGGTTGACGTACAGTCACCCCAACAAGCGCTTCGGGCATATTCCAGCGCGAAGGAGTACGCGTGCGGCATACTGTGCGACGCGTGTGCCGGGGAGTCGAACAGGCGGGGACAAAAGCCCTTACCGCCCTGCCAGCAGCGGCGCGCACCGCGCGGTCCGGGGACGCCCCAGGGGCACCACCGGCACGGCTCGTGCTCGCAGCCACTCGCATCCCACACAAGGTACCGGAGGGGGCAGCCGACTCCGGGCCGTGACGAGTCACGCGAAGGACACAACCCGGTATCAACGCTCCGTGATTCCGGTACGCCACGATCCGCGACATCTTGGGCCATCGATTTACCGGCCGTCCGGCCCGGCGCGGTGCCGTGCGGTCAGGCCACCAGATCGGCGGCGAGCACGTCCGCACTCTCCGTGCCCCCGCCGCCCCGCCGGGCCCGCGTCCAGGCCCGTTTGAGATGCAGATGAACCTCGGCCTCCCAGGTGAAACCCATGCCGCCGTGCACCTGGAGGCAGTCGCGGGCCCCGCGCACGGCGGCCTCGTCGGCGAGCAGCCGGGCGGCGGCGATGTCGGCGAGGTCGGCGGTCACGGCGGCCGCGTAGACGGCGGCACGGGCCGTCTCGGCCCTCACCAGCATGTCGGCGCACAGGTGTTTGACCGCCTGGAAGGCCCCGATCGGCTGCCCGAACTGTTCACGCGCCCGGGCGTGTTGCACGGCCAGCTCGCACGCGCGCGTGGCCGTGCCGAGCTGCTCGGCGGCGGTGAGCAGCACGGCCTCGGGATCCGGTGCGCCGGTGCCGGAACCACCGGGGGCGCCGGGGAGGCGGTGCAGGGGGGTCAGCGGGTCCACCGAGCGCAGCGCCACGGCCCCGGAGGCGTCCCCCCGTACGACGTCCGCCGCGTCCAGCCACTCCACCAGGAGACCGTCCACACCTGCCACCACGCTCTCCCCGGTGGCCGCCCCGGGTACGGTCCCGGCGGCGAGGTGGGTGGCCAGCACGGGTCCCGGCAGCAGCGCGCGGCCGGTCTCCTCGAAGACCAGCACCGCCTCCGGCAGACCGAGGCCGACCCCGCCCCGCGCCTCCGGCAGCCGCAGCGCGAACAGGCCCGCCGCGCCCAGTTCCCGCCACAGGTCCCGGTCCAGGTGACCGGGCCGTGCCACGGCCGCGCGCAGCGCGTCCGCGCCGAACCTGCGCTCCAGCAGCCCCCGCACGCCGCCCCGCAACGCCCGCTGCTCCTCGGTGAGTCGGAAGCGCACGGTCAGCGTCCCTTCGGCAGGCCGAGGATGCGCTCGGCGACGATGTTGCGCTGGATCTGCGAGGTGCCGGCGGCGATGGTGTACGACAGCGAGGAGAGCCGGTCGAGGACCCAGGGCCGGTCCAGATCGAGACAGTCGGGGCCGAGCACCTCGGCGGCGGTGTCGTACAGCTCCTGACGGGCGTGCGAGTACCTCAGCTTGAAGACCGAGCCGCCGACGCCCGGCACCCCGCCGCTCGCCTCCGCCTCGCTGACGTTCCACTGGGTCAGCCGCCACAGCGCCCGGAACTCGGCGTTCAGCAGGCCGAGCCGCCGGCGCAGCACCGGATCGTCCCAGCGGCCGTTCTCCCGTGCGGCGCGGGCGAGTTCGCCCAGCACCCGGCGGCAGGCGACGACGTCGCCGACGAAGGCCGTGCCGCGTTCGAAGGACAGCGTCACCATGGTCACGCGCCAGCCGTCGTTCTCCGCCCCGACCCGGTTGGCGGCCGGCACCCTGACCTCGTCCAGGAACACCTCCGCGAACTCGGCGGAACCGGCGAGCGTGCGCAGCGGCCGTACGGTGATGCCGTCGGCGTCCATGGGCATGGCCAGCCAGGTGATGCCCCGGTGCCGGGGCGCCTCGGGGTCGGTGCGGACCAGCAGTTCGCACCAGTCGGCGACCTCGGCGTGCGAGGTCCAGATCTTGGACCCGCTCACCACGTAGTCGTCACCGTCCCGCCACGCGCGCGTGCGCAGTGCGGCGAGATCGGATCCGGCGTCCGGTTCGCTGAACCCCTGGCACCACACCTCGTCCCCGCGCAGGATCGGCGGCAGCCAGCGGGCCCGCTGTTCCGGCGTGCCCTCCGCGGCGACGGTGGGCCCCGCGTGCAGCAGCCCGACGAAGTTCGCGCCCACATAGGGCGCGCCCGCCCGCTCGGTCTCCTCCAGGAAGATGAGCCGCGTGGTCGGGGAGGCGTCCCAGTGGACGTCGGCGTACCCGGCGTCGTACAGCGTCCGCTGCCAGCCGAGGTCGTGGGCGCGGCGGCCGGGCCAGTCGTCCGGGGACGGCTGGGCGGTCAGGGTGGGCAGGACCTTGGCGAGCCACTCCCGCAGCCGGGCCCGGAACTCCTCCTCCTCGGGCGTGTAGGAGAGGTCCATCACTCGTCGAGGTCCAGGCCGAGCATGCGGATGGCGTTGCCCCGCATCAGCTTGTAGACGGTCTCGTCGTCCAGGCCCTTCACATGGTCGAGGGCGACCTGCTTGGTGTGCGGGAAGGTCGAGTCGACGTGCGGGTAGTCGGTCTCGAAGGTGGCGTTGTCGCGGCCGACGACGTCCAGGGACGCCACCCCGTGCTTGTCGCGGAAGAAGCAGCAGAAGATCTGCCGGTAGTAGTACGTCGACGGCGGCTCCGGGATCAGGTCGCGCACCCCGCCCCAGGCGCGGTGCTCCTCCCACACGTCGTCGGCGCGCTCCAGGGCGTACGGGATCCAGCCCATCTGGCCCTCGGAGTAGGCGAGTTTGAGCGCCGGAAACTTCACCAGCACCCCGCTGAACAGGTAGTCCATCATCGAGGCCATCGCGTTGTTGAAGCTGAGCGAGGCCTGGACGGCGGGCGGTGCGTCCGGGGAGGCGGCGGGCATCTGCGAGCTGCTGCCGATGTGCATGTTGACGACGGTCCCGGTCTCCTGGCACACCGCGAAGAAGGGGTCCCAGTAGCCGGAGTGGATGGACGGCAGCCCGAGATGGGTGGGGATCTCGGAGAAGGTGACCGCCCGCACCCCGCGTGCCGCGTTCCGCCGGATCTCGGCGACGGCCAGTTCCACGTCCCACAGCGGGATCAGGCACAGCGGGATCAGCCGCCCCCCGCTGTCCCCGCACCACTCCTCCACCATCCAGTCGTTGTAGGCCCGCACGCAGGCGAGGGCGACCTCCTTGTCGTGCGCCTCGGCGAAGGTCTGCCCGCAGAAGCGCGGGAAGGTCGGGAAGCAGAGGCTGGCCTCGACGTGGTTGAGGTCCATGTCGGCGAGCCGGGCCTTCGGATCCCAGCAACCGCGCCGCATCTGCTCCCGGGTGATCCCCTCCAGGGTCATCTCGTCCCGGTCGAAGCCGACGGCGGCGATGTTGCGCTTGTACGGGAACTTCAGGTCCTCGTAGATCCACCAGTCGGTCGGCTGGCCTTCCGGGTCCATGGTGATCTGGTACTTCCCACCGACGTACGCCAGCTCCCCGATCCCGGCGGTCAGCGGCTTGGGCCCCCGGTCCCGGTACTTCGCCGGCAGCCAGGTCTCGAAGAGGTGGGCGGGCTCGATCACATGGTCGTCGACGCTGATGACGCGGGGCAGTTCGGTCATGGGTCCCCCACCTAGTTATCTGATGGACCGTCAGATGTGCCGTTTCCCGCAGGTTAGCCCCGCGCCTCTGGACCGACAAGGCGCACGGCCCTACGCTCTGCCCCTGATCTGACGTACCGTCAGCCATGCAGGGGGTCGAAGTGAACGACGCCGCACACGCCCTGAGCGCCTCGCGCACCCTGTGGGAACTGGTGGACCGCCGGGCCCGGCTCACCCCCGACCGGCCCGTCCTGCTCCAGGACGACCGGCGGCTGACCTTCGGCGAGCTGCGCGACGGGGCCGAGCGGGTCGCGGCCGGCCTGTACGGAATGGGCGTACGCCCCGGCACGGTGGTCGCCTGGCAGCTGCCCACCCGCATCGAGACCGCCCTGCTGTCCTTCGCGCTGGCACGGCTGGGCGCCGTGCAGTCCCCGGTCATCCCCTTCTACCGGGACCGCGAGGTCGGCTTCGCGCTGCGCGAGTCCAGGGCCGAGTTCTTCGCCGTACCCGGTGTCTGGCGCGGCCACGACCACACGGAGATGGCCCGGCGGCTCGGCGCGAAGGGCGTCTTCGAGGCGTACGACGACCTGCCCGACGGCGATCCGTCCGTCCTGCCCGCCCCGCCCGCCGACGGCACCTCGGTCCGCTGGATCTACTGGACGTCGGGGACGACCTCCGACCCCAAGGGCGTGCTGCACACCGACCGCTCCCTGATCGCGGGCGGCTCCTGCCTCGCCCACGCGCTGCGTCTCACGCCCGACGACGTGGGCTCGATGGCGTTCCCCTACGCCCACATAGCCGGGCCGGACTACACGGTGATGCTCCTGCTGTACGGCTTCCCCGCGGTGATGTTCGAGCAGTTCGCACTGCCGGACGCGCTGGAGGGGTACCGGCGGCACGGGGTGACGGTGGCCGGGGGGTCCACGGCCTTCTACTCCATGTTCCTGGCCGAGCAGCGCAAACGGCCGGGAGTGAAGGTGATCCCCTCGCTGCGGCTGCTCGCCGGCGGCGGAGCCCCGAAGCCTCCGGAGGTCTACCACGCCGTCGTTCGCGAGATGGGCGTGCAGCTCACCCACGGGTACGGCATGACCGAGGTGCCGATGATCACCATGGGCGATCCGCGGGACACGGCCGGGAACCTCGCGACGACCGAGGGGCGGCCGCCGGAGGGGATGGAGATACGGATCGTGGAGGGGGAGGTTCGGTTGCGCGGCGAGGCCGTCTGCCGGGGCTATCTGGACCCCGGCCAGACGGCCGCGGCCTTCGACGCGGAGGGCTTCCTGCGCACCGGCGACCTCGGGCACCTGACCGGCTCCGGGCATCTCGTGCTCACCGGACGGCTCAAGGACGTGATCATCCGCAAGGGCGAGAACATCTCGGCCAAGGAGATCGAGGACCTGCTCGCGGCGCATCCGGCGGTGGCGGACGCGGCGGTGATCGGGCTGCCGGACGCCGATCGCGGGGAACTGGTGTGCGCGGTGGTCGAACGGCGGCCGGACTCGGAGGGACCGACGCTGACGGAGGTCGTCTCGTATCTGCGGGCGGCGGGACTGTCCGTCCACAAGCTGCCGGAGCGGCTGGAGGTGGTCGACGCGCTGCCGCGGAACGAGACCCTGCGCAAGGTGCTCAAGTACAAACTGCGGGAGCGGTTCTCGGAGCCGCTCCCCTAGGCTCACTCCAAGTGGTCACGCACGGTGTCGAGGAACACGTTGCGGTTGGGGCGTATGCACGCCCAGACCCTCTCGTCCTGTGGGTCTCCCGGATCCTCGGGGCCGTTCCTGATCACGTTCTGCACATCGTGGGCGAGGCGGTGCGCCGCCGTGTTGACCTCGGACCCGCACAGCATGTGGATGGTCTTCTGCGTCACCCACATCCTGTCGACGACCTGCCTCGCCCGCGCCTCCCACTGCTCGTCGGTCTGGCTGTGGTGATACCGGTCCACGGCGACCCGCTCGGCCTCCTGCACCGCGGACAGGAAGTCGACGAGGTGGGTGACGCGTTCCTTGCGGCGCTCCTCGGCGCGGTCACGCACACTCCGGCGCACGTCGGCCCGCTCGGAGGCACGCCCCAGCCAGTACTGGGCCATCGAAGACACGAACCCGCCGAGTACGACGCCGAAGTACGGCGCGAACGTTGTCCACGTCACGCCTCACTGTGGCATCGGCGCGGTGGATGTCACCGCACTTTCGGATATTTCAGACGGAGCACCGTCTCCTGCTGTAAGCGCGTCCGGGCCGCGTGCGTCACTCGGGCACGGTGAAGTAGCGCGCGAACGCCGGGATGATCTCCGTCTCGCCGATCGTGCCGTCGCCGTCCGTGTCGAGCGCGGCGGCGGTCGCACGGGCGATGTCCTCCGGCACGTGGAAGACCCGCAGGACCCGGGCGGTGTCGGCGACGGTGGCCCGTCCGTCCGCGTCCTGGTCGGCCACGGCCAGGGCCGCGTGCAGGAAGGGGCGCGCGATCTCGGCGAAGCGGTCGGGGTTGTCGCGCAGGCGCTTGACCGCGCCGGTGACGAACTCCTCGCGGGTGATGCGCTGGTCGCCGTCCCGGTCCGCGATGCCCGCCATGCCCTGCCAGAAGGCCTCCGCGCCGGCGTACAGCGCCTGGCCACGGTCGGAGCGGGCGGGTACGGCGAACTCGGCGAGCAGGGCCTTGGCCGCGGCGCTGAAGTCCTCGCGGTCGATGTAGCCGTTGCCGTCCTGGTCGAAGGTGGCGAACCGGGCGGCGATCCTGCGCTCGTACTCGGTGCTGACCATGTCTGTTCGGGCCGCCTTACGTTGACGTGGGGGTCGACTGGCAGGGAGCGTACGTCCTGGGCGGCGGCAAGGTGGCGGGAAAGCGGTGGTTGTGCCAAGACCGGGGGAATTTCGCGACAACCCTGTGTCGACGGGCGGGGCGGCGCTCAGGCCGAGAGGGGGCCCGCCTCGTCGGTGACGGCGGACTCGACGTCGGCGCGGACGTCGAACAGGCGGCGCACGCCGAGCGCGCCGAGCACCCGGTTGACGTGCGAGCCGTCGTCCGCGCCCCGGTCCGGCAGGATCAGCCGCAGCCGGCCCTGGCAGGAGCGGATCAGCCGGCGTGCGGCTATCAGCACGCCGACGCCGCTGGAGTCGCAGAAGAAGACCTCGGAGAGGTCGAGGATCAGACTGTGGTGGCCCTCGGCGACCACGTCGTGCACGCGTTGGCGCAGCACCGGGGAGGTCATCAGGTCCAGTTCCCCGGACACCTGGAGCACGGCCCACTCGTCCTGTTCGACGCCGGTCACCCTGAATGTCACGGCCACGCCCCTCCGCTCGCCGGATCTCCCGGAACCGCCCGGAAACGGAAGCAGTTCCTACGTTTCTTTCCGCGCGGCTGCCCAGCGGCCGTTCCCTGAAACGTCGAGCAGCAAACCGTGGGCGATCGGCAAGGGTCTTGTTTCAGTCACTACCGATCCGGTTCGATCGGAGATGGACACACATCGAGTGAAGGATGTGTGAAGAGGGCACTATCACCTGCGACGCCGCCGGGGGCGCATGTTGACACAAAGGGGCGTGCGCTGTCGGTCGTGCCGACTACATTCGAGGTGACGATGCAGAGAGGCTGGACGGGCCGGACAGGGCCGAGGGGAGGCAACATGGCGCACAAGGACGTACCGCCGCGCTGGGACCGCAAGATGCAGCAGCGGCTCGCGCGCGGTGAGGCGGCCGCCCTGGGCGAGCTGTACGACCGGTTCGCCTCGCTCGTGCACAACCTCGCCCACCGCGTCCTCGGCGACGAACGGGCGGCCGACGGCGTCACCCGGGAGGTGTTCGCCCACGTCTGGGAACACCCCGACACCTACGACCCCAAGCAGGGCCCGCTGCGCTCCTGGGTCGCCGCGGTGACCCACCGGCTGGCCGTGCAGCGGCTGCGCGCCACCGAGACCGCCGCGCTCCCCCGGGGCGAGAGCGGCTCCGCGGAGGAACTGGAGAGCCTGGAGAGCAAGGTGCGCCGCGCCTCGGTCGCCGCCCGCGCCGACTACATCGTCCACTCCATGCCCGCCCCGCTGCGCGCCGCCCTGGAACTGGCCTACTTCCAGCGCCGCGACTACCGCCAGACCGCCGTCGACCTCGGCGTCACCGAGGACGAGGCCCGCCGTCGGCTCCGCCTCGGGCTCCAGTTGCTGTCCACCGCCCATGACGCCGGCACACCGCCGGGATACGGGGGTGCGGCGTGAGCGGAACGGAAGGGTTCGGGGCGCACGACGGCCGCGACGAGGACGGAGCGCGCGGCGGCTTCGCGGGCACACCCGGGTCGGGCTCGGGGGCCGGTGGTGTCCCGCCGGGCGCCGGTGGTCCCCGACCCGACCGGTCGCCGCCCCGGATACCGTTTCCCCGCGCCTCCGTCGAGGACGGCGGACGGCCGTTGCCCGACCTCGCCGACCTGGGGGATCTCGCACCCGTGCCGCTCGACCTGTCGCACGACGTCCTGAGGTCGCTCCTCGGCGCCTGGGCCCTGGCCGCCTGTTCGGCGCCCGAGACCGCGGCCGTCGAGGATCACCTGGGCGGCTGCGGCACCTGCGCGGAGGAGGCGCTGCGGCTGCGCGAGGCGGTCGGTCTGCTGCACCAGCCCGAGAGCCTCGACCTGGACCCCGCTCTGCGCACCCGCGTCCTGGAGAGCTGCCTCGACCGCAGGCCGCCGCGCATCCCGGTGCCCGGGTGGGCGGCTCCGTACGACGCCGAGACCGCGCGACTGGACGCGCTGCTGCAGGACTTCGGGGACGCCGAATGGCACGCGCCCGTGCGGCTGCGGTGGTTCGAGGCCGACGCGGCGACGAGCCGCCGTACCACCGTGGCCGGGGTGATCGCGCATCTGCTGTCAGTGGACGGGCTGGTCGCGGTGGCGCTCGGTCTGGAGGATCCGCTGGCGCGGCTCGTCGAGGAGGCCGCCCAGGGTGAGCCGGGTGAGCGGCGGGTGACGGGACCGGCCGAGCGGACCGAGGCGTTCTGGCGGACGTCCCACTTCCCTCCGACGCGTTCCGTGCGCGGGCCGTGGCGGGAGCAGAGCCACAGCCTGGTCCGGACGGTGTCCTTCACGGGCGGCACCGCGGGCGGGCTCGCGGTTCCGTACGGCGACTTCGAACTGCCGCTGCACGACACACTGCTGGACCGCGCCTTCGAGTGCTGGGTGCACGCGGAGGACATCGCGGAGGCGGTGGACTACCCCTACGAACCGCCCGCGCCGCGTCACCTGCACAGGATGATCGACCTCGCCGCACGGATGCTGCCCGTCGCGCTGGCCGAGCGGCGCCGGGCGGGGCTGTCCGCGCCGGGGCGGACCCCGCATCTCGTGCCCGCGGGGACACCGGGGCGCAGCCTGCGGCTGGAGATCGAGGGTGCGGCCGGCGGTGAGTGGCTGATCCCGCTGGACTCGCCGGCCACGGCCGGCTCCGCCGACTTCGAGGTGGCCCATGTCGCCCTGGACGGCGTGGAGTTCTGCCGCCTCGCCGCGGGCCACGTCCCGCCGGAGGAGGCCGCGGCGGGACAGGTGGGCGACCGGGAGGCCATCAGGGACGTGCTGTTCGCCGCGGCGGGGCTGAGCCGGATGTGAGCCCGGGGCCCACGGCCGCGGCTCAGTGGACGGAGAACCCGCCGTCCACGAAGAGCGACTGGCCGGTGACATAGGCGGAGGCCGGCCCGGCGAGGAACACCGCCGCGCCCGCGAAGTCCTCGGCCAGCCCGTTGCGTCCGACCAACGTGCGCTCGGCGAGCGCCGCCACCTTCTCGGCGTCGGACGCCAGCCGCGCGTTGAGCGGTGTCATCACGAAGCCCGGCACCAGGGTGTTGCAGGTGACGCCGTACGGCGACCAGGCCTCGGCCTGGGAGCGGGCCAGCGACTCCAGGGCGCCCTTGGATACGCCGTAGGCGCCGCTCTGCACGAAGGCGCGGTGCGCCTGCTGGGAGGTGACGTGGATGATCCGGCCGTAGCCGCGCTCGGCCATGCCGGGCCCGAACCGCTGCCCCAGCAGGAAGGGCGCCTCCAGGTTCAGGGCCATGGTGGCGTCCCACACGTCCTCGCCCAGGTCGCTCATCGGCGGCCGCAGGTTGACCCCGGCGCAGTTGACGAGGATGTCCGGCTCCCCGAACACCCCGGCCGCCTCCTCGGCCGCCGCGCGCACGCCCTCACGGGTGCTCAGGTCGGCGCTGACCCAGGCCGCCCGGCAGCCGCGGGCGGCCAGCTCGTCCACCGTGGCGGCCAGCTGCTCCTCCTTGCGCGCCACGACCACCACGCTCGCCCCGGCACGTGCCAGCGCCCCGGAAACGGCCCGCCCGATGCCGGAACTCCCACCGGTCACCACGGCGACCCGGCCGTCCAGCGAGAACAGTTCCGAGAGATAAGCCTGAGAGGTCATGGCCGAAGCCTAGGGTCCTGCTCGGAGGGGACAGCAGGCCCCCGGGGACGGCGGGCCTCCGGCAACCGGCCTCAGGCGAAGACCACCGTGCGGCGGCCGTTGAGCAGGATCCGTCGTTCCGCGTGCCACTTGACCGCGCGCGCCAGCGCCTGGCACTCCACGTCCCGCCCGATCGCGACCAGTTGGTCCGGGGTCACGCCGTGCCCCACCCGCTCGACCTCCTGCTCGATGATCGGGCCCTCGTCGAGGTCGGCGGTGACGTAGTGGGCCGTGGCGCCGATCAGCTTGACGCCCCGCGCGTGCGCCTGGTGGTACGGCTTGGCGCCCTTGAAGCTCGGCAGGAACGAGTGGTGGATGTTGATGATCCGGCCGCTGAGCTGCTTGCACAGGTCGTCCGAGAGGACCTGCATGTAGCGGGCGAGGACGACCAGCTCGACCTTCTCCTCGCGCACGATCTCCAGCACTCGTGCCTCGGCCTCTGCCTTGGTCTCCTTCGTCACCGGAATGTGGTGGAAGGGGATGTTGTACGAGCCCACCAGCTCTTCGAAGTCCGTGTGGTTCGACACCACGGCAGCGATCTCGACCGGCAGCGCGCCGATCCGCGCCCGGAACAGCAGGTCGTTCAGGCAGTGGCCGAACTTGCTGACCATCAGGACGATGCGCATCTTCTCGTCGGCCCGGTTGATCTGCCAGTCCATGTGGAAGGTGTCACCGATCGCCGTGAAACTCGCCCGCAACTTGTCCACGGTCACCGGCGCCTCCGCCGAGAAGTGGACGCGCATGAAGAACAGACCCGTGTCGTGGTCGCCGAACTGCTGGCTGTCCTCGATGTTGCAGCCGGTCATGAACAGGTAGCTCGACACGGCGTGCACGATGCCCTGCTTGTCCGGGCAGGCGAGGGTGAGGACGTACTGGTCCGCCGGGGCGGCGGGCGCGGACTGCTCGTTCATGCACTACAGAATCCCATACCCGCCGTCCGCCGTGGGGCGTCGTCCCGCAGGACGGGACGCCCGCCGGGCGATCGTCCCGCGGCCCCGCCGCGGGCTAAGCGGACCTGGTCATGATCCGCAGGACTTCCAGGCTGCGCGGGGGCGCGTCGGGGTCGTCGCCGTCACTCGCCGCGAGGCGCAGGTGCGCGTCCCGGGCCGCCCGTACCGCCTCCGGCCACGCGTGGTGGTCGAGGTAGGCGGCGACCGGCGCGTCCGGGCCGACCTGGTGCATGATCCGCAGCACCCGCAGGACGGCCGTGTCGACGAGCGCCGCCTCCTGCGAGTCCCGGAATATCGTGCCGACGTACTTCTCCGCGGACCAGTTGTCCAGCCAGGTGTCCTCCACCAGCCGGTAGACGGCGTCGGTGACGTCGCCGTACCCGTCCACGCCTGCCAGCCAGACGTCCCGCTGGAACACCGGATCGGAGAGCATGTGCAGCGCGGAGCGCACATTGCTGCGCCAGCGCCACCACGGCATGTCGTTCAGTGGCATGCCGCCCATGGTGGAGGAGCGACGGCCGCGACGGGAAGAGTTCTCCGAACCTTGCACGGTCATCGATCGTACGTTCCCCGCCACACTGATCACACCAGCCCCTGCAATTCACCTGGGTGTCACCTTTCGTTGACCGAGGGTCACTCCTCGGTTCGCGGTGTGAGGGAATCGTGCGTGTCCATGACCGGCAGGCGACGCTTCCGCAGCACCTTCCCCCTTTCCTTCTCCCGGCCCGTCAGAGCCACCGCCCTGTCCGCGGGCGCCCTGGCCGCGTGTGCGTCGCTCACCGCCGGATGCGGGGCCATCCCCGGTGCCACGGGGGGCTCCGGGGGTGGCCCGATCAAGGTCATGACCTGGGCGCCCCAGAACACCGACGCCACCAACAAGCCCGGCATGCCCGCGATGGCCCGCGCCTACGGCAAGTGGATCAACGCCCACGGCGGCATCAACGGCCGCAAGCTCGAGGTCCTGACCTGCAACGACCACAACGACAGCGTGGGCGCTGCCAGGTGCGCCCGCCGGGCGGCGGCCGAGGGCGTGGTCGCCGTCGTCGGCTCCTACAGCCAGTTCGGCGACTCCTACCTCGCCCCGCTGGAGAGCGCCGGCATCCCCTACATCGGCGGCTACGGGGTCACCAACGAGGAGTTCACCGGCTCCATGTCGTACCCGGTCAACGGCGGTCAGCCCGCCCTGCTGGCCGGCCTCGGCAAGGCGCTGGCCACCTCCTGCGGCCCCATCTCCCTGGTCCGCCCCGACAGCATCGCCGGCGACCAGCTGCCCGCCCTGCTCGACTCGGGCCTGAAGGCGGGCGGGCACGCGGCGGCCGAGGACCAGCTCGCCGCCGAGAACGCCACCGAGTACGCCGGCCAGGCCGATCAGGCGCTGCGCTCCGCCACCCGGGACGTGCTGAAGAAGGGCTGCGTGGTCCCCGCGCTGGGGGACCGCACCGACACCTTCATGGACTCCTTCCGGCGGGCCCGCGAGGGCTTCCCGAAGGTGCGCACGGCGACCGTGCTGGGCAGCGTCGACCAGAGCCTGATCAACGCGACGGGCGGGGCGTCGGGTCCGTACGAGGGCGCGTACATGACCAGCTGGTACCCCCCGGCTTCCGACTCGCGGTGGGACCAGATGAAGAAGGTGATCAACGAGGAGGCCTTCGGCGACAACCGCATCGACCCCGCGGACGCCGGAGTGCAGACCACCTGGATCGCCTACATCGTGCTGAAGGCCGCACTGGAGAAGATCGGGGGCGGCGAGGTGAGCGCCGACGGCGTGCGGCACACCCTCGACGACGACCTGAAGGTGTCCACCGGCGGCCTCACCCCGGCCCTGCACTGGCCCTACGAGGGCAAGCTCGCCGGGCTCGGCCTCCCGCGGCTCGTCAACGCCGACGTGACCCTCCAGGTGGTCGAGGGCGGCCGGCTGGTCGCGGCGAAGAAGACCGCGGGCGTGGGCATCGACGGGATCACCGACATGACGAGCACGCTGGAGAACGCGGACCTGGACTGACGGCCTCGATCCGGCCGGTCCGGTCCCCCGGCGCCCGCCGACCTCACAGCTGGGTCGGCTGGCGCTGGGTGAGGCCGTACTTCTTCGCGATGGTGTTCCACAGCGCCGCCGCCTTCACCTTCTGTGCGCTGGCGGTGGTGCTCTCCCGGTTGCCGGCCTGGGTCTGGGCGGTGCCGCGGGCCTGGCCCTTGTGGCAGCCCTTCTTGCCGCCGCCCACCTGGTCGGCCCAGGCCGCGTAGTGGTTGTCGGCGGCCGCGGACGCCTGCCAGGCCCGGGTGAGAGCGGCGGTCAGCTCGGCGTTGCCGGGCAGCTTGTCGACGGACAGCTTGCCCAGCCGGGTGACCAGACCGGCGCGCTGCTTGGCCGCGTCGCGCAGGTCGGAGGCGGACTGGCCGAGGTTCCTGCACTGCCTGACGTTGCCCACCGACTGGATCACCGTGGCCCGGCTGCTGCCGCTGTCCGCGAGCAGTTTGTCCAGTTCGACCGCCTGCTGCCGGGCGGGGTCAGGGGCGGCCGAGGTGGCGTCCTGGGTGGCCGGGGCCGAGGCGGCGACGGTCTTCTCCCCGCCCTTGTCCCCGCCACCGCCGCTGAGCAGCGCGCCGGCGCCGACGCCGAGGACCACGATCCCGACGCCCACGGCGGCGATCAGCGGCACCCGCGAGCCGCTGCGGCCTCCCCGGCGCCCACCGTCGTCGTCCACGGGCGGGCCGTACGACGGCTGCTGCGCCGGACCCGGATAGCCGCCCGGCGACTGCACGCGCGGCATCTGCTGGGTGGCACCGGCCGGGCTCTCGCCCCCGGCCGGACCGCCGCGGAAGAGGTTGTCGAACTCGGCGGGCGGCTGCCGGTCGCCGCCCTGGGCCTGCGCGGCGTACGGCGGTATGTACTGCGTGGCCTGCGCGTCGGGGTGGGCGGCCGGCGCGGCCGGCTGCTGCGCGCGCCCCAGGTACCGCGTCTCCTCGCCCGCGGTCTCGGGCGGCAGCGACCCCGGTGCCACCGGCGGGATGTACTGCGTGGCGCCCTCGGCGGCGGGGACCGCCTGGACCGGGGGCAGGTACTGGGTCGCGCCCTCGTCCGCCGGGGAGGCCGGGACCGGCGGGATGTACTGCGTCGCGCCGTCGGCCGCCGGGGGCAGGGAGGCGCCCTGCGCCGGGTACGCGTCCGGCAACGCGGGGGGCAGGGAGGCGCCCTGCGCCGGGTACGCGTCCGGCAACGCGGGGGGCAGGGAGGCGCCCTGCGCCGGGTACGCGTCCGGCAACGCCGCGGGCTGGGACGCACCCTGCGCCGGGTACTGCTGCTGCGGCTGCTGGTAGGCGCCAGGGGCGCCGTAGGCGGGCTGCTGGGCGCCGCCGTCCTGCGGCTGCCGGTCGCCGCCGTACGGGGAGCCGTAGGCGCCGCCCTGGTCGCCGTGGCCGTAGGCCTGACCGCCGTACGACGGGGCCGGTGCGCCCTCCGGGGGGAGCGGGCCGGGGCCGTTGCCGGCGGGCTGCTGCTGCTCCGGGGCGCCCCACTGCTGGGCGGGCGCCGGGGGCCAGCCCTGGTCCTGCTGCGGCTGCTGCCCGCCCGGGCCCCACGCGCCGCCCCAGGCCTGACCGCCGGCCGGCGCCGCCACGGCGGGGGTGCCGGTCATGCCGGGCAGCAGCGGCTCGCCTCCGTCGGAGGGCAGCACGATGCCTTCGTGCGCGGGTCGCGCCGAGGGCTCCTCGCCCTGTCCACTCTGCGTCACCGGGACTCCTACGAATGGGGGACCTTCGGAATCGTCGGCTCACGCTACCGGGTCCCCCGAGCCGGGTGCCACGCAGCTCAGGACGCGATCTTCTTCCCTGTGACAGCGGTAACAAAACCGCCCCGCGGCACGCTGTTCATGGCACCCGTCGTACGTCGGCGCCCCGTTTCCCGTGCGTTCACGCAACCGCGGGGGCGGTGTTCAGGCGGCCTGCTGGACGTCGAGACGGGCCCCGAACTCCCGGACGACCGCTTCGTCCCGGAAGGGTTCGAGGCGCTGCTGGAGGTCCTCCAGGTACTCGGCGCCCCGGTTGGAGCGGAGCGTCTCCAGCAGTTCCACCGCCTTCGTCCCGGTGTTGCAGGCCTGCTCGATCTCGCGCTGCTGCACCTGGGCCGTGGCGAGCAGCACATAGCCGATGGCGCGGCGCCGGGCCCGGGAGGCGGGATGCCCGGCCAGCGACTGCTCGGCGTACCGGGCCGCCGCCTCGGGCTGCCCCAGGTCGCGATGGCAGTGCGCCAGCTCGTCGGCCAGATAGGCCTCGTCGAAGTGGGCGATCCACACCGGGTCGTCCCCTGAGGCCGCGTCCGCCTGTTCCATCGCCGAGATCGCCCGCCCGGAGGCGGCCTGTGCCGCGCGGACGTCACCGAGCAGAGCGTGCCCGCGGGCCTCGGCCGCGTGGAACATCGCCTCCGCGCGCGGGGTCACACGGTCACGCGCCCCCTCCTGCGCCGCCCGCGCCAACTGGGAGATCTCGCGCGGGTTCCCGAGCTGTGCGGCGAGGTGGCTCATGGAGGCGGCGAGGACGTAACCGCCGTAACCGCGGTCACCGGCGGCCTGGGCGAGGCGCAGGGACTGGATGTAGTACCGCTGGGCCAGGCCCGGTTGCCCGGTGTCCACCGCCATGTACCCGGCCAGCTCGGTCAACCGGGCGACCGTCGCGAAGAGTTCGCGCCCGACCGCCTCCCGGTACGACCCCGCCAGCAGCCCGGAGACGACGCTGTTGAGGTAGTGCACGACGACCGGGCGCACATGCCCGCTGCCGTACTGGTGGTCGAGGTCCACCAGCGCCTGGGTCATGGACCGTACGGCGGCCACGTCGGACTGGCCCACGCGCGGGCCCGCCTGCCGGGCCACCTGGGCGTCCGGCACCGAGATCAGCCAGTCACGGCTGGGCTCGACCAGCGCGGAGGCGGCGACGGACGAGCCGGACAGGAAGTCCCGCCGGCCCACGTCGCTGCGCCAGAGCTCGCAGACCTGCTCGATGGCCCCCAGTACCGTCGGCGAGAACTGGAGACCGACCCCCGAGGCGAGGTTCTTGCCGTTGGCCATGCCGATCTCGTCGATCGTGACCGTACGGCCGAGCTTGCGCCCGAGCGCCTCGGCGATGATCGCCGGGGCCCGGCCCCGCGGCTGCTGGCCGCGCAGCCAGCGGGCCACGGACGTCTTGTCGTAGCGCAGGTCGAGACCGTGCTCGGCGCCGCACATGTTGACCCGCCGGGCGAGCCCGGCGTTCGAGCACCCCGCTTCCTGGATGAGTGCCTGCAGCCGTTCGTTCGGCTGCCTCGCCACGAGAGGCCTTGCGGCCATGTGCTACCCCCTGCGAACCCCTGGAGCGTGAAGATCCGGCCGGAAGGTTCCGGTCATGAAGATCACTGCCCAGCTGACATACCGTCAATGCGTGACATGTGCGGTTTGCCGGGGTAAAGGCAGATGCCATCCCCATTCCTGGCTACCCAGTCAGGCCCCGCTTCCCACCGCGCGCCCCCGCCTGTGCACCCGTGCGCCCCAGCCGCGGAACCGATGCTCCTCCCCCGCGCACGTTGCGGCCGTAACTCCAGGTGAATGCGGGAGTTGAGTGGAGCGTGGAAGAGACGATCGTGGGCCCCGGAGCCGCTCATATTCCGAAGCAGCGCGGGGAATCGCTGCTGGACACCGCCGTGCGCTATGCCGAGGAGCGCCACTGGGACGTGTTTCCGGGCACCTGGCTCGAAGCCGTCGACGGGGTGCAGCGCTGCTCCTGCGGCGATGTCTCCTGTCCCGCGCCGGGTGCGCATCCCGCGCGCCCCGACTGGGCGACGCAGGCGACCGGCAGCGCGACCGTCGCGCGCCGCATGTGGCAGAGGCACCCGACGGCGTCGGTCCTGCTGCCGACGGGGCGGACGTTCGACGCGCTGTCCGTCCCCGAGAGCGCCGGTTTTCTGGCGCTGGCCCGGATGGAGCGGATGGAGTCGACCCTGGGGCCGGTGACTCTGACTCCGGACCGGCGCATGCACTTCTTCGTGCTGCCGGGGGCTTGCGCGAAGGTCCCCGAGCTGGTGCGGAAGTTGGGGTGGTCGTTGTCCTCGCTGGATCTGACGCCGTTGGGGGAGGGCGCCTACGTGGCCGCTCCGCCGACCCGGTTCGGGTCCCGGGGGGCCGTGCAGTGGGCCTGCCGGCCGACTCCGGCGAACCGATGGCTGCCGGACGCCGAGGAGTTGATCTCGCCGCTCGCCTACGCGTGCGGCAGGGACAGGTAGCGTGCGCGGTTCCCCGCGCCTCTTTCGGCCGGCCGCACCCGCGTAGGGTTCGGTCCATGACCGAGGCCGCAGTGCGTGTACGGGGACTCTGGAAGCAGTTCGGGCAGCACGTCGCCGTGGGCGGGATCGATCTCGACCTGCCCGCCGGCAAGTTCATCGGGCTGGTCGGGCCGAACGGGGCCGGGAAGACCACCACACTGTCCATGGTGACCGGGCTGCTGCGGCCCGATCAGGGGTCCGTCGAGGTCGTCGGGCATGACGTGTGGCGCGATCCGGTGGCCGTCAAGGCGCGGATCGGGGTGCTGCCCGAGGGCCTGCGGTTGTTCGAACGGCTCTCGGGGCGGGAGCTGCTGGCCTACTCGGGGCGGTTGCGGGGGCTGCCCGGCGCCGAGGTCGACAAGCGGGCCACGCAACTGCTGGACGTGCTCGACCTGGCCGGAGCACAGCACAAGCTCGTCGTCGACTACTCGACCGGCATGCGCAAGAAGATCGGGCTCGCGGCCGCTCTCCTGCACAATCCCGAGGTGCTCTTCCTGGACGAGCCGTTCGAGGGCGTCGACCCGGTGTCCGCGCAGACGATCCGGGGAGTGCTGGAGCGGTACACCGCCTCGGGTGCCACCGTCGTCTTCTCCTCCCACGTCATGGAGCTGGTCGAGTCGCTGTGCGACTGGGTGGCGGTGCTGGCGGCGGGTCGCATCCGGGCCACCGGGACGCTGGCCGAGGTGCGCGGGGAGCACCCCACGCTCCAGGCGGCCTTCCTGGAGCTGGTGGGGGCGCGCGGCCGGGACGCCGGGTCCGATCTGGACTGGCTGGGCGGCGGGGCGACCCGATGACGAGCCCGACCTCCACCGTCGTGCGGCTGAAGCTGTCGCTGCTGCGCAACGGGCTCAGGCAGTCGGCGGGCCGGCGGGCCGCGTTCGTCGCCTCGGCGGTCGTCGCGCTGCTGTTCGGGCTGCTGCAGCTGCTGGGTCTGCTCGCGCTGCGCGGACACGCCCACGCGGACACCGTCGCCGTGCCGGGCACGGCCGTGCTGGCGCTGGGCTGGGCGGTGATGCCGCTGTTCTTCCCGAGCGGTGACGAGACGCTGGACCCGACCCGCCTGGTGATGCTGCCGCTGCGGCCCCGGCCACTGGTCCGGGCCCTGCTGGCGGCCTCGCTGGTCGGCATCGGCCCCCTGTTCACCCTGCTCGTGCTGGCGGGCTGCGCCCTGTCGGTGGCGCACGGCACGGCGGGCTACGCCGTCGCCGTCGCCGCCGTCGTCCTCGCGCTGCTGGTCTGCGTGGCGCTCGCGCGGGCCGTCGCCACCGCCAACGTACGCCTGCTGACCAGCAGGAAGGGCCGCGATCTCGCCGTGCTCAGCGGGCTGGTGATCGCGATCGGCGCACAGCTCGTCAACTTCGGCGCGCAGCGGCTGGGTTCGTCGGGACTCGGGCAGCTGCAGCCGGTCGCGGACGTGCTGTCCTGGGTGCCGCCCGCGTCGGCGGTCGCGGCGGTGCGATCGGCGGGCGAGGGCTCGTACGACGTCGCGTCCTGCCAACTCCTGGTCACCGTCGCCGGGTTGGCACTGCTGATCGCCGTCTGGGCGCGGAGCCTGAACCGGCTGATGACCTCGCCGGACGGCTCCACCCTGCAGGCTCTCGACGCCGGGACCCGGGACCGCGCCTCCTCGGGCGGCCCCGCGCGACTGCTGCCGGGCGGACGCACGGGCACGGTCATGGAGCGCACCCTGCGCTACATCTGGCGCGACCCCAAGACCAAGGCCGCATGGGTGACCTCGCTGGCCATCGGGCTGATCGTGCCGGTGTTCAACGCGGTGCAGGGCACCGGGTCGATCTACTTCGCGTGCTTCGCCGCCGGCATGCTCGGCATCCAGATGTACAACCAGTTCGGGCAGGACACCTCCGCCTTCTGGATGGTGGCCCTGACCATCTCCTCGGCCCGGGACGCGTACGCGGAGCTGCGCGGGCGGGCGCTGGCCCTGCTGGTGATCACCCTGCCGTACGCCACGCTCGTGACCGTCCTGACGACGGCCCTGCTCGACGACTGGCCCCGGCTCCCGGAGGTCCTCGGGCTGTCCCTCGCGCTGCTCGGGGCGATGCTGGCCACCGGCGCCTGGACCTCGGCCCGCTTCCCGTACTCCATCCCCCAGGAGGGCCACAAGAACGTGGCCCCGGGGCAGGCAGGCCTCGCGTGGATCTCCATCTTCGGCGGCATGGTCGGTGCGGCCCTGCTGTGCTCCCCCGTCATCGCCCTCACGATCTGGCTGAACGTGAGCGCGGGAGGGGACGCGTGGAGCTGGGTGCTGCTGCCGGTGGGTGCGGGGTACGGCGCCGGCCTCACGCTGCTGGGCCTGCGCATGGCGGCCCCCCGAACGGCGTCCCGCCTGCCGGAGATCCTGACGGCGGTCAGCAAGGGCTGACGCCGGCTCTTCGGCACCGGGTCCGGACGAGCAGGCACTCGACCCGCACTCAACCCGCCGGAACAGCCTCGAGAAACGGCTCGAGAGCCGACCGCCAGGCCAGGGGCTGGTCATAGTGGACGAGGTGCCCGGCGTCGGCGACCTCCGCGTACTCCCCACGAGGAAGAACCCGCACCATCTCCTGTGCCTCGGCCCGCCCCAGCTCCCCGTCGAGCCCGCGCACGACGAGCGCGGGGCAGCGGACCTGGGCCAGCTCCTCCCAGTGGGCGTCGTAGACCCAGCTCTCCCGGGTCCGGAGCATCTGCTCCGGCTCGAAGACGGGGCGCCAGCCGTCGGCGGACTCCTGCATGACCTCGGCGTAGAACGCGCCGCGCGCCGGATTCGGCCGCTCCACCCACGGATCGTCCTCGCCGAACCACTTGCGGACATCGGCGAGGGTGGCGAAGGGAACGGGCCAGGAGCTGAACCACTCGGCCCACTCGCGCTGCGACGCCGCGCCGAGCGCGGAGGCCCGCATGTCGCAGATGACCAGGCCGCGCACCAGGTCGGGGCGCCTCGCGGCGAGCTGCCAGGCGGTGAGCGCGCCCATGGCGTGACCGATGAGGACGGCGGGGCCGAGTCCGAGCTGTTCGAGGGCCGCCTCGGCGTCCTCGACGTAGGCCTCGCGGGTGTAGGCGGCCTGTGGGGGCTTGTCGCTCCGGCCATGGCCGCGCTGGTCGAGCGCGACGGCGCGGTGGCGCTCGGCGAGCCAGCGGGCGGTGGACGCCCAGTGCGAGGCGCGGCCCATCAGGCCGTGGAGTAACAGCACGCCCGGAGCGCCCGGCTCCGCCCCCGGTTTGGGCGGGTCGGCGAACTCCCAGGCGGCCAGGCGTACCCCGCCCGCTCCCGTCACGTCGATACGCCGTGCCATCGGCCTGGTACCCCCCAGCTCCGCCTGCCTCGTACCGGTGTACTGCCGTTCTCGCCGTCGTACTGCCGTCGTCCTGCCACCGCAGACTATCGAATGCCTATTCGAAAATACTGCCTCTGCGGACAACACCCCTCATTCGAGTGACACCCCTCAAGGAATGATCGCCGCCCCCCAGGGGATCTTTCTGGCGGGAGGCGGACCGCTCGGGGAAAAACGGTCCGAGGGGATGACCCTGAGAGCTCGGGGCTCCGGGTCAGCACAGGGGAGGACAGGCCCCGGCGCCACACGGCGCCGGGGCCCTCTCACACTCAGCGCTTGGCGACGAACACGTGCGAGGCGACGTCCGCCTCCAGCTCGGCCGCCTCGCCACCGCTGCCCACCAGCACCCCGCCGGCCGACTCCGTCACGCTCACCACCGAACCGGGCTGCACACCCGCGCGCCGCAGCGTGTACATCAGCTGGGCGTCCGTCTGGATCGGCTCGCCGATACGCCGGACGACGACCGTCTTGCCGTCGCTGCCCGGATCCAGGTCGGCCAGCGACACCATGCCCTCGTCCAGGAACGGGTCCGCCCCGTCCTTCTCGCCCAGCTCCTCCAGACCCGGGATCGGGTTGCCGTACGGCGACTCCGTCGGATGGCGCAGCAGCTCCAGGACCCTGCGCTCCACGGCCTCGCTCATCACGTGCTCCCAGCGACACGCCTCCGCGTGCACCTGCTCCCACTCCAGACCGATCACGTCGACCAGCAGACACTCCGCGAGGCGGTGCTTGCGCATCACCCGCGTGGCCAGCCGGCGGCCCTCGTCGGTCAGCTCCAGGTGCCGGTCACTGGCCACGGAGACCAGGCCGTCGCGCTCCATGCGCGCCACCGTCTGGCTCACCGTCGGCCCGCTCTGGTCCAGCCGCTCCGCGATGCGGGCGCGCATGGGGACGACGCCTTCCTCTTCGAGCTCGAGGATGGTGCGGAGATACATCTCCGTGGTGTCGATCAGTCCGGACATACGTGCCCCTCGATTACCTCTGCCGGAAGCCCGGCGCGTGCGCTGGCCCTGAACTCAATTCTGCCGGATCCCACTGACAAGCGTGCGGTACCCGGAAAACGGGAGAGGGTGGCGGCCCCGGCGGCGCCCGCCGCCCCGCCGGTCCCGTGGCCGGGAACAACCGGCCGTATTGACACCGCATTGGTCCAGACCGCAGGGTGATCCGCGACACAGACGCTGCGAAGGGGCACCGCATGAGCGACGGCACGCCTGCCGACCTGTTCTTCGACGCCGCCATCGGCCTGCTGCAACAGGTCCGGGAGGAGGAGGCCGAGGCCATCACCGCGGCCGCCGCCCTGCTCGCCGACACCGTCACCGCCGGCGGCCGCCTGTTCGCCTTCGGCGCCGGACACTCCTCGCTCGCCGCCCAGGACGTCGTCTACCGCGCCGGCGGACTCGCCCTGATGAACCTGCTCACCGTCCCCGGGGTCGTCGGCGTCGACGTCAACCCGGCCACCCTCGGCTCCGCCCTGGAACGCGTGGACGGACTCGCGAGCGCCGTCCTGGGCACCTCCCCGCTCCGCACCGGCGACGCCCTCGTGATCATCTCCCTGTCCGGCCGCAACGCCCTGCCCGTCGAGATGGCCCAGGGCGCCCGCGCCCTCGGCGTGAAGGTCATCGGCGTGACATCGGTCGCCTACGCCTCGCAGACCATCTCCCGGCACAGCTCGGGCACCTTCCTGAAGGACCACTGCGACATCGTCCTGGACTCGAAGATCGCCGTCGGCGACGCGGAACTCACCCTCGACACCATCCCCGCGCCCTTCGCCCCCGCCTCCACCGTCGTCACCAGCGCCCTGATGCAGGCCGTCATGGCCACCACGGCCGCCACCCTGGCCGACCGCGGCATCGAGCCCCCGCTGCTTCGCTCCGGCAACGTCGACGGCGGCCACGACTGGAACCGCAGAGTCATGACCGAGTACGGAGACCGGATCTTCTACCGGCACTGAGTCCCACCGAGGCGGCGTGCCCTACTCCCCCGCCCTACTCTCCCGGCTTCGGCCGCTCCCGCACCGCCTCCGCCAGATCCAGCGCGGCCGCGATCCGCAGGGCCACGTCCTCCGCGTAGGCCGCGTCCGAACGCTCGAAGCGGCTGCGGCCGGACCCCCGCAGAAAGGTGACCACCCCCAGCGTCCGGCCCCGGCTGCGCAGCACCGCGCACAGGGCGTGCACCACGTCGCCCGGCCACTGCCGCGCCAGCGCCCACTCACGCGCCCGCTCCGCCGGCACCGAACCCGCGTCCGCGCGCACCGACCCGGCCCGCTCGACACAGCTCAGCGCCGGATGCCCCTCCTCGTACCGCACCGGCAGCCCGGCCGCGCCCGTGAGCAGACTGGGCCCCGGAGTCCCGGCCGGCGTGGCGGCGAGCCGCACCAGCCGCACCGGAACCGAATCGTCGCCCTCGGCGCGCGGAGCCCCCGCCACCCGGTCGAGCAACGCGTGGTCGGCGAATCCGGCGAGAGCGAAGTCCAGGTGCACGACGGCCGCCTCCGCCGGGTCCTCGCACTCGGCGGCGGCACGGGACGCGCGGTGCAGCTGATTGGTACGGAAGCGCAGCAGGGCCGCCTCCTGCTCACCCTGCTTGGCCTCCGTCACGTCCTGGAACAGCCAGCCCACCCCGAGCGGCACCGGCTCCTCGGCGAGCGGCGACGCCAGCCGCAGAAACCCACTGCGCCAGCAACGCCGCTTCTCGCCCTCCGGCGCGCGCACGGCCACCCACATCTCGGCGGGCGCGGGCGGCGCACCCTCCGCCAGAACATGCGTCAGCGCGCTCTCCAGCTCCTCCACGCCCTGCGCGAGCAACTCCCCGAGCGGCCGCCCGAGCGCCGACGTACGCCCGATGCCCAGAGCCCGCGCCGCGTGCGCGTTGACGACGGCCGGCCGCAGATCGGCGTCGACCAGGACGACGCCCCAGGACGCGTCCTCGAACAGCGCCTCGCTGAGCGCGATGGACCGCTCGAGATCGATCTGCGCATGCACCTCGCTGAACGCGCAGTACACACCCGCCGGCTTCCCGTCGGGCCCGCGGACGGCCGCGGACTGGGTCCGCACCAGAACCCGGCCGCCGTCCTTCGTGACGAGGGCGAACTCGTGCACCTGCCGACCGGGCGCGTGCATGGCCGACATCAGACGGGCCTGCACCTCCTCGGCGTCGGCGCTGCGCACCGCCCACCCCGCGAACCCGTGCCGCCCCACCGCCTCGGCCGCGGTCCAGCCCAGGATGCGCTCGGCCTCACGGTTCCAGTGCGTCACCACCCCGTCCGCATCGAAGGCGCACAGGGCCGCGTCCATGCCGTCCAGCAGCGCGGCGAGCAGGTCGGAGCCGCCGGACTCCTCGGAAGTCGGACCGTCCGGATCGCCGGAGCCGTGGGGCCCACCGCGCTCGGGCTCGTCCGGCCCCAGCTCGTCGGTGGTCCCACTCCGCCGGGAAGCACTCACCTGGACCCCCTGGAGGCTGCGTCCGCGCACGCACGGCGCTCGGTTCGCTCACTGGCCTTCATTCAACTCGAACGTGATGCAGCCCACATCCTGTTCCCGCAAGATTGCGAGAATCAATGCCCGGCGCCGGGGTCCCGCTCCAGACGCAGATCGACCCACTCGTCGCTCTCGCCGTCCAGCACATACCGGTCGATCTCCACGAACCCGCACCGCTCGGCGAACCGCAGCCCGTCCTCGTTCACCGCCAGCACACACGTCTCGACGGCCTTCGCCCCCAGCACGCGCGCGTGAGCGAGCCCCTTCTCGTACAGCGCCGTACCGAAACCACGCCGACGGAACTCGGGCAGCACGCGCGCGATGACGGTCGCGACACCGTCGTCCCCGGCCGGCGGCCGAACCGTGGAACACCCGACGAGCTCGTCACCGAGATAGGCGTTCTCCAGCCGATACCGCCCGACCCGCTCCCGCGCGTCGTCCGGGGACATGGCGGCGGGCGGCACGATCACGTTGTGGACGTGGCGCCATTGGTCGAGCGTGAGGTCGCTGTCGACGGCTTCGATACGAAGATCAGTCACGCGATCAGCGAATCGCCCAGCCCCTCGGGCGTCAACCTGATTCCCCAGCCGTGAAGGGCCCTCGAACGCCGGCCGCGCCAGAGGCCAGCACGGCCTCACCGCCCCGGTCGGCCGGATCAACGTCTCTCACCGGAATCTGTGGCTGCTCCAGCGGTGCGACGGATACGGCTGCAGCGTCCGGCTGGAACCCGCTCGGTCGGGGCAGGCAAAAAACAGTTGAGCCCGCCCCGGCGAATGCTTAGGCTGCCAAGCAAGCAGAAGGGAGGTGATCGGGTAAATGAGTGAAACCCGGACGCGCGAGGTGGCTGCGGGCTAGCGGCTCGCCACCACACGATGTGCGGTGCCGGACCAGCGTGTGCGACAAACACGCAGCCGGCCGAATCCAACGCAGTCACCCGACCCGCGAGCTCGCCGGTACGTCCGGCCGGCTCCTCCGCCGATCAGGCGTAGGAACCGAGCTCGCGGGTCGTCTGCGTTCAGGGGGCGGTCCAGGAGGCTCAGGGGCTGAGCCGTTCCACCTGCCAGGAGCCGTCCGGCCGGGCCACGTACCGCAGCCGGTCGTGCAGTCGGTTCTCCCGGCCCTGCCAGAACTCGACCGTCTCGGGCGCGACCCGGAAGCCACCCCAGTGCGGCGGCACCGGGATCTCTTCGCCCTCGGGATAGCGCTCGCCCAGCTCCTCGTAGGCCGTGTCCAGCTCGTCGCGGGACGCGATCACCGAGGACTGGGCGCTCGCCCAGGCGCCCAGCCGGGAGCCGTGCGGGCGGGTGCGGAAGTAGGCGGCCGTCTCGTCGCGGCCGGTGCGCCGGGCGACGCCGGTGACGATGACCTGGCGGGCGATCGCGTGCCAGGGGAAGAGGAGGGCGACGTACGGGTTCTCCGCCAGCTCGCGGGCCTTGCGGGAGCCGTAGTTGGTGTAGAAGACGAAGCCCTCGGTGTCGTACTGCTTCATCAGGACCGTGCGGGAGCTGGGGCGGCCGGTCGCGTCGGCCGTGGAGACGACCATCGCGTTGGGCTCGTAGAGCGTGCCGTGCAGGGCCGCCCGTGCGGCGTCCTCGAACCAGCCGGCGAACTGGTCCATCGGGTGCGCGGGCAGATCCTTCTCGTCCAGACCCGCGGCCCGGTACTGCTTGCGCATGGCGGCGGGGTCCACGAGGGGGTCGAGGCTGGGGTCGCGGTCGGTCACGCGGTCATCCTGCCGTATCGAACGAGCGTGGCACTCAGTGTCGTGTGGTCTCCCCATCTATGGCACTCGGGGTTATCGTGCTGGTTCCCCCCGCGGTTTGGGTGACCACCGGCTGATAGGGGCATCACCGGGGTGACCGCCGCCGAACCTTCACGAGGAGCCGCCTGATGTCCGATTTCGTACCCGGGCTCGAAGGAGTCGTCGCGTTCGAGACGGAGATCGCCGAACCCGACAAGGAGGGCGGCGCCCTGCGCTACCGCGGCGTCGACATCGAGGACCTCGTCGGACACGTCTCCTTCGGGAACGTGTGGGGACTGCTGGTCGACGGCGCCTTCAACCCAGGACTGCCGCCCGCCGAGCCGTTCCCGATCCCGGTGCACTCCGGTGACATCCGTGTGGACGTACAGTCCGCGCTCGCCATGCTCGCCCCGGTGTGGGGCCTGAAACCCCTCCTGGACATCGACGCGGCCCAGGCCCGCGAGGACCTGGCCCGCGCCGCCGTCATGGCACTGTCGTACGTCGCCCAGTCCGCGCGCGGCCAGGGTCTGCCGATGGTCCCCCAGCGCGAGATCGACAAGGCCGGCTCGGTGGTCGAGCGGTTCATGATCCGCTGGCGGGGTGAGCCGGACCCGAAGCACGTCGCGGCCGTGGACGCCTACTGGACCTCGGCCGCCGAGCACGGCATGAACGCGTCGACCTTCACCGCGCGGGTGATCGCCTCCACCGGGGCGGACGTCGCCGCCGCGCTGTCGGGTGCGGTGGGCGCCATGTCCGGGCCGCTGCACGGCGGTGCGCCCTCCCGTGTCCTCGGCATGATCGAGGAGATCGAGCGGACCGGAGACGCCGGGGCCTACGTCAAGCGGGCCCTGGACCGCGGAGAGCGGCTCATGGGCTTCGGGCACCGGGTGTACCGGGCCGAGGACCCCCGTGCGCGCGTGCTGCGCCGTACCGCCCGCGAACTGGGCGCCCCCCGGTTCGAGATCGCGGAGGCGCTGGAGAAGGCGGCGCTGGAGGAGCTGCACAACCGGCGCCCGGACCGGGTGCTGGCCACCAACGTGGAGTTCTGGGCGGCGATCATGCTGGACTTCGCCGAGGTCCCGGCCCACATGTTCACGTCGATGTTCACCTGCGCGCGGACCGCAGGGTGGTCGGCGCACATCCTTGAGCAGAAGCGGACGGGGCGGCTGGTCCGGCCCTCCGCGCACTATGTGGGGCCCGGCCCGCGGAGCCCGCGTGACATCGAGGGATACGCGGACATCGCCCACTGAGGGGTCGGGTGAGGAGCGCGGGCGCGTACGGCGGCCCGGTGGCCGGTCACGTGCCCGCGCGGCGGAGCCGCATGTCGGTACGGGCCCGCGCCCGTGACAGAGGGCGCCTTTCGCGCCCTGTCTCTCATGCCGCCGTCAGCAGGTCCGCGTGGTGCTTCTCCGCCACCAGCGGATGCGCCCTCAGCTTGCCCTTCAGTTCGTTGTAGCCGTACTCGGCGTACAGGGGGTTCGCCGGGTCGGTGGTGACGCCGGGGGCCGTCCGGGCGTACGGGAAGGGCAGGGGCTCGACCCGGGCGTCCAGGCGGGGGTTGTAGAAGAACGGGACCGAGAAGCGTTCCGTCGCTCCGGGCGGGCTGACCACGCGGTGGTTGGTGGCGATCAGGTAGCCGTTGGTCGCCACCTCCAGGAGTTCGCCGAGGTTGACGACGAAGGCGCCGTCCAGCGGGGGCACGTCGTGGAAGAGGCCGTCCTCGCGCTGGACCTGGAGGCCGCCGACGGTGTCCTGCAGGAGCAGGGTGAGGAAGCCGTAGTCCTTGTGGGCGCCGACGCCCTGGTCGGTGCCGTCGCCCGCGCTGCCGGGGTAGCGGACGAGCTTGAGGTGCGGGTGGGCGTGGTCGCCGAAGACCGGGTCGTAGAAGTCGGCGGGGGCGCCGATGGCGGTGAGGAGTTCGTGCAGCAGGCGCTGGGCGACCGCGCTGAGCTTGTCGATCCAGGCCAGGGCGGCGGTGCGCAGTTCGGGGAGGACGGCCGGCCACTGGTTGGGGCCTTGCAGCCACCAGTAGGGCGGTTCCCCGGGGCCGGGGACGTGGGCGGGGCGTTCGGCGCCTATGTCGAGCTGGTCGCGCCAGTCGCGGGCACCGCGGGTGCGCTCGTCGCCGGTGCGGGTGTAGCCGCGGAAGTGCGGGGAGTTGACGTTGTCGAGGGCGAGCCGGTCGGCCTCGGGGAGGTCGAAGAAGGCCCGCATGGCGGTGAGCAGCGCGTCGGTCTCGGCCGGGGTCACGCCGTGTCCGACCAGCTGGAAGAAGCCGACGTCGTGCGCGGCGCTGTGCAGCTGGGCGTGGAGCAGGGCCCGGGCCTGGGGGCCGCGGTCGGCGGCCGACAGGTCGATGATCGGGAGCTGGTCGTACGACGGGGTCGTCGCGGTGTGCGTCGTCATGTATGCGTCCACAGGGTGTGTGGGCCACGGGCAGGCCGCCGAGGGTAGGGCGGCGCCCAGGATGCCGTAAGAAAGGGAGAAAAAGGGGCTGAATTCAGGCCGAAAGGCGACAGCCCATGCTCGTGACGCGCACGTAGTCCACGTGGCGGCGTCGAACGAGCATCGGAAGCATGGGCCAAGGGTAACGCGCCCCTGTGGTGGCTCCCTCAGCCCAGCGCTTCCTCCAGCAGCACGGCCCACTGGGCCACCACCCGCTCGCGGCGGGCGGTGTCGTCGGTGAGCAGGTTGGCGAGGCCCAGGCCGCGGGCCATGTCGAGCAGGCCCTGGACGGTCTCGCGGGCGCCGGGGCGGGACTCGTCGGCGCCGAGCAACTCGACGGCGATGCGGTGCGTCTCACGGCCGACGCGGGCCTCCAGCTCGGTCACGCGCGGGCGGAGCTGCTCCTCGTCGCAGGCGGCCACCCACAGGTGCAGGGCGGCACGGAAGAGGGGGCCGGTGTAGAGGTCGACGAGGGCGAAGACGACGGCGCGGCGGTCGGCGGCGCCGTCCGGGAACAGGTCGCGCAGAGCGGTGGAGCGTTCTTCGGCGACGTACTCGACGGCCGCCGTGAAGAGGTCCTCGCGGGTCGGGAAGTGGTGCTGGGCGGCGCCCCGGGAGACTCCGGCGCGTTCGGCGACGACGGTGACCGTGGAGCCCGCCCAGCCGTGTTCGGCCAGGCAGGCCACGGCGGCCTCCAGGAGTCGCTGCCGGGTGGCGCGGCTGCGGTCCTGCTTGGGTACGCGGTCGCGTTCCGCCGTACTCACACCACCCATGCCGCATCCCGTCTTTCCAGGAAGGCCGTCATCCCCTCCCGGGCCTGGGCGGAGGCGAACAGCCGGGCCGAGAGAGCGGTCAGCTGTGCCGCGTCCCGGTCGAACGTCTCCAGCACCCTAGCCGTGAGCAGCTGTTTCGTCTCGGCCAGGGCCTGGGGGGCGGATCGGCGCAGGCCGTCGAGGACCGGTGCGAGGGCTTCGTCCACGTCGTCGGCGGTGACGGTGAGCAGGCCCGCGTCCACGGCTTCGGCGGGGGTGAAGCGTTCGCCGGTGAGGTAGTAGCGGGCCAGCGCGCGGGGGTCGGCGCGCGGGAGCAGGGGCAGGGAGATCACCGCGGGGGCGACTCCGATGCGGACCTCGGTGAAGGCGAAGGTGGCGTCGGGGCCGGCGGCGGTGATGTCGCAGGCGGCCAGGAGGCCAAGTCCGCCCGCGCGGACGTGTCCGGTGACGCGGGCGACCACGGGTTTGGGCAGTTCGACGATCTGCCGGAGCAGGCCCACCAGGGCGTCGGGGTCGGGCGGGTCGCGCAGGTCGGCTCCGGCGCAGAAGGTGGTGCCGGTGTGGGTGAGGACGACGGCGCGTACGTCCGGGTCCTTGCCGCAGTCGGTCAGGGCGTCGGCGAGTTCGCCGACGAGCGCGGCGGACAGGGCGTTGCGGGTGGCGGTGGAGTCGAGGCTGAGGGTTTCGACGGCACGCGTGCGCGTGCGTCCGACGAGTGCGGTCATGTGTGCTCCCTGAGCTGCCGGCGGAGGATCTTGCCCGAGGCCGCGCGGGGCACGTCCTCGATGAAGGTGATCCGGCGGACGCGTTTGTAGGGGGCGACGCGTTCGGCGACGTACATCATGACCTCGTTCTCACCGAGGCCGTCGGCGGTGGGCTGGCGGACGACGAAGGCGTGCGGGACCTCGTTGCCGTTCTCGTCGTAGGCGCCGATGACGGCCGCGTCGGCGATGCCGGGGTGGGTGAGCAGCAGTGCCTCCAGTTCGGCGGGGGCCACCTGGAAGCCCTTGTACTTGATGAGTTCCTTCACGCGGTCGACGACGAAGAGCCAGCCGTCCTCGTCGACGTGGCCGACGTCCCCGGTGTGCAGCCAGCCGTCGGTGTCGATCATGTCGGCGGTGGCGTCGGGGCGGCCGAGGTACCCCTTCATCACCTGGGGGCCGCGGATCAGGATCTCGCCGGGCTCGCCGGTGCCCAGGTCCTTGCCGGGGTCGTCGAGGGAGACGATGCGCATCTCGGTGCCGGCGATGAGTCTGCCGACGGTGCCGGCGGGCGCGTGGTGCAGGGCGTCGAGCGGGACGACGTGGGTGCCGGGTGACAGCTCCGTCATGCCGTAGGCCTGGCCGATCGGGGGCAGGCCGAGGCGTTCGGCGCAGGCGGCGGCGAGTTCGGCGGCCAGGGGGGCGGCGGCGCTGATGACGTACTTCAGGGAGGAGAGGTCGTAGCGGGCGACCGCCGGGTGTTTGGCGAGGGCGAGGACGATCGGCGGGGCGACGTACAGGCCGGTGATGCGGTGGTTCTCGATGGCGGCGAGGAAGGTCTCGAGGTCGAAGCGCGGCAGGACGACGATCGTGGCGCCCTTGCGCAGCGGGGCGTTCATCAGGGCGGTCAGGCCGTAGATGTGGAAGAACGGCAGCACGGCGAGGATGCGGTCACCGGGGCCGGCCGGTACGGCGGGCTCCAACTGGGCGAGGTTGGTGGCGATCTGCCGGTGGGTGAGCATCACGCCCTTGGGGACGCCGGTGGTGCCGGAGGAGTACGGCAGTGCGGCGACGTCCTCGGCCGGGTCGAAGCGGATCTGCGGTTCGGGTGCGGTGGTGGCGAGCATGTCGATGAGGGAGCGGTGCCCGGGAGCGCCGTCGCACACGAATATCTCCCCCACTCCGCCCGCGAGTTCGGCGGCCCGGCGGGCGGACTCCAGCAGGGGGGAGGCGGTGATGATCCAGCGGGCCGCGCTGTCGCGGAGCTGCTTGGCGAACTCGTCGGGGGTGGCGAGCGGGTGCACGGTGGTGACGGAGGCACCCGCGCGCGTGGCGGCGTAGAAGGCGGTGGGGAAGGCGATCGTGTTGGGGCTGTGCAGGGCGAGGACGTCGCCCTTGCGGACCCCGGCGTCTGCGAGCGCGGCCGCGAGGCGCCGGTGGAACCGGTCCACCTGCTCGTACGTGAGGGTGGTCCCGTCCGTGCCGTCGATCAGGGCGGGCTGGTCGCCGAAGCCGGCGGCACGGCCCAGAACGGCCTCGTGGATGGGGAGTTCTACGGGCGGGACGTCTGCGTACGCGCTGCGGAACACGGTTCCTCCAAGCGGCTGCGGCGGCCTAGGGCCTCTCTTCTCCTTCGGATCTCGCCGGGGTCGCGCACAAAGTGCCCTCACCCCGAGCCGGCCAGATCCGAAAGAAAGGCCCTAGTAGGACTTGGGCAGTCCCAGGGTCTGGTGGGAAACGTAGTTGAGAATCATCTCCCGGCTCACCGGAGCAATACGAGCCACGCGTGCCGCCGTTATCAACGAGGCGAGGCCGAATTCGCGCGTGAGGCCGTTGCCGCCGAGGGTGTGCACGGCCTGGTCGACGGCCCTCACGCAGGCCTCCCCGGCCGCGTACTTGGCCATGTTGGCGGCCTCGCCCGCGCCGATGTCGTCGCCGGCGTCGTAGAGATGGGCCGCCTTCTGCATCATCAGCCGGGCCAGTTCCAGGTCGATGTGGGCCTGCGCCAGGGGGTGCGCGATCGCCTGGTGGGCGCCGATCGGGGCCTTCCAGACGGTTCGGTCGCGGGCGTACTCGATCGCCTTGGACAGCGCGTAGCGGCCCATGCCGATCGCGAAGGCGGCCGTCATGATGCGCTCGGGGTTGAGCCCGGCGAACAGCTGCAGCAGGCCGGCGTCCTCGTCGCCGACGAGCGCGTCGGCGGGGAGCCGTACGTCGTCCAGGACCAGCTCGAACTGCTTCTCGGCGGCGTTGAGTTCCATGTCGATGGGGTGCCGCCGGAACCCCTCGGCGTCGCGCGGGACGATGAAGAGGCAGGGCTTGAGGGTGCCGGTGCGGGCGTCCTCGGTCCGGCCGACGATGAGGGTGGCGTCCGCCTGGTCGACGCCCGAGACGAACACCTTGCGGCCGGTGAGGAGCCAGTCGGCGCCGTCCTTGCGGGCCGTGGTGGTGATGCGGTGCGAGTTGGAGCCGGCGTCGGGTTCGGTGATGCCGAAGGCCATGGTCCGGGTTCCGTCGGCGATGCCGGGAAGCCATGTGCGCTTCTGTTCCTCCGTGCCGAAGCGGGCGATCACGGTGCCGCAGATGGCCGGTGAGACGACCAGCATGAGGAGGGGGGAGCCCGCGGCGCCCAGCTCCTCCAGGACGATGGAGAGTTCACCGACTCCGCCGCCTCCGCCGCCGTACTCCTCCGGGAGGTTGACGCCGAGGTAGCCGAGCTTGCCCGCCTCGGCCCACAGTTCGGTGGGATGGCGTCCCTCGGCGACGGTGCGGACGAGGTAGTCGCGGCCGTAGCGCTTGCCCAGGGCGGCCACCGCGGCTCGCAGGGCCTTGTGCTCTTCGGACTCGATGAGGGTGGTCATGGGACTCCTAGGAGAGGGATTCCTGCACGACGGCCAGCAGCGTCCCCGGCTCGACCTGCTGTCCGGGGCCGACGTGCAAGGCGCTGAGCGTTCCGGTGACCGGTGACGAGATCTGGTGCTGCATCTTCATCGCCTCCAGCCAGATCAGGGGCCGGCCCGCCTGCACGGGGGTGCCCTCGGTCAGCCCCTCGGCGACGCGGACGACCGTGCCCGGCATCGGGGCCAGCAGGGAGCCGGGGACGAGCTGGGCCGCCGGGTCGGGGAAGCGGGGCAGGGCGGTGAGGACGGCGGCGTTGACGTACACCCGGTCGTCGCCGTACCGGGAGACCGCGAACCTGCGCTGTACGCCGTCCACTTCGAGGACGACCAGTCGCGCGTCGGCGTGCACGACCCGGACGCCGTCGGCGGCGAGGCCCTTCCGGGTGTGCCGGTAGTGGACCTCGTGCTCCTCCCCCGCCAGCTCGTACCGCTTGACCTGCGGCTGCGAGGGCACGTTGCGCCAGCCGCCGAAGCGGGAGCGGCCGTGGGCGTCGGCGAGCGCGGCGGCCAGGGGAGCGTACGGGTCGGGGGCCGGGGCGGTCAGTCCGGCGAGGTGACGGTCGTAGAAGCCGGTGTTCATGCGGACCGACGTGAACTCCTCGTGCCGCAGTGAGCCCAGCAGCAGGTCCCTGTTGGTGACCGGGCCGTGGATCTCGGCACGTTCCAGTGCGCCCGCGAGTCTGCGGACGGCCTCCGCGCGCGTGGGGGCGTGGGCGACGACCTTGGCGAGCATCGGGTCGTAGTGGACGCCGATCTCGTCGCCGTCGGTGTAGCCGGTGTCCAGGCGGACGCCGGCCGGTACGGCGAGGTGGTGCAGGGTGCCGGCCTGCGGGGCCCAGTCGCGGGCGGGGTCCTCGGCGTACAGACGGGCCTCGATCGCGTGACCCCGCGCGCGGGGCGGGTCGCAGGGCAGAGCGTGGCCCTCGGCGACCCGGATCTGTTCCGCCACCAGGTCGAGGCCGAACACGGCCTCGGTGACGGGGTGTTCGACCTGGAGCCGGGTGTTCATCTCCAGGAAGTGCGCGCGGCCGTCGGCGACCAGGAACTCGACCGTGCCGGCGCCGACGTAGGAGACGGACCGCGCGGCGCGTACGGCCAGCGTGTACAGCTCCTCGGTGAGCGCGGCCGGCAGGCCCGGCGCCGGGGCCTCCTCGACCACCTTCTGGTGGCGGCGCTGCAGGGAGCAGTCGCGGGTGCCGAGGGGCCAGACCGTGCCGTGGGTGTCGGCGAGGATCTGCACCTCGACGTGGCGGCCGTGCTCGATGTACGGCTCGACGAAGACCTCGCCGTCGCCGAAGGCGCTCGCGGCCTCGGCGCTCGCGCCCTCGAGCGCGGCCTTCAGTTCCTCCGGGCGGCGCACGATCCGCATGCCGCGCCCGCCGCCGCCGGCCGCCGCCTTCACCAGCACCGGCAGGTCGGCCTCGGTGACCTCGCCCAGGGGCGCGATCCCCATCAGTTCCTTGGCGCGTGTCTTGGACGCCATCGCCTCGATGGCCGCCGGGGGCGGTCCGATCCAGACCAGGCCGGCGTCGAGGACGGCACGGGCGAACTCGGGGTTCTCGGACAGGAAGCCGTACCCGGGGTGGACGGCGTCCGCGCCGGCGGCCAGCGCCGCCTTCACGATCAGGTCGCCGCGCAGGTACGTCTCCGCCGGTGTGGCCCCCGGCAGCCGTACCGCCGTGTCGGCCACGCGCGCGTGGAGCGCGTCGGAGTCGGCGTCCGAGTGCACGGCGACCGTCCGGATTCCCAACTCACCACAGGTGCGGAAGATCCGGCAGGCGATCTCGCCCCGGTTGGCGACGAGGAGTGTCGAAATCACTTGGTCCCTCACATCCGGAAGACGCCGAAGCCGCCGCGCGCGCCCTCGTAGGGGGCGGTGTGGATCGCGGACAGGCACAGACCGAGGACGGTGCGGGTGTCGCGCGGGTCGATGACACCGTCGTCGTACAGCCGCCCGGACAGGAACATCGGCAGCGACTCGGACTCGATCTGCTGCTCCACCATCGCGCGCAGCGCCGCGTCCGCGTCCTCGTCGTACGGCTGCCCCTTCGCCGCCGCCGACTGCCGGGCGACTATCGACAGCACGCCCGCGAGCTGCTGTGGGCCCATGACGGCCGACTTGGCGCTCGGCCAGGCGAACAGGAAGCGGGGGTCGTAGGCGCGGCCGCACATGCCGTAGTGCCCGGCGCCGTACGACGCCCCCATGAGCACGGACAGGTGCGGGACCCGGCTGTTGCTGACCGCGTTGATCATCATCGCGCCGTGCTTGATGATCCCGCCCTGCTCGTAGTCCCTGCCGACCATGTAGCCGGTGGTGTTGTGCAGGAAGAGCAGCGGGATGTCGCGCTGGTTGGCGAGCTGGATGAACTGGGCGGCCTTCTGCGACTCCTCGCTGAACAGGACGCCTTGGGCGTTGGCCAGGATGCCGACCGGGTAGCCGTGCAGGGCTGCCCAGCCGGTGGCCAGGCTCGTCCCGTACAGCGGCTTGAACTCGTCGAAGTCGGAGGCGTCGACCAGGCGGGCGATGACCTCGCGCGGGTCGAAGGGGGTCTTCAGGTCGCCGGGGACGACACCGAGCAGTTCCCCCGGGTCGTACCTGGGTGGCGCCGCCGGGCCGGGATCGCCGTACGCCTTGCGGTGGTTGAGGCGGGCGACCACGCGGCGGGCCTGGCGCAGCGCGTCCTGCTCGTCCACGGCGAAGTAGTCGGCGAGGCCCGACACGCGCGCGTGCATCTCCGCGCCGCCCAGGGACTCGTCGTCGCTCTCCTCGCCGGTGGCCATCTTCACCAGCGGCGGCCCGCCGAGGAACACCTTCGCCCGCTCCTTGACCATGATCACGTGGTCGGACATGCCGGGGACGTAGGCGCCGCCGGCGGTGGAGTTGCCGAACACGACGGCCACCGTCGGGATGCCGGCGGCGGAGAGCCTGGTGAGGTCGCGGAAGATCGCCCCGCCCGGGATGAAGATCTCCTTCTGCGAGGGCAGGTCGGCGCCGCCGGACTCCACCAGGCTGATGCAGGGCAGCCGGTTGGCGAGCGCGATGTCGTTGGCGCGCAGGGCCTTCTTCAGGCTCCAGGGGTTGCTGGCGCCGCCGCGCACGGTCGGGTCGTTTGCGGTGATCAGGCACTCCACGCCCTCGACCACGCCGATGCCGGTGACCAGGGAGGCGCCCACGGTGTGGTCGCTGCCCCAGGCGGCCAGCGGGGACAGCTCCAGGAAGGGCGTGTCCGGGTCGAGGAGCAGCTCGATGCGCTCCCGGGCGAGCAGCTTGCCGCGTTTGCGGTGGCGGGCGATGTACTTGTCGCCGCCGCCCGCGAGCGCCTTGGCGTGCTCGGTCTCCAGGTCGGCGAGCTTGGCGAGCATGGCCTCGCGGGCCGCCTGGTGCTCGGCGCTCATGGGGTCCAGGGAGGTGCTGAGAACCGTCACAGGAGGGTCTCCGGGATGTCCAGGTGGCGGGAGCGCAGCCATTCGCCGAGGGCCTTGGCCTGCGGGTCGAAGCGGTGCTGGGCGGCGACGCCCGCGCCGAGGATGCCTTCGACGACGAAGTTGAGGGCACGCAGGTGCGGGAGCGGGTGCCGGGTGACGGGAAGGCCGTCGCTCTCGGGGATCAGCCGCCGGAAGCGGTCCTCGGTCAGCTCGTGGGCGAGCCATCGCCAGGCCTCGTCCGACCGTGCCCACACCCCGACGTTGGCGTTGCCGCCCTTGTCGCCGCTGCGGGCTCCGGCGACCAGCCCGAGGGGGGCGCGCCGGGTCGGGCCGGGTGGCAGGGGTGCGGGCAGCGGCGGCTGCGGTACGGCGTCCAGGGCGCGTGTCTCCTGGGGCGGTGGCACAGGGACACGGCGTCCGTCGTGGAGGACGGCCCTGTGGTCGACGGCACCATGGAGTACGTACACATCGTCGAAGACCCCATACGGGGCGCCCTTTCCGGGTGGGGCCAGCACATGGAAGCCCGGGTAACTGGCCAGCGCCAGCTCCACGGCGGCCCCGCTCAGCGCCCGCCCGACGACCCGCTGGTCCGGGTCCCGCACGACGAGCCGCAGCAGGGCGCTCGCCGTCTCCTCGGTGTCCGCGTCGGACCGGTCGGTGCGGACCAGGTCCCACCGCACCTCGGCGGGCGGTGACTTGGCGAGCGCGTCGGACAGCTGCGCCCGGACCAGATCCGCCTTGGCCTCGATGTCGAGCCCGGTGAGGACGAAGACGACCTCGTTGCGGAAGCCGCCCAGCCGGTTGAGCCCGACCTTGAGCGTCGGCGGTGGCGCCTCTCCGCGCACGCCCTCGATCCGCACCCGGTCCGGCCCGTCCTGGCTCAGCCGTACGGTGTCGAGCCGGGCGGTGACATCGGGCCCCGCGTACCGGCCGCCGGCGGTCTCGTACAGCAGCTGGGCGGTGACCGTGCCGACGTCGACGAAGCCGCCGGTGCCGGGGTGCTTGGTGATGACGCTGGTGCCGTCGGCGTGGACCTCGGCGAGCGGGAAGCCGGGACGGCGTACGTCGCCCTCCCGGAAGAACGCGTAGTTGCCGCCGGTGGCCTGGGTCCCGCACTCCAGGACGTGCCCGGCGACGACGGCGCCGGCGAGGCGGTCGTGGTCCCCCGGCTCCCAGCCGAAGTGGGCGGCGGCGGGCCCGGTGACGAGGGCCGCGTCGGTGACCCGGCCGGTGATCACGACGTCGGCGCCGGCCCGCAGGCACTCGGCGATGCCGAAGCCGCCGAGGTAGGCGTGGGCGGCGAGGGCGCCGGGGTGCGCGGAGGTGAGATCGTCGCCCTCGACGTGGGCGACTCTGACCGGGATGCCGAGCCGGTCGGCCAACTCCCTCACGACGTCCGCGAGTCCCGCCGGATTGAGGCCGCCCGCGTTGGTGACGATGCGCACCCCGCGCTCGTGGGCGAGACCGAGGCAGTCCTCCAGCTGGCGCAGGAAGGTGCGGGCGTAGCCGGCGGCCGGGTCCTTCAGGCGGTCGCGGCCGAGGATGAGCATGGTGAGTTCGGCGAGGTAGTCGCCGGTGAGGACGTCGACCTCGCCGCCGTTGAGCATCTCGCGCAGGGCGTCGAGGCGGTCGCCGTAGAAACCGGAGAAGTTGCCGATGCGCAACGGGTTCACTCGGCGCCCTCCTTGGGCGGCCGGCCGGTACCGGGCGGGCCCGCGAAGGCCTGGGCGATGTCGAGCCAGCGGTCGGCGTCCGGGCCCTCGGCGTGGACGGCGAGGTCGGCGCGGTGGGCGCGCTGGGTGACCAGGAGGCAGAAGTCGAGGGCGGACGCGGTGACCCGCTGCCGGGCGTCCTCGGGGCCGTAGGCCCACACCGCGCCCGAGGGAGCGCGGACTTCGACCCTGAACTCCTCGTCCGGCACCGGCAGCCCCCGTGCCCCGAAGGCGAAGTCGCGGGCGCGCACCCCGATGCGGACCACATGGCGGAGCCGGTCGGTGGGTGGGCGTTCCACACCCAGGGCGTCCGCGACGTCCTGGCCGTGGGCCCAGGTCTCCATCAGGCGCCCGGTGGCCATGGAGGCGGTGGACATGGGCGGCCCGAACCAGGGGAAGCGGGCCCCTCGGGGTGCCGCCCGCAGCGCGCGGTCCAGCGCGGCCCGCCCCTCCCGCCACCGGGACATCAGCTCGGCGGGCGCGAGGCGGGCGCCCTCCTCGGCGGCGTCGTCCACGAAGGAGTCGGGGGACTTCAGGGCCGTCTCGACGACCTCGCCGAAGCCGGCCCCGTCGGTCACGGCGAGCAGCGCGGCCCGGTCCGTCCAGTGCAGATGGGCGATCTGGTGGGCGATGCTCCAGCGTGGCGCGGGCGTCGAAAGCCCCCATCGCTCCTCGGGCAACTCGGCCACCAGGCGGTCGAGTTCTTCGCTTTCCTCACGCAGGTCGTCAAAGACGGGCGTCGGCTCGGACATGGGGGGAGCATGGCAGCGGGCCCAAAAACAATCAAGCATGCTTGCATGAATTTGGGCCGGGAAAATTTCCCCCGCCGAGCCGTCACATCTCCCCGCCGGCGTCCGTCAGACCGGTGACGACACAGAGCGAGGGAAACCGAAGAGGGAGCAGTGACCATGAGCTCGACCAGGAAGATCGCGGTGGCCGGGGCGACCGGGCGGCTCGGACGGCATGTGGTGGACGTGCTGACGGAGCGCGGGCACGAGGTGGTGCCGATGTCCCGGACGACCGGAGTCGACATCGTGACCGGTGAGGGGCTGGCGGGTGCTCTGGAGGGCGTGGACGTGGTGATCGACGCGGCGAGCACGCCCTCGCCGGACCAGCGGGTGGCGACGGACTTCTTCACGGCGGCGGCCCGGAACCTGCACGAGGCCGGGGAGAAGGCCGGGGTCGCGCGGATGGTCGTCGTGTCGATCATCGGCATCGACGGCTCGGTCGCGGGTTACAACGCGGCCAAGCTGGAGCACGAGCGGGCCGTGCTGGCGGGGCCGGTGCCGGTGCGGGTGCTGCGGGCGGCGCAGTTCCACGAGTTCGTGGAGCAGCTGACGCAGTGGGGGCGGCAGGGCGACACGGTGTACGTGCCGAAGATGCGCACGCAGCTGGTGGCGGCGCGGGCCGTCGCGGAGGCGCTCGTGGACCTTGCCGAGGCCGCGGAGGCGCCGGGCGGGCAGCAGCCGTTCCCCGAGGTGGCCGGTCCACGCGAGGAGAGCCTGGAGGAGGCGGCCCGGCTGCTGCTGGCCCGGCGGGAGCCGGCGGTGCGGGTGGTGGCGGTGAGCGACCCGGACAACCCCGAGCGGGAGCTCTTCGAGAACGGCGGGCTGCTGCCGGGGGCGGGAGCACGGCTGGCGGGTCCGACGTTCGAGGAGTGGGTGACGTCCTCGGTCTGAACCGTCCGTCTTCGACTCCGGCCCGGACCGGGGCCGCAGGCACCTCGACCCGGACCGGGGCCGCAGGCACCTCGACCCGGACCGGGGCCGCAGGCACCTCGGCTCGGACCGGGGCCGCAGGCACCTCGACCCGGACCGGGGCCGCAGGCACCTCCCGCCGGACCGGGGCTGCAGGCACCTAGGCTCGGAGCCGGGCCGTCGCCGCTACGGCTCGGTCCCGAGCCGCCGATGTCCCGGCCGTCGACACCTCGAGCCGGGTCCGGACCAACGGCGCCTCGGCTCGGGTTCGGGTCGCTGAGACTTCGGCTCAGGGCCGGGCCACCGGGCTTCGGCTCAGGTCACCGGCGGGGTGTGCCGGACCTTCCGGGGCCGGTGCGCTGTCTCGCGTGTCCGGTTGTCCGGGTCACTGCCCCTCGGCCGGCAGTGGGAGTTTCGTCCGGCCCACCTGGGTGCGCACCGCGCCGATGCTCGCCGCGATGACCAGGGCGATGGCGGCGGCCTCCGTGACGGACAGGGACTGGCCGAGGATGAGGAAGCCCGCCGTGGCCGCGATGGCCGGTTCCAGGCTCATGAGGATGGCGAAGGTGGAGGCGGGCAGGCGGCGCAGGGCCAGGAGTTCCAGGGTGTAGGGCAGCACCGAGGAGAGCAGGGCCACCGCCGAGCCGAGGGCCACGGTGGTGGGGTCGAGCAGGCGGGTGCCCGCCTCGGCGATGCCCAGAGGCAGGAAGAGAAGGGCCGCGACCGCCATGGCGAGGGCGAGTCCGTCCGCCTGCGGGAAGCGGCGGCCGGTGCGGGCACTGAAGACTATGTAGGCCGCCCACATGGCGCCGGCACCCAGGGCGAAGGCCACACCGGTGGGATCGAGGTCGCCGAAGCCTCCGCCGCCCAGCAGGAAGACGCCCGCGAGGGCGAGGCAGGCCCACACCGCGTTGATCGCGCGACGGGAGGCGAGGACGGACAGTGTCAGCGGGCCGAGGACCTCGAGAGTGACGGCGGGGCCCAGCGGGATGCGGGCGACCGCCTCGTAGAAGAGGCCGTTCATCGCGCCCATGGTGACGCCGAAGACGACCACGGTGCCCCAGTCGGTGCGGGAGTGGCCGCGCAGCCGGGGACGGCAGACCAGCAGCAGGACCACGGCCGCCGCGAGGAGCCGCAGGGTGACGACGCCGAGCGCGCCGGCCCTCGGCATCAGGGTCACCGCGAGGGCCCCGCCGAACTGGACCGAGATCCCGCCGGCCAGCACCAGCCCGACGGGCCCGAGCGAGCCGAAGGGACGGCGCCCTCCGGCGGTCGTGACCTGGGGCGGCGTGGTGGTGCTGGAGGTGGCGGTCACGGGCGGTCCTGTTGCTTGATCGACTTCGTCCATCGCGATGTACTGTCCAGTCCAGGGTAATGGACTTCGACAGGTGCGTGAACCCTTTAAGCAACTGTCCCGCATGCTGGGATCAGATGCCCGGCCAGGCACCCTCGTCACGGAAGAGAGGACGGCCGTCGGGCAGGGACGAGAGCACGTCCCCACAGGCCTCATGCGCGGGCCGGGACCAGTGCTCGCCCACGGTCGGGTACGCCCCGTACCCGGGCCCGTAGGGGTGGGCGTAGGCCTGCGGATGCGCCTCCTCCAGCAGCGGCAGCCGCAGTTCGCCGGTGTCCAACGCGGCGTTGTTCTGCGAGCGGTGCAGCCGTGCGTAGGCGCCGCCCCGCGCGAGCAGTTCCCCGTGCCGGCCCGTCTCGACGATCCGGCCCCGGTCCACGACGAGGACGCGGTCGGCGTCGGGGGCGAGGTTCAGATCGTGGGTGATCATGATCGTCGTACGGCCCGCCATCAGCCGGCGCAGCGGCTTGACCACGCGGCGGGCCGCCATGGCGTCCAGGCCGGTGGTCGGCTCGTCCAGGACCAGGACCGGCGCGTCGCGCAGGATGGCGCGGGCGATGGCCAGGCGCTGGAGCTGGCCGCCGGACAGCCGGGCCGAGTTGGGGTCCACCCGGGTGCCGTAGCCGTCGGGGAGCCGGACGATGAAGTCGTGCGCGTCGGCCGCCCGCGCCGCCTCCTCGATGGCCCGGTCGCTGGCGCCGGGCCGGCCGCAGGCGATGTTGGCCCGGACCGTGTCGCGCAGCACCAGGGTCTCCTGCGGGAGCAGGGTGACGTACTCGCGCAGCCGGGCCAGCGGGAAGTCGCGCAGGGGAGTGCCGTCCAGCAGGACCGAGCCGGTGTCCGGGTCGTAGAAGCGGAGCAGGAGCTTGGAGACCGTGGACTTTCCGGCGCCGCTCGGCCCGGTGACGACGACCAGCTCACCGGGGCTGACGGTGAAGGACAGGTCTTCGAGGGTGGTCCGGTCGGCGCCCGGGTAGCGGAAGGAGACGTCCCGGACCTCGACCGTGCCGTCCGGGCGGCCGGGCTCGGCGGCCCGCCGGGGGTCGGTGACCGACGGCCGGGCGTCCAGGATCTCGATCAGCCGCTCGGCGCCCGCCGCGGCCGCGGTGACCGTGAGCCCGAGCTGGGCCAGGCCCCGCACGGGCGGGTAGAGGTAGCCGAGAAAGGCGGCGAAGGCGAGGAGCCGGCCGAGCGTCATCCGGCCGGTGGAGATCTCCCAGGCGCCGATGCCGATCACGGCGAGCACACAGACCGTCTCGATGACCTGGACGAGCTGCTCGTAGGCCTCGTTCAGCCGGGCCGAGCGGACCGAGGCGCGGAACCAGGCGTTCGCCTCCTCGCGCAGGCGCCTGCGCTCGGCGTCCCGGCGGTCGTAGGCCTGGGTGAGCACGATGTTGCCGAGGGACTCCTCGACGACGGAGGTGATCGCGCCGTCGGCGACCCGGCCCTCGCGGGAGACGTCCTTGATGGAGCCGGAGAAGCGGCGGGCGGCCAGCCAGAACAGGGGCGCGAGGACGAAGGTGGCGGCGGCCAGGTCCCAGCGCAGCCAGAACGCGGCGGCCGCGTAGAAGAGGGCGGAGAAGGCCGCCGAGGCGGCGCCCACCAGACCGGACACGACCATCGTCTCGATCGCCTCGACGTCACCGGTCAGACGGGAGAGCAGATCGCCCTGGCGGTGGCGCTGGAAGAAGTGCGGGGGCAGCCGCTGCACATGGTCGAAGACGTGCTCGCGCAGCCGCATCACGAAGCGCTCGGTCGCCCACGCGGCAAGGGAGTTGCCCGCGTACGCGACCAGGGCGCCGAGCACGGCGACGCCCAGCCACCGCACGGCCGGACTCCAGAACGCGCCGAGCGAGCCCTGCCGCAGGGCGTGGTCGGTCAGGTCGCCGAAGAGCAGGATGGCCTCGGTCTCGGCGAGCGCGGCGAGCACCGTGCACACCCAGACGAGGAACAGCCATTTTCTGAGCCCCTTCGTCAGCGGCCAGAAACGACGGAACGCTGCCCGGGCGGGAATGGTCGGGGTCTCGTACTCGAATTCATCACTCTCGCCGGTCACCGCATTCCCCTCCTGATCACTTTCCCTGACCGCCTTCCCGAATGAAAAGGAAAAGGGGTCGACGGTGCACCGTCGACCCCTTTCGGCTCAGCGTAGGATCAGCGGTCCTGGCCGGGCAGCGGCTTGGGCAGCGGCTTGTGCGCGTGCTTCTTCGGCTTCGGCTTCGGCGGCGGCGGGAGCTGCTTCGACTTGGGCTTGGGGGGCAGCGGGGCAAGCTTCTTGAAGCTCATTCCGACTCCTGGTGTTCGAAGTTCTGTGTCTTGTGAATTCCGCGTCCGGAACCCGATGTCGAAGAACCTACACGCCGCCCCTGCGACCGAAAGGTAAAAATTGCAAAGGGGCGCTGTGAGTACCTTGGAGAATCCTGAGGGCACGCCCCGAACCTGAGAGTTCTCTTATGAACCTGAGAGCCGGCTTGTGAATCCGGGGTCAGCGCCGGGTCAGGTAGAGGTCGAGTGCCTTGTGCAGCAGCCGGTTGAGGGGGAAGTCCCACTCCCCGAGGTACTCCACGGCCTCGCCGCCCGCGCCCACCTTGAAGCGCAGCAGTCCGAGCAGGTGGTCGGACTGCTCCAGGGTGTCGGTGATGCCCCGGAAGTCGTAGACGTCGGCGCCGAGTTCGTGGGCGTCGGCCATCATCCGCCACTGCACGGCGTTGCTGGGCTGGACCTCGCGCCTGCGGCTGGTCGAGGCGCCGTAGGAGTACCAGACGTGGCCGCCGACGATCAGCATGGTGGCCGCGGCGAGCACCTCCCCGTCGTGGTGGGCGAGATACAGACGCATCCGGTCGGGGTCCTCGGCGGTGAGCGCCGTCCACATCCGCTGGAAGTAGGGCAGTGGGCGCGGGATGAACCGGTCGCGCTCGGCGGTCTCCGTGTAGAGGCCGTAGAAGACCGGCAGATCCTCGTAGCCCCCGCGCACGACCTTCACGCCCGCCTTCTCGGCCTTCTTGATGTTGCGCCGCCACTGCTGGTTGAGCCCGCCCCGGATGTCCTCCAACGGCCGTCCGGCGAACGGCACCTGGCAGACGTACCGGGGCTGCCCGGCGGCGAAGCCGTCCTCTCCGCCCGGCTCGGCCTGCCGCCAGCCCAGGCGGCGCAGCCGGTCCGCCAGCGCTCCGGCGCGCGGCTCGTACGACGTCGCCTCCGCGTCCCGCAGCCGGTGCGCGTCCGGGTCGGCGATCGCGGCCTTGACCGCCTCGGGACTCCACCGCCGTACGACGACGGGCGGCCCCATCTTCACCGAGAAGGCACCGCGCCCCTTCAGGTGTCTCAGCATCGGATCCAGCCAGCGCTCCAACTCGGGCGCGTACCAGTCGATGACGGGCCCCTCCGGCAGATAGGCCAGATACCTCCGCAGCCTGGGCAGCGGCCGCAACAGCACCAGTCCCACCCCGACGAGCGTGCCCCCGCTGTCGAACCAGCCGAGGCTCTCCGCCTGCCAGTCGGGCTTCACGTCCCCCCAGGACGGCAGCTGCATGTGGCTGACCGAGGGCAGGGAGGCCACGAAGGCCAGATGCTCGGCGCGCGTGATGGTGCGGAGGGTGAGGGTCATGCGCGGAACTCCTTCGGGATCGCTGGTCTCGTCACCCTACGGAGTCACCCCCTGCCGTCCCTGGGTCCGAACAGCGCCAGCGCCTCCGTGTCCGTCGCCCGGGCGTACAGGAAATGGTCGGCCCACTCGGCGATCTCCGGGTAGGCGCACCCGGCGGTGATCCGGTCGATCGCCGCCGGTATGTCGTACGACGTCACGCGCAGGTCGGCGCCGGGCCCGAGGAGGCACCAGTGGGCGCCGGGGCGGCCGTACGGCATGCCGACGCTGCCGGGGTTGACCACCAGCCGGCCGTGGGCCAGGCGGACGTACGGCATATGGGTGTGCCCGCAGACGACCGTCCCGGTGCCTGGGTCGAGGCCGGCGAGGACCTCAGCCCAGCGCTCGGGGCGGGAGTCGACGAGGACCACCTCCTCGTCGTCGCGCGGTGTGGCGTGGCAGAACAGGACCTGGCCGAGACCTCGGACACGGAGCGTGAGCGTTCTCGGCAGCGCGGCGAGGAAGTCCACCTGCCGCTCGCTGAGCGCCCGCGCGGCGAACGGGCCGATCGGGTCCGGAATCTCCGCCCGCTCGCCCCGCCGGTACTCGACCAGCTCCCGGTCCGCGTTCCCGCCGACCCACAGCACCCTCTCGCCCTGGGCGCGCAGCAGCTCGAGCACCTCGGCCGGCTGCGGGCCCGCGGTGATGTCCCCGGTGAGGACGATCCGGTCGGCGGCGGCCACCTCGGGCTCCGCGAGGACCGCCTCCAGCGCGGGCAGCACGCCGTGGATGTCGGAGAGGACCGCCAACCTGCGGTACTCCTCGCTCACTTAGCATCCCCCGTCGCGCGCTCCAGCCCCTCGGCCAGCACCTCGGCCAGATGCCGGCCGCGCACCCCGGCCAGCTGCTCCAGCTGGGTGCGGCAGGAGAAGCCGTCCGCCAGGATCACCGCCTCCTCGGCCGCCGCGCGTACCGACGGCAGCAGCTGTTCCTCGGCGCAGCTCTTCGACACCTCGAAGTGACCCTTCTCGAAGCCGAAGTTGCCCGCCAGGCCGCAGCAGCCGCCGCTCAGCTCACCGGTCAGGCCGGCGGACGCGCGCAGTGCGCGGTCGGCGGTGTCGCCGAGGACGGCGTGCTGGTGGCAGTGGGTCTGGCCGGCGACCGGGCGGTCCAGGGCGGGCGGGGTCCAGTCGGGGGCGTGCCGGTGCAGCGCCTCGGCGAAGGTGAGGACCGCCGAGGCCAGCCGGGCCGCGCGCGGGTCGTCGTGCAGAAGTTCCGGGAGGTCGCCGCGGAGGGCCGCCGCACAGCTCGGCTCCAGAACGACGACCGGGGTGCCGCGGCGCAGCACCGGCTCCATCAGGTCCAGGGTGCGCCGCAGCACCGCGCGGGCCCGGTCGAGCCGGCCGGTGGAGACGTAGGTCAGGCCGCAGCAGACGCCACCCCCGAGGGGCCGGGAGGGTGGCAGCACCACCCTGAGCCCGGCGGCCTCCAGGACCCGCACGGCCGCCTGTCCGACCGATGGCGAGAGGTGCTCGGTGAAGGTGTCGGGCCACAGGACGACCAGGTCGCCCGCAGCGCGCCGCCTGCGCCGCCGCCACCAGCGGCTGAAGGGCACTCCGGCGACCCTCGGGATCTGCCGCTCGGCCGCGATCCCTCCCAGCCGTTTGCCGAACCGCGCCAACGGCCGTACCGAGGCGAGCGCGTTGACCAGTGGGGCGGTGCGTGTCCGGGCCACCAGGCGCAGCCAGAGCGGCAGTCCTCCCATGGAGTAGTGGGCGGCGGGGCGGAGCCGGCCCTCGTAGTGGTGGTGCAGGAACTCGGCCTTGTAGGTGGCCATGTCGACGCCGACCGGGCAGTCCGAGCGGCACCCCTTGCAGGACAGGCACAGGTCGAGCGCGTCCCGGACCTCGGTGGAGCGCCAGCCGTCCGTGACCAGCTCGCCCGCGAGCATCTCGTGCAGCAGCCGGGCCCGTCCGCGCGTGGAGTGCTCCTCCTCGCCGGTCGCCCGGAAGGAGGGACACATCACGGCGGGTCCGGCCGCCGTGGCCGTACGGCACTTGGCGACGCCCACGCAGCGGCGGACGGCCGCGCCGAAGTCGCCGCCGTCGGCCGGGTAGCCGAAGGCCACGTCCACCGGGCGCCCGGGCAGGACGGAGAAGCGGAGGTTGGCGTCCAGCGGGGCCGGGCGGACCAGCATGCCGGGGTTGAGCAGGTCGTCGGGGTCCCAGATCCCCTTGGCCCGCTCGAAGAGGCGCACGGTCTCCTCGCCGTACATCCGCGGCAGCAGCTCCGCGCGGGCCTGGCCGTCCCCGTGCTCCCCCGACAGCGAGCCGCCGTGGGCGACGACCAGGTCGGCCAGTTCCTCGGAGAAGCGCCGGAAGCGGCCGACGCCCGCCTCGGTGAGCAGGTCGAAGTCGATGCGGACATGGATGCAGCCGTCGCCGAAGTGGCCGTACGGAGTGCCGCGCAGGCCGTGGGCGGCGAGCAGGGCGCGGAAGTCCCGCAGGTAGGCGCCGAGCCGGGCGGGCGGCACCGCGCAGTCCTCCCAGCCCGGCCAGGCCTCGCTGCCGTCGGGCATCCGCGTCGCCGTACCGCTCGCGTCCTCCCGGATCCGCCACAGGACGCGCTGGGCCGCCGGGTCCGTGACGACGAGGGAGTCGACGACGTCGGCCGCGCGGACGATCGCCTCCGCACCCGCGCGTGCCTCGGCCGGCGAGTCACCGCCGGTCTCCACGAACAGCCAGGCCCCGCCCTTCGGCAGCCCCGCGGGCGAGCGCACCAGGTCGGCCGCCATGCCCTCCACGGTCAGTGGCCCGAACGGCAGCAGTCCCGCGGCGGCCTCGGCGGCCGCGCTCTCGTCGCCGTACGCCAGCACCGCGAGGGCACGCGCACGGGGTGCCTCCACCAGCCGCACCACCGCCTCGGTCAGGATGCCGAGGGTGCCCTCGGAGCCGCAGAAGGAGCGGGCGACGTCGGCTCCCTTCTCGGGCAGCAGGGCGTCCAGCGCGTACCCGGAGATACGTCGGGGCAGTTCGGGGAAGCCGGTGCGCAGGCGGGCCAGATCCCCTTCCACCAGGGTACGCAGCCCCTCCGGGGCGCCGGCCCAGTCCGGGCCGAGCCGCAGCCGCTGCCCGCGCGCGGTGACGACCGACAGCTCCCGGACGCTGTCCGCGGTGGTGCCCCAGGCGACCGAGTGGGAGCCGCACGAGTTGTTGCCGATCATTCCGCCGAGCGTGCACCGGCCGTGGGTGGACGGGTCGGGGCCGAAGCGCAGACCGTGCGGGGCGGCGGCCTCCTGCAGACGGTCGAGGACGAGCCCCGGTTGGACGACGGCCGTACGGGTGCTCGGATCCAGCTCCAGCAGGCCGTTGAGGTGCCGGGTGAAGTCCAGCACCACCCCGGTGCCGGTCGCCTGGCCCGCGATCGACGTGCCTCCGCCGCGCGCCACCACCGGCACTCCGCGGGCGCGGCACACCTCCAGCACCGCCGCCACGTCGTCGGCGTCCCGCGGGGCCACCACGCCCGCCGGGACCCGCCGGTAGTTGGACGCGTCCATGGTCACCAGCGCCCGGGCGGTGACATCGAAGCCGACCTCACCCCGGACGACCCCACGCAGTTCCGACTCGAGGCCCACGAGATCCGTCATGTGTCCCAGGATGCACACGACCACGCACGGTGACGATCAGTTGTCCACAGCCACCCCATATTCGTCGTACAACCTCACAAGTCCATGGGTCGATGATCTTGTCTCATCGGACGGACACGGTTCCGTCCCGTTTCGCCTAGCGGATACCCTCCGACTCGTGGCCGACATCCAGATTCCCGCTGACATCAAGCCCGCCGACGGACGATTCGGCGCGGGCCCCTCCAAGGTGCGCACCGAGGCGCTCGACGCGCTCGCCGCGACCGGAAGCTCCCTGCTCGGCACCTCCCACCGCCAGGCCCCGGTCAAGAACCTGGTGGGCCAGGTCCGCGAAGGCATCAGCTCCCTGTTCTCCCTGCCCGAGGGCTACGAGGTCGTCCTCGGCAACGGCGGGTCCACCGCCTTCTGGGACATCGCCACCCACGGACTGATCGAGAACAAGTCCCAGCACCTCAGCTTCGGCGAGTTCTCCTCCAAGTTCGCCAAGGCCGCCAAGCTCGCTCCCTGGCTGGCCGAGCCCACCGTCATCGCCACCGACCCCGGCACCCACCCCGAGGCGCGGGCGGAGGCGGGCGTCGACGTCTACGCCTTCACCCACAACGAGACCTCCACCGGTGTCGCCATGCCGATCAAGCGCGTGGCCGGCGCCGACGAGGGCGCGCTCGTCCTCGTGGACGCCACCTCCGGCGCGGGCGGCCTCCCGGTCGACGTCGCCGAGACGGACGTCTACTACTTCGCCCCGCAGAAGTCGTTCGCCTCGGACGGCGGCCTGTGGATCGGCGTCTTCTCCCCGGCCGCCATCGAGCGCGCCGAGCGCATCCACGCGAGCGGCCGTCACGTCCCGGAGTTCTTCTCGCTCCCCACCGCGATCGACAACTCCCGCAAGAACCAGACGTACAACACCCCTGCCCTCGCCACCCTCTTCCTGCTCAACCAGCAGCTCGAGTGGCTCAACGGCCAGGGCGGCCTCGCCTGGTCCACGGCCCGCACCAAGGACTCCTCGACCCGCCTGTACAGCTGGGCGGAGGAGTCCAAGTACGCGACCCCGTTCGTCTCGGAGCCGGCAAAGCGCTCGCAGGTCATCGGCACGATCGACTTCTCCGACGAGATCGACGCGGCGGCCGTCGCCAAGGTGCTGCGCGCCAACGGCATCGTGGACACCGAGCCGTACCGCAAGCTCGGCCGCAACCAGCTCCGCATCGCGATGTTCCCGGCGATCGACCCGGCGGACGTCGAGGCGCTGACGAAGTGCGTCGACCACGTGATCGAGAAGCTCTGACCTCTCGACGACGAGCATGAGGGCGCCCGGTGCCGCACCGGGCGCCCTCTCAGTTCCCGCGCCGCAGCCGCCGCAGTCCGAAGAGGGCGGCCGCGGCGACCGCGACGACGACGGCACCGATCTTGACGCTTCCGCCGCCGACACCGCCGTCGCCACCGGAGGCGGAACTGCCGCCACCGGCAGGTGGCTTGCTCGTCGCGCCCGCCGGCGCGTCCTGCGCCAGCACCGAACTGTCGGCGCCCTCGCTGCCGTACATCAGCTTGGTCCCGTCGGGAGAGTACGAGACCGACTCGCCCTGCCCCTGCAGGGGCACGTCGAGCCGCCCCTGCCGCTTGATCCTGCCGCCGTTCCAGTCGTAGGAGATCCCGCCGAAGTAGCCCCGCACGGCGAGCTGTCGGCCGTTCGGCGAGAGGGCGGCGTCGGTGGCCCAGAGGTCGACGGTGGCGACCGGCTTGAAGATGTTCGCACCGGAGGCGGAGAGGGTCGCGGGCCCCTCGTACAGATGCCCGCCGTCCTCCTTCTTGTCGATGATGTACACGCGCCCGGTCCTGGGATGCACGATCAGCGACTCGGCGTCCCGTGCCCCGTCGGAGTACTTCACGACGTACTGAGTGGCCCTGACCGTCTGGTCCTTCAGCACCTTCGGCTCGGGCAGCCGGTAGATCCACACGTAGGGCCACTTGCCGCCGAGGTTGTCGCCGATGTCGCCGACGTAGATCTGGTGGTCCGGCCCGATGGAGATGGCCTCCACGTCACGCGGGGAGCCGACACCGCGCAGGGTCACCGTGGCGACGGTCCGCCCCGTCCGGCTGTCCACCGCGTAGATGTACGGCCCGTCGTCGCTGTCGTTGTGCGTCCAGTAGATGCCGGGGTGCAGTTGGGAGGCGGCCAGGCCGCTGGACTCGGTGATCCGTGGGTCCTTGATGGTGAACCCTTCGTCACCGGGACCGCCCCCGTCGGCGGCGGAGGCTGGCAGCGAGCAGACACCCACGAGCAGGACCCCGGCGAGCAGGGCGAACGGTCGACGCATGCACCAAGCCTGCCATTTCCACCGGGGGTTTACGGGGCGTGTTCCGCCAGGGGCTCCCGAGGCGTGGTGGGCCTCACACTCCGCCCGCCCCCGTGATCGTCCATCATGAGCGGATGCTCAGGTTCATGCCCGTAGGCGACTCCATGACGATCGGGAGCGTCGGCGAGCACACGTGGCGTTACCGACTGTGGCAGCACCTGCGCACGTCGTACGACGGTCCCATCACCTTCGTCGGCCCGCGCGAGACCCTGTACGACAAACAGGCCGACGCCCCGACCTCCCTGGACTACGCCGAGCCCCGCTTCCCCCGGGCCCACCTGGCCGGCTGGGGCGAGGGCTGGCTGCACATGGCCCCGCTGATCGGCGAGGCGGTACGGAAGAGCCGGCCGGACGTCCTGCTCGTCTCCCTCGGGCTGATCGACCTTGGCTTCTACACGAACGCGGAGCAGACGGCGGAGAACGTGCGGGCCTTCGTCGCGCAGGCGCGGGCGGCGGCCCCGCACATCCGGATGGTGCTGCTGCCGGTGATCCCGAACATCCGGGCCGAACTGGACGAGCCGTTCGCCGCCCAGGTCGAGCGGTTCAACGTCCTGCTGGCGAAGACGGTGGCCGACCTGGACGAGCCCCGGTCCCCGATCCTGCTGGCCTCGCCGCCGGAGTCGTACGACATCCACGCCGACACGTACGACGGGACGCATCCCAACGCGAGCGGCGAGCACCGGATCGCGGAGGCGTTCGGCGGGGCGATGCGGGAGGCGTGGGGGGTCGGACAGGCGTACGTGGCCGGAACGGGTTGACCGAGTTCCGGCGTCTCCTGGTCACGGTGCGTATCGTTGAAGTGCGCGGCTGCGCCTGTCCGTGGGTCAGCCGGGGAGGAGCGCCACAATGACCGTCCTGGAAGACAGGATCGAGATGGCCGACGCCGACGCCAACACCAAGCGTTTGGACGAGTGGTTCGAACGCCTTGAGCGGATGCCCGTCCCCGAAGGATTCAGGGTCGAGATCGTCGGGGGCAACGTCCATATGACGCCGCAGCGGAACACGCACTGGCAGATCATCCGCCGGATCCTGTGGGCCCTCGAGGACAGGTTCGGGAGGGAGGTCACTGCGTTCACGGACGTCCGCATCGACTTCCCGGGCCACGAGAACGGCTTCTGCCCGGACGTCGCCATGCTCAGCGACGAGGCGAAGGCAGACGACGAAGGCCACTGGCGGTACCAGGACGTGAGGTTCGTCGCCGAGGTGATCTCCGCAGGTACGGCCGCCAACGACTACGGCCCGAAGAAGACCGCCTATGCGACGGCCGAGGTCCCCGTCTACGTCATCGCCGATCCCTACCAAGGGCGGTGCTACGCCTACACACACCCCAAGGACGGCGACTACTCCACGAGGACGTGGGTGGACTTCGGCACCGACATCGACCTCACCGGCACCGTGGTCGACCTCGTCCTCAGGACCGACGACTACCCCCGCGACTAGCCCCCGAGTCGCTTGCCTAGAGCGCACTCCAAGCCGTTGGCTAGGACACCATGAAGTACACGCAGCTAGGACGCACGGGACTCAAGGTCAGCCGACTCGTCCTCGGCACCATGAACTTCGGCCCGCAGACCGACGAAGCCGACAGTCACGCGATCATGGACGCGGCGCTGGACGCGGGCATCAACTTCTTCGACACCGCCAACGTGTACGGCTGGGGCGAGAACAAGGGGCGGACCGAGTCCATCATCGGGAACTGGTTCGCCAAGGGCGGGCGGCGCGACAAGGTGGTGCTGGCCACCAAGGTGTACGGCAACATGGCCGCCGACGGCGAGGCCTGGCCCAACCACGACAAGCTGTCCGCGCTCAACATCCGGCGGGCCGTGGACGCGAGCCTGAAGCGCCTGCAGACCGACCACATCGACGTCTACCAGTTCCACCACATCGACCGGAACACGCCTTTCGAGGAGATCTGGCAGGCGATCGACGTCCTCGTCCAGCAGGGCAAGATCCTCTACGTCGGCTCCTCCAACTTCCCCGGCTACAAGATCGCCCAGGCCAACGAGGTCGCCGCCCGCCGCCACGGCACCATCGGACTCGTCAGCGAGCAGTGCCTGTACAACCTCGCCGAGCGGCGCGCCGAGATGGAGGTCATCCCGGCCGCGCAGGACTACGGCCTCGGGGTCATCCCCTGGTCGCCGCTGCACGGCGGTCTGCTCGGCGGAGTGATCAAGAAGGAGGTGCAGGGCGGGCGCCGGGCCTCCGGCCGGGCCGCCGACACCCTCGCCGACCCCACCGCCCGCGCGCAGATCCAGTCCTACGAGGACCTGCTCGACAAGCACGGTGTGGAGCCCGGTGAGGCCGCCCTGGCCTGGCTGCTCACCCGGCCCGGCGTGACCGGCCCGATCGTCGGACCGCGCACCGCCGAGCAGCTGGAGTCGGCTCTCAGGGCCGTGGACCTGGAGTTGTCGGAGGGACTGCTGACCGGCCTCGACGAGATCTTCCCGGGCCCGGGGCCGTCCCCTGAGGCCTTCGCCTGGTAGCACCGCGGCATCGCCGAAGGGCACGGGGAACCGCGCGGCACGGCGCGGTTCCCCGCGCTCGGCCAGGCGGCTATCTGACCGCCGCCGACAGCGCGACCACCACGAACATCAGCACAAGCACACCGGCCATGATCCGGTTCCGGGTTTTCGGGTCCACGCATCGAGCCTAACCGGCCCCGCCGAGAGCCCAGCGGGCGACCGCCTCGTACCGGGGCTGTTCCCCGGGCACCCCGGACGTGGGCAGGTTGCTGCGCACCAGGGCCAGCTCGGCCACGGTCCAGGTGCGGCCGGCGAAGTCGCGCAGGCTGTCGACGTACGGCCGTACGTCCACCGCGTCCCGGCTCCGCGCCACCGTCAGGTGGGCCTTGTACCTCCGGTGCTCCCCCATCGGCACCCCGGCCTTCCGCGCCGCCGCCTCCGCCCGGTCGGCGAGCAGCCGCAGGGACTCCACGTCACCGGAGGCGCCCGCCCAGAGGGCCCTGCCGTGCCCGAACTGCCCGCCACCGGAGAGGGCCAGGGGGAACGGTGCGGTGCGCCGGGCCGCGCGCTCCAGCCGGTCCGAGAGGTCCGGTACGAGTTCGTCGCCGACCTCACCGTAGAAGGCGAGCGTGAAGTGCCAACCGGGGCGGCCGGTCCAGCGCAGCCCGTCGGCCCCGGGCAGCCTGCGCAACAGGGCTACTTCGGCGGCGAGTTCGTCCGTCACGTCCTCCGGGGGCAGCACGGCCGCGAAGAGTCTCATGGCGTCACCCTTCCAGGGAACGGATCACGGGGCCAGCCGCCCGCCCGGCGGCGGTACGGCGGCGTCCGGGAGATCGCCGAAGCCGCTGACCCGGCGTCCCGGTGAGGGGATGATCGAGAGCATGGAGAACAACGGGAAGATCAGGATCAGGGCGGGCCGGCCGGACGACATACCCGTGATCCTCGGCATGCTCGACAGCGCCGTGGCATGGCTGGTCGCACAGGGCCGGACCCGGCAGTGGGGCACCGAGCCCTGGTCGGGGGACCCCCGGGCGGTGGCGCTGGTCGAGCGGTACGTCACCGAGGGCACGCCCTGGATCGCCGAGGTGGACGGCACCCCGGCCGCCACCCTCACCCTCACCGACGCCCCCGCCCCCTATCTGGAGCCGGCCGACGAGCCCGAGCGGTACATCCACCTGCTCACCTCCCACCGGCGCTTCAAGGGCCAGGGGGCCGGTGCCGCCCTGCTCGCGCACGCGGCCGCGGAGACCCGCCGGGCCGGGATCTCCCTGCTGCGCGTGGACTGCTACGCGGGCGACGACGGCAAGCTGGTCGCCTACTACGAGCGCCACGGCTTCATCCGCACCGAGTCCTTCCTGCACGGCGAGGACGAGTGGCCGGGGCAGGTGCTGGCCCGCAGGGTCCTGTAGGACCCCACGGGCCGGACGCTCAGGCGGCGGTGGCCAGCTGCTCCCGCTCGCGCTGGACGAACCGCACCTGCGGGTGGCCGTGGTGCCAGCCCACCGACAGGCGCAGGCCGCCGATGCGGGCGAGGACCAGGCCGATGCCGGCGGCCGCCGCGGCGGAGATGATGCCGCCGAGGGCGAAGCCGACGCGGGCGCCGTAGGTGTCGGTGATCCAGCCGACGGCCGGCGCGCCGAGCGGCGTACCGCCCATGAACACCATCATGAACAGGGCCATCACCCGGCCGCGCATGGCCGGGTCGGTGGCCATCTGCACGGCGGTGTTCGCGGTGACGTTGACCGTGAGGCCGAATATCCCGATCGGGACCATGAGCAGCGCGAACAGCCAGTACGACGGCACCAGCGCGGCCACGGTCTCCAGCGCGCCGAAGGCCAGCGCGGCGGCGATCAGCACGCGCAGGCGGGCCGTGCCGCGGCGGGCCGCGAGCAGTGCCCCGCCGAGGGAGCCGACGGCCATCAGCGTGTTGAAGAGGCTGTAGGCGCCGGCACCGGCGTGGAAGACGTCGTCGGCGTAGGCCGACAGCCACACCGGGAAGTTGAATCCGAAGGTGCCGATGAAGCCGACGAGGACGATCGGCCAGATGAGTTCCGGGCGGCCGGCGACGTAGCGCAGGCCCTCCCGCAGCTGGCCCTTGCCACGCGGGGCGCGATCGACCACGTGCAGCTCACGGCCGCGCATCAGCAGCAGGCCGGCGAGGGGGGCGACGAAGGACACGCCGTTGAAGAGGAACGCCCAGCCCGTGCCCACGCCGGTGATCATGAGGCCGGCGACGGCGGGTCCGACCAGCCGGGCGGACTGGAAGTTCGCGGAGTTCAGGCTCACCGCGTTCTGCAGCTGCTCGGGGCCGACCATCTCGGAGACGAAGGACTGCCGGGCCGGGTTGTCGACCACCGTGGCGAGGCCGACGGCGAAGGCGGCGACGTAGACGTGCCAGACCTGGACGTGGCCCGAGAGGGTCAGGAAGGCGAGCGCGAGTCCCGTGAGGGCCATGGACGACTGGGTGACCAGGAGGGTGGGCCGCTTGGGGAGGCGGTCGACCAGGACGCCGCCGTAGAGGCCGAACAGCAGCATCGGCAGGAACTGCAGGGCCGTCGTGATGCCGACGGCCGCGGAGGAGCCGGTGAGGCTGAGCACGAGCCAGTCCTGGGCGATGCGCTGCATCCAGGTGCCGGTGTTGGAGACGACCTGGCCGATGAAGAAGAGGCGGTAGTTCCTGATCCTCAGCGAGCCGAACATCGAGGTCCTGCGGGAAACAGGGGTAGTAGTGGCGGTCGGTGCGGGGGCGGAAGGTGTTCCGGATCCCGTACTCAAAAGTGTTCGCCTCCTCCGGTGACTGCTTACAGGTGTGCGAGCTTCTCCAGCACGGGGGCGGCGGCGCGCAGTTTGGCCCACTCGTCCTCGTCGAGGCCGTCGACGAGGCCGGCCAGGAACGCGTTGCGCTTGCGGCGGCTCTCCTCGAGCATCGCCTCGGCCTGTTCGGTCCTGGTGACGACCTTCTGGCGCCGGTCCTCGGGGTGCGGCTCCAGACGGACCAGTCCCTTGGCCTCGAGCAGCGCGACGATGCGGGTCATCGACGGCGGCTGGACGTGCTCCTTGCGGGCCAGCTCGCCCGGAGTGGCCCGGCCGCAGTTGGACAGGGTGCCGAGCACCGACATCTCGGTGGGGCTCAGCGACTCGTCGACCCGCTGGTGCTTGAGCCGACGGGAGAGCCGCATCACTGCGGAGCGGAGGGAGTTCACGGCGGCAGCGTCGTCGCCATGGGTGAGGTCCGGCATGTTCTTTAGCGTAACTCATTACTCTCGCTAAAGACCACCGCGACACGCCTGAATGCCCGTGATGCCCGCCACTGAACCCTCTGATCACCCGAACGAGTGAGACGGCTGCGGAAAGTGACGCGTGGGACGGCCGGATGTGGCGACCCTCGTCCCATGGGGACCACCGTGCTCAGCCTGCGGATCGACGGGGAGCTGCTCGAGAGGCTCCGGCACCACGCGGCGAAAAGGGGAATGAGCGTGCAGGACTATGTGGTCCGCACGCTCATTCGGGACGACTTCGACGAGCGGTTCCAGGCCGCCGTCGAGGAGACGGAGAGGTTCTACGGCGTCACCTGACGCCCGGGCATCAGGTGAGGCCCAGGGCCGGCATCAGGTAGTAGAACGCGAAGACCGCCGAGACGACGTACATCGGAACCGGGATCTCCCGGGCCCGCCCGGCCGCGAGGCGCAGCACCACGAAGCTGATGAAGCCCATGCCGATGCCGTTCGTGATCGAGTACGTGAACGGCATCATCAGCATGGTCACGAAGGCCGGGATGGCGATGGTGTAGTCCGCCCAGTCGATCTCCTTGACGGAGTTCGACAGGATCAGGAAGCCCACGGCGATCAGGGCCGGGGTGGCCGCCTGGGACGGGACCATGGTGGCGATCGGGGTGAGGAAGAGGGCCACCGCGAAGAGACCGCCCGTGACGACGTTCGCGAAGCCGGTGCGCGCGCCCTCGCCGACACCGGCCGTGGACTCCACGAACGCGGTGGTGGCCGAGGAGGAGCTGGCGCCGCCCGCCGCGACCGCGACGCCGTCGACGAAGAGGACCTTGTTGATGCCCGGCATGTAGCCCTCGGCGTCGGTCAGCTTGGCCTCGTCGCTGATGCCCATGATCGTGCCCATGGCGTCGAAGAAGCACGACAGCAGGACCGTGAAGACGAAGAGGACGCCGGTCAGCAGGCCGACCTTGGAGAAGCCGCCGAAGAGGCTGAACTGACCGATCAGGCCGAAGTCGGGGGTGGACACCGGGTTGCCGGGCCACTTCGGGACCGTCAGGCCCCAGTTCGGGACCGTGGCGACCGAGTTGATGATCAGCGCGAGGACGGTCATCCCGACGATGGAGATCAGGATCGCGCCCGGCACCTTGCGGACGATGAGGGCGAAGGTGAGCAGCGCGCCCAGGATGAAGATCAGCACCGGCCAGCCGTTGAGGTGACCGTTGCTGCCGAGCTGGAGCGGGACGGTGGTCTGGGCGGCGTCCGGGATACGGGTGACGAAACCGGAATCGACCAGGCCGATCAGCATGATGAACAGGCCGATACCGATCGAGATCGCCTTGCGCAGCCCGAACGGCACCGCGTTCATCACGCGCTCGCGCAGGCCCGTGGCGACCAGCAGCATGACCACGAAACCGGCCAGCACGACCATGCCCATGGCGTCCGGCCAGGACATGCGGGGTGCGAGCTGGAGCGCGACGACCGAGTTCACGCCGAGACCGGCGGCGAGCGCGATCGGCACGTTGCCGATGACACCCATCAGCAGGGTGGTGAACGCGGCCGTCAGGGCGGTCGCCGTGACCAGCTGGCCGTTGTTCAGGTGGTGCCCGTACATGTCCTTCGCGCTGCCGAGAATGATCGGGTTCAGCACGATGATGTACGCCATCGCGAAGAAGGTGGCGAGACCGCCGCGGATCTCACGGCCGACGGTGCTGCCGCGCTCGGAGATCTTGAAGTAGCGGTCGAGAGCGCCGTAGGCGGGCGCGCCACCCGGCTTCTCGGGGGTGGGGACCTTGGCAGGTGCCGAGGTGGACATGCGGGACCTCATCACCGACGGGGTTCCCCCGAGTCCCGTTGGAGTTTCATACGATCAGAAGTGGTCAAAGACAAACGGTTTCAGTATGAACGTATGAGTGTTAGATCGCCATCTCCGCGCGTAGACCCCGGACGGGAAAGGCCTGCGGTCCGCCCAGGACGGCCTGCCGGTCCACCCGGAACGCCTCGTAAGCTGTGCCCCATGACGAAGTGGACCCCCAAGCACGAAGCGCCGGAGCCCCTGGAGGGCCCCGTGGTCGCCACCATCACCGGCGGCACGATCGTATGGTTCGTCCTCTTCCTGGTCCAGCTGCCGTTCTACGGCTGGTTCAACGACCACGGCCACGCCTGGTGGCTCTGGACCTGCCTGGCCGGAGGCGGGCTGGGACTGATCGGCGTCTGGTACGTCCGCAAGCGGGACGCGGCGATCAAGCGCGACGCGGCCCTGAAGGCCGCCGCCGCGGCGGAGTAGCCGGCGGCCGGACTCTCCTCCCGGCGCACGACCCCTCCTCCTCCCCGAGTCGGAACTTCTGCCCACTCGGCAGGTGAAGCCGCAAAACCGCACGTACCGTCGAATGCATGACCCACATCGACGCGGGCGCCGAACTCGACCCCGTGCACCCGGTGGCCCTGCCCGCGAGTCGGTCGGACGGGCTGACCGGCGCCCAGGTCGCGGAGCGCATCGCGCGCGGACAGGTCAACGACGTGCCGGTGCGGAGCAGCCGCTCCCTGGGCGAGATCGTCCGGGCGAACGTCTTCACCCGGTTCAACGCGATCATCGGTGTGCTGTGGCTGGTCACCCTGTTCGTCGCCCCGATCCAGGACAGCCTCTTCGGCTTCGTGATCATCGCCAACACCGGCATCGGCATCGTCCAGGAGTGGCGGGCCAAACAGACCCTGGACTCCCTCGCGGTGATCGGCGAGTCCCGGCCGACCGTCCGGCGCGAGGGGACCGCCGTCGAGGTGGCCACCAACGAGATCGTCCTCGACGACCTTCTGGAGATAGGCCCCGGCGACAAGATCGTCGTGGACGGCGTGTGCGCGGAGGCCGACGGGCTGGAGATCGACGAGTCGCTGCTCACCGGTGAGGCCGACCCCGTCGTCAAACGCCCCGGCGACCAGGTGATGTCCGGCAGTTTCGTGGTCGCGGGCGGCGGCGCCTTCACGGCGACCGAGGTGGGCCGCGAGGCCTACGCCGCCCGGCTCGCCGAGGAGGCCTCCCGCTTCACCCTCGTCCACTCCGAGCTGCGCACCGGCATCTCCACGATCCTCAAGTACGTGACCTGGATGATGATCCCGGCCGCGATCGGCCTGGTCCTCACCCAGCTTGTGGTGAAGAGCAACGACCTGAAGGACGCGATCGCCCGGACGATCGGCGGAATCGTCCCGATGGTCCCCGAGGGGCTGGTGCTCCTCACCTCCGTGGCCTTCGCCATCGGGGTCATCCGGCTGGGCCGGAAACAGTGCCTGGTGCAGGAGCTGCCCGCCATCGAGGGCCTGGCCCGGGTGGACACCGTCTGCCTGGACAAGACCGGCACGCTGACCGAGGGCGGCATGGACGTGACCGGCCTCAGGCCGCTGGACGGGGCCGACGAGACCTATGTGCGCAGAGTGCTGGGCGCCCTCGGGGAGTCCGATCCGCGTCCCAACGCCTCCCTCCAGGCGATCATCGACGCCTACCCGGACAGCGAGGAGTGGCGCTGCGTCGAGTCGCTCCCCTTCTCCTCCGCCCGCAAGTACAGCGGCGCCGCCTTCAGCGAGGGCGACGGCGAGGCCAGCACCTGGCTGCTGGGCGCCCCCGACGTGCTGCTCGCCCCCGACGCCCCCGCCCTGGCCGAAACCGAGCGCCTCAACGAGCAGGGCCTCCGGGTCCTGCTGCTCGCCCGTGCCACCCGGGACCTGGACGACCCCGAGCCGGCCAGGGGAGCCCGTCCCACCGCCCTCGTCGTCCTCGAACAGCGGCTGCGGCCCGAAGCCGCCGACACCCTCCGCTACTTCGCGGAGCAGAACGTCCACGCCAAGGTGATCTCCGGCGACAACGCGGTCTCCGTCGGCGCGGTCGCCGCGAAGCTGGGGCTGTCCGGTACGACGGTGGACGCGCGCCGGCTGCCCCCCGAGCGCAAGGACATGGCCGACGCGCTGGACGAGGGCACCGTCTTCGGCCGGGTCACCCCGCAGCAGAAGCGGGACATGGTGGGCGCGCTGCAGTCGAGCGGGCACACGGTCGCGATGACCGGCGACGGCGTGAACGACGTCCTCGCCCTGAAGGACGCGGACATCGGCGTCTCGATGGGCTCGGGTTCGGAGGCGACCCGCGCGGTCGCGCAGATCGTCCTGCTGAACAACAGCTTCGCCACGCTGCCCTCGGTGGTCGCCGAGGGCCGCCGGGTCATCGGCAACATCACGCGGGTGGCCACGCTGTTCCTGGTCAAGACGGTGTACTCGGTGCTGCTCGCGCTGCTGGTGGTGTGCTGGCAGGTCGAGTACCCCTTCCTGCCCCGGCACCTGACCCTGCTCTCCACCCTCACGATCGGAGTCCCGGCCTTCTTCCTGGCCCTGGCCCCGAACCGGGAACGGGCCCGGCCCCACTTCGTCCGCAGGGTGATGCGCTACGCGATCCCGGGCGGGGTGGTGGCCGGAACGGCGACCTTCGTGACGTACCTGCTGGCCCGCCATCACTACACCGGCCCGGGCTCCCTGGACGCGGAGACCAGCGCGGCGACCCTGACCCTGTTCCTGGTCTCCATGTGGGTCCTGGCGATCATCGCCCGCCCCTACACCTGGTGGCGCGTCGTCCTGGTGGCGTCGATGGGGGCGGCGTTCCTCCTCGTCCTCGTGGTGCCGGCCCTGCAGAGCTTCTTCGCGCTGAAGCTGGTGGGCATGGCCATGCCGTGGACGGCGGTGGGAGTGGCGGTGGTGGCGTCGGCCGCCCTGGAGTTCCTGTGGAAGTGGGTCGACCGCCGCTTCCCCGCGTGAGCGTCGGACTGTGGGCCACATGGACTCGCGGGGCGCGAGTCCGCCCTGACTTCTTCGACCTGCCGTCCTGGCCGACGCCCACAGCACAGGGCGGGTGTGCTGGAGCGGGCGGGCGGACGGATCGCCGTACGGCCGGAGGACACGGCGGCCCCCGATGAGGCGCGGGCGGCTCCGGCCCGGACCATGGCGCGCCAGGAGCACCACGGCCGCCTCGTGGCCGGGGGCCGCCTCGCTGGGCGGCCCCCGGGCTCACGTGGAGCGGGAAATGACTACTGCACGTCGACGTAGTCGCCCGTGGCGCTCACGGACGACGTGGTGGAGGTGCCCGCGAAGCTGTAGCGGTAGTAGCCGTCGGAGGCGGCCGTGACCGTGGTCTTCAGGGCGCCCGTGGCGGACGACGTGATGGTCTTGACGGTGGTGTAGGTGGTGGTGCCCGCCTTGCGGAACTGGAGCTTCACCGACTGGCCGCCGAAGCCGGCGTACTTGCCGGACTCCCAGTTGGCCCGGGTCAGCGTGCCGGTGACGGTCAGGGTCCCGCCCTTCTTGACCGGCTCCGGGGTGGCGTTGGCGGTGAGCTTGGCGGCGCGGCGGACCGGGATGGTGCCCAGGTCGTTCTGCCAGGTGGCGGCGTAGGTCTTCTTGTCGACGGCGAGAGCGCCCGTCTTCCAGGTGCCTGCGTCGGAGTTGTACAGCTCGGCGGCCGGGAGGGTGATCGTCGCCGAGCAGTTCGCGGTGGTGGAGTTCACCGTGGTGCAGGTGCCCGGGTCGTCGCTGATGACCTGCGTGTCGGCGTCCTTCGCCGAGGTGCCGCGGTAGAGCACCGGGCCGGTGTCGACGTTGGCGAGGGAGACGGTGGAGGGGTGGGTCACGGTATAGGTCGCCTTGACCTTGGCCGTGGAGGTCGCGCCGAGGGTGATGGCCTTGCCGCCGTTCACCTTCAGGTTGGAGAAGGTGACGTCCGGTCCCGCGGTGGCCGCGTGCGCGGCCGGGACGGCGAAGGCGGAGAGGGCGAGGGCGCCGGAGACGGCGGCCACGGTGGCACGTATGCGCATGTGCGTTCCCCTGGAGGGATAAGTGATCGTGGAGTCGGTCGACTCAGGCGATCAGATCCGTGAGGGGTGTGACCGGTTGTACGGCAGGAGCGCTTCTCGGTCAGATTTTGGCCTTGCGTTGCCAGTCCATGGCGCAAGTGAGAAGAAACGTTCCGGCCCCGGAGGCGGCATGCGCCTCCGGGGCCGTGACGGTACTGCCTACCGCTTACCGCGCGTCTTACTGGACGTCGACGAAGTCACCCGTGGCGTTCACCGCCGGGGTCGTCGTGGTGCCCCCGAAGGCGAAGCGGAAGTAGCCGTCGGCCGACGCGGTGGTCGTGGTCTTCAGGTTGCCCGTGGAGTCCGACGTGATGGTCTTCAGCGTGGTGTAGGTGCTGGAGTCCTTCTTGCGGAACTGCAGCTTCACCGACTGCTTGGTGTAGCCGTGGTACTGGTGGTCCTCCCAGTTGGCACGGGACAGCTTGCCCGTGACCGTGATGGTCTTGCCCTTCTTCACCGGCTCCGGCGAGGCGTTGACCGTCAGCTTGGAGTAGCGCTGGACCAGGGTGGTGCCGAGGTCGTCCGTCTCGGAGCCGTCGCCGGTGCTGTACTGGACCGCCAGCGCGCCCGCCTTCCAGGTGCCGGCGTCCACGTTGAGCAGCTCGTCGTCGGCCGGGTAGACGTCGATGAGGCCCTTGCAGCTGGCGGTCGTCGTCGAGGTGGCGGTGCAGTCGGCCGGGGCGTCGCCGAACAGGATGCCGCCCGTGGACGGCTTGTAGATGAACGGACCGTTGTCGAAGTCGTCGGAGCCGAGCACGTAGTTGGCGTCGTGGGTCATCGTGTAGGTGACCGTGGCGGTGACGTGGTTGGTCGTGCCGACCTTGATCGCCGAGGCGATCTTGAGGTTCGAGAACGTGACGCCCAGGTCCGCGGGCTCGTCGGCGGAGCTGAAGGCGCTCTTGCCGGCGTGCGAGAGGACCCTCGCGGCCGCCGCCTTGTAGGACGGGGCGGAGTCGGCGGCCTGCGCGGCCGGCACGACGAGAGCGGTGAGGGCCAGGGCGCCGGTGACGGCGGCCACGGTGGCACGTATACGCATGCGCTCCCCTGAGTGGAGAAAGGGGCCCCGGCGGCGGTCGTCCCGCACGGTTCGTCGTCGCCGCGGGGCCCAAGTGATCGTGAGTCTGTTGACTCGAGTGATCAGATCCACGAGGGGCGTGACCGGTTGTACGGCGGCGACGACATCCGGTCAGATTTTACCTTCGCGTTACCAACTCGTCGCGCAGGCGAGGGGGAGCGTTCCGGCCCCCGGAGGCGGCAGGCGCTTCCGGGGCCGGCACGGTACTGCCTACTTCACGACCGCTCAGCGCACGCCGACGTAGTCACCCGTGGCGGTGACCGGCGCGCTGTACGAGGCACCCGCGAAGTAGTAGCGGAAGTAGCCGGAGGTGGACGCCGTGACCGTGGTCTTCAGATTGCCCGCCGAGTCCGACGTGACCGTCTTCACCGTGCTGTAGGTGCTGGAATCCTTCTTGCGGAACTGCAGCTGCACGCTCTGGCCGGCGTAGCCGTGGTACTTGTGGTCGCTCCAGTTGGCCAGGGTCAGCTTGCCCGTGACGGTGATGGCCCTGCCCTTCACCGCGGGCTCCGGCGTGCCGTCGGCCGTGGCCTTGGTCAGGCGCTTGAGGCTGGTCGTGGCCACCGCGTCCTGGTCGACGTAACCGACCTTGCTCCAGTCGATGTTGTCGGACTCCGGGTCCTGGTCGTTCCAGTCGATCGCGTACCCGATGGCCGTCCACTTGGTCGCGTCGGGGTTGGTCAGCTCAGTGCCGGCGTAGACGTCGATGGTGCCCTTGCAGCTGTCCTGGGTCGCGGAGACCACCGTGCAGGTCGGCCAGTCGTCGCCGAAGAGGACGTTGGCCGGGTCGTCGTACGAGCCACGGTAGATCTCGACGTCCATCATGAAGTCGGGCGCGTTGACGTCGATGTCCTCGGCGTGCGTGACGGTGTAGGTCACGGGGACCGTGGTGTGGGTGGTGGTGCCCGCGTTGATCGACTTGCCATTGTTGATCTTGACGTCGGAGAAGGAGAGGTCCAGCGCGTAGGGCTCGCCGGTGTCGGCGGCGGAGGACGTGCTGAACGCGGACCTGCCCGCGGCGTGGTGCGCGGCCCGCGCGGCCTTCACGAGGTCGTCGCGGTCGAACGTGGTTCCGTTGCCGGCGTGTGCGGCCGGCACGGCGAAGGCGGAGAGAGCCAGGGCGCCGGAGACGGCGGCCACGGTGGCGCGAATGCGCATGCGTTCCCCTGTGGAGAGTGGGGTCTCGGGCGGATGCTCGCTGCTGCGCGCCCGCTCCGAGGCCCACATGATCGTGGAGTCGGTTGACTCGGATGATCAGATCCACGGCGCCTGGGGACCGTTGTATGAAAATTGAAGTGTTTGCGTGCGCGTCACTTGGGTGACGGGTGGGCCAACGGCCCCGGTACGGAAGGTGTTTCCGCCCGGGACCGTCGCGCCGCCGGCTCAGTCGAACCAGCGGTCGCGCGCCAGCTCCTCCGTCCGGGACGGGTCCTCCAGCAGGGCCGCCACCTCGAAACGGCGTGGCCACTGGCCGGCCGCCCAGGCGAGGCCCGCGGCGACGCCCTCCAGGGTGGCCGCGTGCAGGACGCCGTCGTCGGTGAGCCGCCAGTCGATCTCGACGCCGTCCACGACCAGTTCCTCGTGCTCGACATGGGTGCCGGGCGTGCGCGGGCCGAGCAGCACCCGCACCGACTCCGGTACGTCGTGCTCGGTCCCCTCGGAGTGGACCTCGCCGGTGACGGACTCGCTCAGCCGCCGCACCTGGAACAGCTCCGCCAGCTCGGCGGCCCGGGACGGCCGGACGGGCAGCAGCGGCACTCCCGAGGTGAACGGCAGCAGGTCGGGCGAGTCGACCACCACCGCGTCGGCCGCGTCCACCACGGTCACCCGGCCGTCGGCCACGGCCCGCAACTCGTCCGGCAGGGTCACCTGCTCGGGGTCCAGCTCGGCCAGCGCGCCGTACAGACCGTGCAGTTGGGCCGGGCTCACCGGGCGTTCGGGGTCGGCGAGGCGGTCCAGCAGTTCGGCCGCGCCGCCGGGCTCGTCCAGCAGGGCGGCCACCGAGGTCCGCACGCCCAGCGCGCGCAGCACCTGCTCGTCGTCGAAGCCCGTGGCGTCGGCCTCGTCGTACAGGCCGCGCAGCAGCGGATCCCCGCCGGCCGCGAGCAGACCGGCGGGCCGGCGCCCATCGAGGACGGGATGCCCGCGCAGCCACCACGCCGTGTACGGCCGTACGACCTCGTGGGTGCCGTCGGGCAGCAGGATCCGCACCGGCTGGGTGAGCGCGTCCCGCAGCGGCGGCTGGGCCAGCAGGGTGAGCGCCTCGGGCCAGTGGTCGTCGTCCACCAGGTCGAGATCGCGCACGGCGACCAGTTCGGTGGCCACCGGCGGCACCGGGCTGTCGGGGAAGCGGTCGAGGATGTCCTCGCACCACACGTCCACGGCGTCGAGCAGGCCCGCGTCGTCCGGCTCGGCGAAGTCGCCTTCCCGGGGCTCCAGTTCGTCCGGGTCGAGGACGACGTCCGTGGCGCGCACGAGCGCGAAGTTCGCGAGCACCCCGCAGGCGGCCAGCGGCTGTTCTCCCCACCTCTCGGCCAACTCCGCATCCACGGCGGCCAGTTCGTCCTCGCGGATGACACGGGCGAAGGAGCTGCCGGGAAAGACCAGCTCACCGGCCGGGGCGAGTTCCCCGTCCTCGTCGGGCAGCGCGAGGGCACCCAGCCACGGCTCGTCACCGGGCTCGAGTCCGGCATCGCGCACCAGGGCCAGGACGGTGTCGGCCAGTTCCTCGGCGCCGGGGGCGTCCTCCTCCCACAGCGCCCCGCCCTCGTCGTCCAGCGAGGCCGCCACGGCGGCCCGCACCTGCGGAGTGGTCAGCACCGCACGCGGGGTCGCCGGCAGCGCGCCCAGCTTCTCCAGGAGCGGGTGCACGGCGTCCTCGTGGGCGACCTTGAGCCCGAGCCGGCCGAGCACCTCGGCGTCGATCCGGGCGGCGTCCGGAGCGGGCAGCAGGACCTGCCGGGGGCCGATGGTGGTGCGCCGGTCCGCGAGTGGCACCGGAAGCCCGGAGAGCCGGTCGGGGTCGACGCCGGCGAGGCTGTCGTAGAGCCGCCACCACCACTCGGGGGCCTTCTCCAGACCGGCCAGCCGGTCGACGGCGTCGGCGAGCGGGAGCCGGGCCACACCGAGGGTGCGCAGCTCCACACGGCGTTCCAGCCCGGCGGGCAGCAGGGTGGGCAGCACCTCCGCGAGGACCCGTACGGTGTCCGCGCCCGCGCCCTCCACCACTTCGGCGTCCCTCGGGCGCAGCGCCTCCGGGAGGTCGTCGTCGCCCTTGGAGTCGACGGCCGGGGGCAGGAACGCGGTGCGCGGCAGCCGCTCCAGGACGGCCTGCCGCAGCGCGCCGTCCAGCTCTCCCTTGCCCAGCGGTCCGGGTACGAGGTCGATCACGCCCTCGGTCACCGGGCGCCACTCGGCGAGCAGTTCGGTGTAGACGGCCGCCGCGCGCTGCACCAGGAAGTCGGTCAGTGGGCCGGGCGCCGCGTGCCGGCGGGTGGTGTCCAGCGGGAAGGACGCGATGAGCAGCGCGGGGACGCCCAGGGGCTCGTCGCTGGGGGTGGGGGCGTGCACGACGGGCGTGGTGCGCGGCCGTACCGGGCGGCCGTCGGCGTCCGCCGGTACGGCCCAGGTCACCGACCAGTGGGGGCGCAGGCGCTCCTCCACCGGCCGGTCGGTGAGCAGCTCCGGGGTGAGCGGGCCGTGTGCGGAGAGAGTGCGCCAGCGAGTGGTGCCGTCCCGCGAGTCCTCCACCACGGTGACGGCGCCCTCGGTACGGCGGCGCAGGGTGCGCGGGGCTTCGCCGTTGACCTCGACGACCACTTCCTCCAGGCCGGGCAGGGCGAGGAGCAGGGCGTCGTCGATGCCGTCGAGGAGGCGCTCGGCGAGGTCGGTGGCGGCGGTGTCGCGCAGCGGCAGGATGACGGCGGTGTCGTACGGCTCCGGGGCGGAGCCCTCGGCGGCGAAGGGGAGCCGGAGGAGCGGCACGTGCCCGTCGCGGCGCCGGATCTCGTCGCCGAGCCCGGGGCTGTGCCGGGCGATGCCGGCGGCCTCTTCCCGCGCCTCGGCCAGGGACCAGCGGACCCCGCCGTGCCGGCCGACGATCGCGGGCTCGTCCGTGACGGCGAGTACGGCGGCGAAACCGACGCCGAACCGGCCGACGGCGCCGTGGGTGTCCTGGGCTTCGCGCTTGGCGGAGGCACGCAGGGTGGACAGCGACTCGACACCGGCCGCGTCCAGCGGGGCGCCGGTGTTCGCCGCGACCAGCACGCCGTCGCGGAGGGTGAGGCGCAGCCGGCCCGGGGTCCGGGTCCGTGCGGCGGCGTCGGCGGCGTTCTGGGCCAGCTCGACCACGAGCCGGTCCCGGTAGCCGCCGAGGACCAGGTCCTCCTCGGCGTTGGCGTCCTCACGGAACCGGGCGGGGCTGGTGGCCCAGGCGTCGAGGACACCGCGGCGCAGACGGGCGGTGCCGAAGGGGTCGGCGCCCTCGGCCGCCGGCCGCACGTACTTGCTCACGTTCACTCTCCTCGTCGACGTGAGGACGAAGGTACAGCGAGTGCGGCGAGGAGACCGAAGGCACAGGTCAGGGCCGGAGAGGTGGTTCCGCACCGGTGGCGGGGCCGCGGGCGGTCCCCGCGGTGCCGGCGCGGTCTACGAGTGGCCGAGTTCCGCCGTCTCGTCGTCCCCGGTCTCCGGTACCGAGCCCGAGTCGCGGGCCGGACGGAGCGGGAAGGGGTCCACCCGGGTCTCGTCGATCACCGGTGCGGCCGGCTGGGGCGGCTTCGGCATGACCGCCGCCTCCGAGTGGCCGCCGCAGCCGTACGCCAGGGAGACCACGCGGCCGTCGGCCGGGGCGAACTCGTTCGCGCAGACGCCGAAGGCCTGGCCGAGGGAGCCGCCGATGGGGGACAGGAAACCGCAGCTCATACAGGTTGCCGGGGCCGCCTGGGCCATCGGGGTCTTGGGGCCGAACGACTCCTCCCAGCGGTCCGCAGCGACGTGCAGGCCGTAGCGGGAGAGGACCCGGGCGCGGCGCATGCCGAGTTCCTCGGCCACCGCGGCGATCGAGCCCCGGGTCGGCGTCGTCGGCTGGGTGGCGGGGGTGCCCGCGGTGACCTCGGCGTCCTCCGCCTCCGCGAGCTCCTCCAGCTCCTCGGACACGATCGAGTTCGGCGCGGGCCGCTCCTCGCCCGTGTAGCCGGGCTCCAGGCGCAGGTCCTCCTGGTCGGTGGGGAGCAGATCGCCGGGGCCGAGGTCGCCGGGGCGCAGGCGCTCGCTCCACGGGACCCACTCGGGGGCCAGGAGGGCGTCGGGGCCGGGGAGCAGGACCACCTCGTCCAGCGTCACGATCTTCGCGCGGGAGGCGCGGGCCACGGTCGCCGCCCAGCGCCAGCCGCGGTAGCCCGGCTCCTTGCACTCGAAGAAGTGCGTGACAACACGGTCGCCCTCCGACACCAGGCCGACGTGCTCACCGACCACGCCGGGGGCGGCGGCCTCCTCGGCGGCGGCACGGGCTAGGTCGACGGCCTCGGCGCACAGGCGGTCGGGGGTGCGGCTTCGCGTTGTCGCTGCGCTCACAGGTATCGCTTCTCTCCTACGCCGTCTCACGAGTGCGGATGCCTCCGGCGGTGAAGCGGACGGAGCGGACCTGTGGGCCGCATCGACGTCCGCGTCCGATCGCGCTCGGGCGCACCTCTGCCATCCATTCTGCGTTATGGCTGAGATACGCACGCTACCCCGTCGCCGGTGGTCGGGGACAGTCCGCCGCGTTTCCCACCCACCCACCGTCTCACTCGGCAGGACGCCGACCCCCGCCATCCGGCACGGCGAGCTGCGAAGTACCGGGCCCCGGGGCGGGGGCGGTGGGGTGAGAAGTTCCGGGGGCGGGGGCGGGTCGGTCCGCTGAGAAGGAGCAGGGCGGAGGGTCGGCCGCGATGTGCCGTGCCGAGGGGGCGAGACGGTCGGCCGAGAAGTTCCGGGGCCGAGGATGAGGCGGTCGATTGAGAAGTTCCGGGGGCGGGGGCGGGTCGGTCCGCTGAGAAAGAGCGGGGCGGAGGGTCGGCCGCGATGTGCCGTGCCGAGGGGGCGAGACGGTCGGCCGAGAAGTTCCGGGGCCGAGGATGAGGCGGTCGATTGAGAAGTTCC